>NZ_JBDPMI010000003.1:0-514864 GCF_039871555.1 Streptomyces sp. B5E4
GTCATACGACCCCCTCCGAAGCCCCGAACCCGTCCCGGACCACGCACCTGCGCGCCCACGCCCCGGCAGTCGCCCCCCGTCCGGCATGCCTCGCCCCCCGCGGGCCGTTCCCCGGGCCTCGGCTCGCCGCGCCGGACGGCCGCTTGCCGCCGCGCGGCGGGCGGTTGAGGCCCCGCCTCGACGGGGCGCGGAACCTGCGGGCCGCGCGGTGCGGCCCGGTGTCTCCTCTCCGCTTCGCTCCCGGCCCTGGCCGCCGGGCATACGGCGCTCCGCACCCCTTCGCCGGCCCGCCGCGCCGAACCTGCTCCCGATCTCGCGTCAGCGCCACGTGCCTGCTCCCTTCGCCGCCGCGATCGGCGCCCCCGCCCCCGCCACGGCCGCGGCGGCGCCCGTCAGCGGGACCGCCGCGCCGGCCGACCACGTGGTCAGCGGGCGGAAGCCCGCGTGGCCGAACTCGCCGAAGACCGTGACCGGGCCGCCCCCCGACACCGCGAGAAGCTGCCAGACGCTCGGACCGCGCCCCGCGGCCGGGTGGAACGGCAGCGCGCGGTCGCCCGTGCGCTCGGCCAACTGCCAGCCCTCGTCCCCCTCTGCCGGCACCGGGACCACGTCCGTCAGGACCGCAGGTATCCCCTCCAGCCAGGGGTCCGCCACCAGTGCCGCCCCGTACGCCGCGGCCACCTCCGCGATCCCGGCCCCCGGCGGCACGGCCCGCTCCTCCCGGCCGCCCCCCGCCGGGGCCCGCGGGCCCGCGTGAACCGTGCCCAGCGCCGCGCGCAGCGGATACGCGCCCGGGTAATAGGCCAGCTCCGCGTCCAGCACCAGTCCCGTCGGCAGCGACTGCTCCGGCGCCCGGCCCGCCGCCCCGTACGCGAGCAGCAGCGCCATCCGCTCCGTACCCACGCCCCACAGCCAGATGCGGCGCGTGACCAACTTGCCGTCGTCGGCGTCCTCCTGGGCCAGCACCAGCCAGTCGTCCCGCAGCGTGCCGCCGCGCAGCAGCCCCGCGGCGTCGACCGTCAGGCCCACCCGTGCCCGCACCGTCGCCGCCAGCGGCTCGGGCAACTCGTCCAGCCGCAGGAAGCCCTGGTCCAGCAGATGCAGCAAGCTGCACTCGGCGAGCAGCCGCGCCGGCCACCCGGGTCCCGAAGCCGGCAGCGTCCCCAACTCGCGCACCCGCGCCGCGAGACCGGGCGCCTGCGCGTCGACCATGCGCGCCGCGGTCTCCTCCCACACGGCACCCCGCGGCGCCGTCGCCAGCCCGTCGCGCAGCAGGTCCGCAAGCCGCTGCTCCAACTCCGCGGCCCCCGCCGCGATCCGCTGCCGCCGCTGCTCCGCCCGCCGCCGGGCCTCGGCCGCCGCCGCCGGATCCGGGGCCCGCTCCGCCGCGGGCCCGGCGGCGGCCTCACGCTCCGCCTTCTCCCGGCGGCTCGCCAGCCACTCGGCCGCCCACTGGGGGACCGAGGTGTCCGCCGGGGTCTCGGGCACCTCGCCCTGCGCCCAGCGCAACAGCAGCCCCAGCGCGTGCTTGCACGGGAACTTCCGGCTCGGGCAACTGCACTTGTACGCCGGGCCCTGCAGATCCACCGCCGTCTGATACGGCCTGCTCCCGCTTCCGCGGCACAGCCCCCACACCGCCTCGCCCGCGGCCCCGGACTCCGCCCACGGCCCGGCCGCGGCGAGCTTGCTTCCCGCCGTACGTGACGAGGTGTCAGGGGCCAGCCCCCACACCTGATCCACGCTCCACCGTTCGTTCAGCCCCTCCATGCCCACGACGCTACGACCCCCCACTGACAACGGCCCTGACCTGCGCTGTCCACAGGCGTGGGAGCGGTGTCAGTGCCGTGCGGCAAGGTGGTTTCCGCAGTCACCGCGGCGGTAGCGGCGGCGGCTGCGACCGAGTCGGCGAGGAGGGGACACGATGACGACCACCACAGGGGCGGGCGCGGCCATCGGGGGCAGCGGCGAGGCGGGCCGGTCCGCGGAGTCCGCGGGCACCGCAGGGTCCGCGGACGCGGACCACGCGCTGCGGCCGCACGCCGAACACGCCTTCGCGCATGAGCTGGCGGCCCTCGCCGCCGCGGACGACCGGCCCCGGCCGCCGCGCTGGCGGCTGTCGCCGTGGGCGGTGTCCACGTATCTCCTGGGCGGCACGCTCCCGGACGGCACGGCCGTCACGCCCAAGTACGTCGGCCCGCGCCGGATCGTGGAGGTGGCGGTCGCCACGCTGGCGACGGACCGGGCGCTGCTGCTCCTCGGCGTGCCCGGCACGGCGAAGACCTGGGTCTCGGAGCACCTGGCCGCCGCGGTCAGCGGCGATTCCACGCTGCTCGTGCAGGGGACGGCGGGCACGCCGGAGGAGGCCATCCGCTACGGGTGGAACTACGCGCAGTTGCTGGCCGCCGGCCCCAGCCGGGAGGCGCTGGTGCCCAGCCCGGTGATGCGGGCGATGGCGGAGGGCATGACGGCGCGGGTCGAGGAGCTGACCCGTATCCCGGCCGACGTGCAGGACTCGCTCATCACGATCCTGTCGGAGAAGACCCTGCCGATCGCGGAGCTGGGCGAAGAGGTCCAGGCGGTCCGGGGGTTCAACGTCATCGCGACGGCCAACGACCGCGACCGCGGGATCAACGAACTGTCGAGTGCCCTGCGCCGCCGCTTCAACACGGTGGTGCTCCCGCTCCCGGCGTCCCCCGAGGACGAGGTCGGCATCGTCACGCAGCGCGTCGCCCAGATCGGCGTCTCCCTCCAGCTCCCGCCGGTCCCCGAGGCGGTCGACGAGATCCGCCGGGTCGTCACGGTCTTCCGCGAACTGCGTGACGGGCAGACGGCCGACGGCCGGACGAAGGTGAAGTCCCCGTCCGGGACGCTGTCGACGGCGGAGGCGATATCGGTGGTCACCGGCGGCCTCGCGCTGGCGGCGCACTTCGGCGACGGGGTGCTCCGCGCGAGCGACGTGGCGGCGGGCATCCAGAGCGCGGTGGTCCGCGATCCGGCGGCGGACAGTGTGGTGTGGCAGGAGTACCTGGAAACGGTGGTCCGCGAGCGCGAGGGCTGGAAGGACTTCTACCGCGCCTGCCGCGAGCTCACGGCGTGATCCCACCGGAGTGCGGGACGTAGAAGAAACAAGGCGTGAGTGAGGGGGTGAGGGTGGCGGAAGAGGCGTACGTGGACGAGGAGTTCGCCGACGCGAAGCAGGACGACGCGGGAGACGTGGCCGGGGAGGCCGCGGGGCGCCTGACCGGGAGGAGCGCGGAATCCGTGGCCGGGAGAGTCACCGGGGGCGTAGCCGGGAGGGGGGCGGAGCGCTTGGGTGGGGGAGTCGCCGTCGTGGAGGGGGAGCGGTCCGTGGGCGGTGTGGAGGAGGGGCGCCGGCGGGGTACCGCGGCCGTCGAGCCGTTGCTGCTCGGCGTACGGCACCACGGGCCCGGCTCCGCGCGCGGGGTCGCCGCGGCGCTGGACGCGTACCGGCCGCGGGTCGTGCTCGTCGAGGGGCCGCCGGAGGCGGACGCGATCGTCGAGCTGGCCGCCGACGAGGACATGCGCCCGCCCGTCGCGCTGCTGGCGCACGCCGTGGACGAGCCGGCGCGGGCGGGGTTCTGGCCGCTGGCGCACTTCTCGCCGGAGTGGGTCGCGATCCGCTGGGCGCTGCGCCACGGCGTCCCGGTCCGCTTCATCGACCTCCCCGCCACCCACACCCTCGCGATGGCCGGTGCCGACCGACTGGCCCCGGGTGGGCCGGGGCCGGGCGACGAGCATGAGGCGGGGCGGCCCGGCGGCACGGACGGATCCGGAGGCGAGGAAGGGGAGGGGGCGGCGCTCGATCCCGAGGCGCTGCGCATCGACCCGCTGGCGGTCCTCGCGGAGGCCGCGGGCTACGACGACCCGGAGAGGTGGTGGGAGGACGCGATCGAGCACCGCATGCCGCACCGCGCCGAGCCCGCCGCTGCGTCGGACGCCGACGGCACCGCCGCCCTCGCGGACCCCCGCGGCCCGGACGCCTCTCCCGGCGACGCTGATGTCGCCGCGACGTTCGTGGCGTTGGCCGAGGCGATGGGCGCGCTGCGCGAGCGGTACGGGGACGGGGGGCACGACCGGGATCTGGTGCGCGAAGCGCACATGCGGCTGCGGCTGCGGGAGGCGCGGCGCGAGTTCGACGGGCGGGTCGCCGTCGTCTGCGGCGCGTGGCACGTGCCCGCGCTGCGGGCCCGTACCACCGTCACCGCCGACCGCCGGCTGCTCAAGGGCCTGCCGAAGGTCAAGACCGAGGTGGCCTGGGTGCCGTGGACCCACCGCCGGCTGGCGCGGCAGAGCGGCTACGGTGCGGGTATCGACTCCCCGGGCTGGTACGCCCATCTTTTCGAGGTCCCGGACCGGCCCATCGAGCGCTGGCTGATCAAGGTCGCCGGCCTGCTGCGCGCCGAGGGCCGGACCGTCTCGTCGGCACACGTCATCGAGGCCGTCCGGCTCGCCACCGCGCTGGCCACGATGCGGGGCCGGCCGCTCGCCGGGCTGGCCGAGACGCTGGATGCCGTACGGGCCGTGATGTGCGACGGCTCCGAGGTGCCGCTGGCGCTCGTCGCCGACCGGCTCGTCGTGGGCGACGCGCTCGGCGAGGTGCCGGAGTCGGCGCCCGCCGTGCCTCTGCAGCGGGATCTGGCCCGTACGCAGCGGGCGTTGCGGCTCAAGCCGACGGCCGAGGAGCGCGAGCTGCAGCTCGACCTGCGCAAGGAGACCGACGCGGGGCGCAGCCGCCTGCTGCACCGGCTGCGGCTGCTCGGCATCGACTGGGGCGTGCCCGCGGCCTCCCGGGCGAGCACCGGCACGTTCCGCGAGACGTGGAGCCTGCGGTGGGAGCCGGATCTGTCCGTACGCGTCGTGGAGGCGGCGCTCTGGGGCACGACGGTGGTCGCGGCGGCCACCGCGAAGGCCGAGTACGAGGCGGCGCAGGCCGGTTCGCTGGCCCAGGTGACGGCGCTGGCCGAGCAGTGCCTGCTCGCCGAGCTGACCGACGCCCTGCCGGTCGCCATGCAGGCACTCGCCGACCGCGCCGCGCTCGACACGGACGTCGGCCACCTGGCCGCGGCGCTCCCCGCGCTGGCCCGCTCCGTCCGCTACGGCGACGTCCGGGGCACGGAGACCGCGGCGCTCGCGGAGGTCGCCACGGGCCTGGCCGACCGCATCTTCGTCGGCCTCCCGGCCGCGTGCGCGGGGCTCGACACGGACGGGGCACAGGAGATGCGCACGCACGTCGACGCGGTACACGCGGCGGTGGCGTTGCTGGACGCGAGCCCGGGATCCGGGGGCGCCGGTTCGGAGGCGGACGCCTCCGGCGGTGCGGTGAACGCGGAGTCCGGAACAGCCGCCCCCGGCGATGACGGAATGACGGCAGGCGGCCGGCCCGCGGCAGCCGGTCCCGTCGCCGGTGGCGGTGCGGCGGCGGAGGAGGCGGTGCCCGCCGCGGCGGGTTCGCTGCGAACGCGGTGGGCCGGAGCGTTGCGGGTACTGGCGGGCCGGGATGCCGTGCCCGGGCTCATCCGCGGCCGGGCCGTGCGGCTGCTCCTGGACGCGGGCCGGATGCCGGCCGCCGAGGCGGAGCGGGTCATGGGCCTCGCCCTGTCCCACGCCGTGCCGCCCGCGGACGCCGCCGCATGGGTCGAGGGCTTCCTCGGCGGCGACGGCGGCATGCTCCTCGTCCACGACGAGCGGCTGCTCGCCCTGGTCGACGGCTGGCTGACCGGGCTGTCCGGCGACGCCTTCACGGACGTGCTGCCGCTGCTGCGGCGGACGTTCGCCGAGTACGAGCCGGGGGCCCGGCGCGCCATCGGCGAGTTGGTACGCCGCGGCGCCTCCACCGCGGGCCCGGCCGAGCCGGAGGGCCTGCCCGGCTTCGCCGACGAGATCGACACGGCCCGCGCCGCCGCCGTCCTGCCCACGCTCCGCGCACTGCTCGGCACCGAGGAGGAACGACCGTGACCCGGCACCAAGCCTCCCACGACCCCCAAGAGGAGCCCTCGATGTCCGCTCCCCGGCCCTCCGCGCATCGCACCGCCCCGCCCCCGCAGGCCACCGGCGCCGTCGGGTCCGGGTCCCCCTTCACCGATCCCGTGCCCTCGACTCCTGTGTCCCCGACTCCCGTGTTCCCGGCGCCCTCTGCGTCCGTGCCTCCCCATCCCCCCGCCCCCGTGTATCCCGCCTCGTCCGCCGTCCGCTCCGCGGACGCGACCCCGCCCGCCCAAGGCGACCCCGGCCCCACGACCCCGGCCCCCGCCCCCGCTGCCGCCTCCGTCCCCGGTCCGCCCGCCCCCGCCGCCCCCGGAGGGGAGCGGTTGCGGCGGTGGCGGCTGGTGCTGGGGGGCGAAGGCGGCGGGGACGGGACCGGGGCGGCGCTGGCCGGGGACGACGCCGGGATGGATCAGGTCCTGGCCGCTCTCTACGGGGGCGCCGACCAACCCGGAAACAGCGGTCGGCGGCGGGCCGGGCTCGGCGGGTCCGCGCCGCAGGTGGCCCGGTGGCTCGGGGATGTGCGGGAGTACTTTCCGACGCCCGTCGTCCAGGTCATGCAGCGCGACGCCATCGACCGTCTCGGCATCGCCTCGCTCCTCCTGGAGCCCGAGATGCTCGCCGCCGTCGAGCCCGACGTGCATCTCGTCGGCACGCTGCTCTCCCTCGCCAAGGCCATGCCCGACGAGGCCCGCGAGACCGCCCGTACCGTCGTCCGGCAGGTCACCGACGACCTGGAGCGCAAACTCGCCGCCCGCACCCGCGCCACCCTCACCGGCGCCCTCGACCGGGCCGCCCGCGTGCAGCGGCCCCGGCACCGCGACATCGACTGGGACCGCACCATCCGCGCCAACCTCAAGCACTACGTCCCCGAGCACCGCACCGTCGTCCCCGAGCGCCTCGTCGGCTACGCGCGCGCCGCGCGCTCCGTCCGCAAGGAAGTCGTCCTCGCCATCGACCAGTCCGGCTCCATGGCCGCCTCCGTCGTCTACGCCTCCGTCTTCGGCGCCGTCCTCGCCTCGATGCGCTCCCTCGCCACCCGCCTCGTCGCCTTCGACACCGCCGTCGTCGACCTCACCGACCAGCTCAGCGACCCCGTGGACGTGCTCTTCGGCACCCAACTCGGCGGCGGTACGGACATCAACAGGGCGCTCGCGTACTGCCAGCAGCGCATCACCCGCCCCGCCGACACCGTGGTCGTGCTCATCAGCGACCTGTACGAGGGCGGCATACGCCAGGAGATGCTGAAGCGGGTCGCCGCCATGAAGGCGTCGGGCGTGCAGTTCGTCGCGCTGCTCGCGCTCTCCGACGAGGGAGCGCCCGCGTACGACCGTGATCACGCGGCCGCGCTCGCCGCCCTCGGCGCACCCGCGTTCGCCTGTACGCCCGAGCTGTTCCCCGAGGTGATGGCGGCGGCGCTGGAGGGCCGCCCGCTGCCCGTCCCCGCGGCGACGTAGAGAGGCGACGCAGCGAGACCTGGAGAGCAGTCCCCCGGGCGCATCCGTACCCGCTCACACGGGAACCGCACTTGTGACCGTTCTCACCGCGCCGGTGTGACCCCGAATTTAGGCCGGGCAGTCAGGCAGGGCTAACCTGCAAGACGACCCTGCCATTACAACGCGACACGACTGAATCACAAAGGGACGGACGCGCGTGGATCTGTTCGAGTACCAGGCGAGGGATCTCTTCGCCAAGCATGGTGTACCGGTGCTGGCCGGCGAAGTCATCGACACGCCCGAAGCGGCGCGCCAGGTGACCGTGGAGCTCGGCGGTCGCGCCGTCGTCAAGGCCCAGGTCAAGACCGGCGGCCGGGGCAAGGCGGGCGGTGTCAAGCTCGCGTCCGACCCTGACGACGCCGTGGTGAAGGCCGGCCAGATTCTGGGCATGGACATCAAGGGCCACACGGTCCACAAGGTGATGCTCGCCCAGACCGCGGACATCGCCGACGAGTACTACGTGTCGTATCTCCTCGACCGCGCCAACCGCACCTTCCTGGCCATGGCCTCCGTCGAGGGCGGCATGGACATCGAGGAGGTCGCGGCCACCAAGCCGGAGGCGCTGGCCAAGATCCCCGTCGACGCCAACGACGGTGTGACCGAGGCCAAGGCCCGCGAGATCGTCGACGCCGCGCGCTTCCCCGCCGAGATCGCCGACCAGGTCGTCGAGGTCCTGCAGACGCTGTGGACCGTCTTCGTCAAGGAGGATGCCCTCCTGGTCGAGGTCAACCCGCTGGTCAAGACCGCCGACGGCACGGTCCTGGCGCTGGACGGCAAGGTGTCGCTGGACGCGAACGCCGAGTTCCGCCAGCCCGACCACGTCGCTTTCGAGGACAAGGCCGCCGCCAACCCGCTGGAGGCCGCCGCCAAGGCCAAGGGCCTCAACTACGTGAAGCTCGAAGGCCAGGTCGGCATCATCGGCAACGGCGCGGGTCTGGTCATGTCCACCCTCGACGTCGTCGCGTACGCGGGCGAGAAGCACAGCGGCGTCAAGCCCGCCAACTTCCTCGACATCGGCGGCGGCGCCTCCGCCGATGTGATGGCCAACGGCCTGGAGATCATCCTCGGCGACCCGGACGTCCGCTCCGTCTTCGTCAACGTATTCGGCGGCATCACCGCGTGCGACGCGGTCGCCAACGGCATCGTGCAGGCCCTCGAACTGCTCAAGAGCAAGGGCGAGGACGTCACCAAGCCGCTGGTCGTGCGGCTCGACGGCAACAACGCCGAGCTGGGTCGCAAGATCCTCAGCGACGCCAACCACCCGCTCGTCGAGCAGGTGGACACGATGGACGGCGCCGCCGACCGCGCCGCCGAGCTGGCCGCCAAGTAAGGACAGAGGGCAGAAGAAAACCATGGCTATCTTCCTCACCAAGGACTCCAAGGTCATCGTCCAGGGCATGACCGGCTCGGAGGGCCAGAAGCACACGCGGCGGATGCTGGCGTCCGGCGCCAACGTCGTCGGCGGGGTCAACCCCCGCAAGGCGGGCCAGAAGGTCGACTTCGACGGCACGGAGATCCCGGTCTTCGGGTCGGTCAAGGAGGCCATCGACACCACCGGCGCGGACGTCACCGTCATCTTCGTGCCGGAGAAGTTCACCAAGTCCGCCGTGATCGAGGCCATCGACGCCGAGATCCCGCTCGCGGTGGTCATCACCGAGGGCATCGCGGTCCACGACACCGCCGCCTTCTGGGCGTACGCGGGCGCCAAGGGCAACAAGACGCGCATCATCGGCCCCAACTGCCCCGGCCTGATCACCCCCGGCCAGTCCAACGCCGGCATCATCCCCGCGGACATCACCAAGCCCGGCCGGATCGGCCTGGTGTCGAAGTCCGGCACGCTGACGTACCAGATGATGTACGAGCTGCGCGACATCGGCTTCTCCACCTGCGTCGGCATCGGCGGCGACCCGGTGATCGGCACCACCCACATCGACGCGCTCGAAGCCTTCGAGGCCGACCCCGACACCGACCTGATCGTGATGATCGGCGAGATCGGCGGCGACGCCGAGGAGCGGGCCGCGGACTACATCGAGGCCCACGTGACCAAGCCGGTCGTCGGCTACGTCGCCGGCTTCACCGCCCCCGAGGGCAAGACCATGGGCCACGCCGGCGCCATCGTCTCCGGCTCCTCGGGCACCGCCCAGGCGAAGAAGGAAGCCCTGGAGGCCGCGGGCGTGAAGGTCGGCAAGACGCCGTCGGAGACGGCGCGGCTGGCCCGCGAGGTGCTGGCGGGCTGACGCGGATCACCGCGCGGGGCCCGGCAGCGGGCTCCGTGACGGAACGGGAGCGGACCCGCCCCGAGGGGCGGGTCCGCTCCCGCATGCCGGGGCGGGCGCGCGTCAACCCGGCCCCCCGCGGACGGGTCCCACGGACGGATGGTCCCGGCCGCCGGCGGGTGCGTCGGCTGGACCCGGGGCGTGGGGCACGCCGGGCGGGCGGTCGCCGGGCACGCCGGCGGGGCTCGGGGTGAGGGACCCCGGTGCGGCCGGGCCGCCCTGTCCCGGCGCGGGCGGCCAGACGGACCGGCCGGTCAGCCACGCGGGCGGCGCCGGTGACGTGGCTCTGTTGCGGGCCTGGACCTCGCCCACGACGGAGACGACCGCCGCGACCAGGAAGATGGCGGCGGCCAGCAGGGCGTAGCGGCGCAACTGCCGGTCCGTACGGCTCTCGCTGCGGTGGCGTGCCGCGCCCGGGGGCAGGGTGCGTATCGGCTGCGCGGCGGCGAACCGCCGCAGCCGGGCGCTCAGCTCCTCCGCCCGCTTGCGCTCCGGCAGCGCCCCCAGCTCCGGCACGGCCTCGGCCAGCGCCTCGTGTGCGTGGGTGACCCGCCCCGCGGCGGCCAGGGTGCTGGCCTCCAGCTCGGCGGCGGCCTCGGGCAGGTCGAGCCCGACGACGTCGTAGACGACGACGGCACTGCGGTACGACTGCGGCAGCGCCCGCAGCGCCGCGAAGACCCGCCGGTCCGCCTCCTCCCCGCACACCTCGTCGTCGGCCGGTTCCTCCCCGCGCCGCGCCCGGCGCCGCCACCGGGCGCGCAGCCACTCCCAGGGCTCCTGCACGTACGCGAACGCCGCCGCCCGCACCCAGCCCGGCGGATCCCGGTCGGAGGCCACCTCCGGCCACCGCTCCCACGCCAGGTGGAAGGCGTGCTCGACGGCCTCGCGGGTCAGGGCGTGGTCGCCGGTGAGCAGGTACGTGTGCCGGGTGACGTCGGTGGCACAGCGCTGGTAGAGCGCGTCGTACGCGGCCTCCGCGGCGGCTGCGGTGGCCTCGGCGGCCGCCGCGTAGTCCCGCGCGGCGGCGGCCCGCCGGCCGGCGCGGTACGCCCTGTTCCCGTACGCTCCGACCCGGTGCGCCCGGCCCGCCGCGGCCCGGTTCCGGGGCGTCCCGCCGGCCGGCCCCAGCCCGTAGGCTCCGGTCCCGGCATCCGTCCCCGTCCCGGCCCTGCGCACGACCGGGATCTCCTCGGTGTCGTCCAGCTCGGGCGACCACCCCCGCCCGCGCCGCCGCCGGCGTCTCTCCCGTGGCCCGAGCGGCACGGAAGGCCCAGGTGGCGGCGATATGTCAGGGTCCATATCACCATCGTGGCCAACACGACGGACAAACGCCCGTTACCAGGGCGAAACGGGTGTATTTGGCAGCATGGCGGCCGTGAGCCAATTGACCGACCTCGCCCCGTCGTTCTCGCCCCGGCCCCGGTCGCAGCGCGCCCGCAGCGCCGCCGTCGTCGCCGCGCTGGCGAGCGGGTTCCTCGCCGCCGGCCTCGGCCTCGGCCTCCTCGCCGTGCTCGTGCTGCTGCTGTGGATCACGTCCCCGTACCCCGACAGCGGCCCGGGCGGCGCCCTGCACCTCGTCGCCGACCTGTGGCTTCTCGCCCACGGGGCCGATCTCGTACGCACCGGGACACGCACCGGCGCACCCGCCCCCCTCGGCCTCACCCCGCTGCTGCTCACGGCGCTGCCCGTCTTCCTGCTGCACCGCGGCGCGCGCGACGCGCTCACCCCGCAGGACGGCAGGCCGCCGCTCACGCCGCTGGCCACCGGTGCGTGGGTGGCCTGCGCCTATCTCGCCGTCGCCGCCGGGGTCACCGGCTACGCGCTGGCCGGGCCGCTGCGGCCCGCGCCGCTCAGCGCCGCGGTCGTGGTGCCGCTGACCGTGGCGGCGGCCACCGCCGCCGGGGTGTGGTCCGCGGCCGGGACGCCCGCCGTGCTGCTGCCCCGGCGCTGGCACCCGGGCGCGGCCGACGCCCGGGCCGGGGCGGCGCCGCGCGCGGAGGCCGCCGCGCGGGCCGGCGCGGCGGGGGTCGTCGCGCTGCTCGGCGGCGGCGCGCTGCTGTGCGCGGTCGCCCTGGTCGCGCACGCGGCCGTCGCGCAGCAGAGCTTCCTCTCCCTGTCCACGACGGTCTCCGGCCGGTTCGGCGTCTTCCTGCTCGCGGTCGCGCTGCTGCCGAACGCCGCGATGTGGGCGGCGGTGTACGGGCTCGGGCCGGGGTTCGCCGTCGGGCCGGGGAGCACGGTGACGCCGCTGGGCGCCGCCGACCACCCCGTGCAGCCCGTCTTCCCGCTGCTCGCCGCGGTACCGGGCGAGGACCCGGGCGGAGGGCTGACCTGGGCCGCCGCGGCGGTTCCCGTGGTGGCGGGAATCGTCGTCGGGTGCTTCGCGGGACGCGCCGCGGCGCCGGTGGCGAGGGAGCGGGAGCGGAGTTGGCGGTGGTGGCCGACGGCGGGGGTGACGGCGCTGGCGGCGTTCGGCTGCGGCGCGGGCACGGCGGCGGTGGCGTGGCTCGCCGGCGGACCGCTCGGCACAAAGACGCTGGCGGCCTTCGGACCGGTGTGGTGGCAGGCCGGTGGTGCGGCGGTGGCGTGGACGGCGGTAGTGGGGGTGCCCGTGGCGCTCACGGTACGGGCCGTCCGGCTGCGCGGCGCGCCGCCGCTGCCGGTGTCCACGTCGGTGGCGGCGCCCGGCGGGCGTATGCGGGCGCGGCGGTGGACGTGGGGGCGGCAGGGCTGGCCGGTGTGGGAGCCGCGTTCGCGGCTGGCGGAGGAGTGGGAGGAGGAGCCGGGCGGCGACTGACGCCGTCCGCGAGGGAAGGGCGCCGTACGCACCGTGCCCGGGCGCACCGCAGGGGGCGCCCGGGCACGTACGCGACCGCTCTGCCGCCGGTGCCGCTAGCGCTCGATGAACGTCCGCAGCGGCTTGGGCAGTTCGTTGCTGCAGTGTTCCTTCGACGCCTCGGTGAGCGCGTCGCTGCGGCAGTTGAAGTAGTCGCGGTACGCGATCTGCACCGAGAACCCGACGAGCACGATGGACAGCGTGATGCCCGCCGCCACGATGCCGGTGATCGCCGCCGTGGTGTGCGGGCGGCCGCCCCGCGCCTGGCGCTGCACGGGCTGGCCGAAGGCGTCCGTGCCGCCGCCGTTGGCGCCTCCGTTGGCGCGGCCGTTGCCGCCCGACCCGTTGCCCGGCGTCCGGGACTTGCCGCGGAGCGCGTCGATGCCCCAGTAGAGGGCGAGCGAGCCGAGGAGCAGCGCCAGCGGCCACCAGTTGAACAGGGCGAAGAAGAAGCCCCACATGCCGGCGAGCAGCGCGTACCGCGAGCGGCGCTGCACCGGGTCGGTCGGGTCCCAGCGGAGGTTCTTTCCGGGGCCGCCGCCGTTGTCCCGGCCGTTGTCGCGGCCCGGTCCCGACCCGTCGCCGGAGCCGCCGGGGCCAGGGTCCTGTCCCGGGCCCTGCGGGCCGCCGGGACCCGGCTGGCCCTGGTCGCCGCCGCCCCAACCGCCGTGCCCGGGAGGCGGCTGGTGGCTGCTCCACTGGTTGCCCCACGGGGGCGGCGGCTGGTCCTGACCGCCGTTCTGCCCGTTGCCCTGCCCGTCCTGTCCGCCCTGGCCGCCGTGGTGCTGCCCGTCCTGCCCGCCACCGCCACCGGGCGACCCCTGCGGCGGCGCGTCCTGCGGCCCGGGTCCGTACTGCGGCGGACCCTGCGGCGGAGCACCGTGAGGCCCGGGCCCGTACGGCCCACCCTGCGGCTGCCCCTGGCCGCCCTGGCCGCCCTGGCCGCCTTGTCCGCCCTGGCCGTCCTGTCCGCCCTGCGCCCCCTGCCCGCCGCCCTCCGGCGGCGGCGCCGGCGCCTCGGCGTCCGACGGCGGCCGGGAGTCGCGGTACACGACGCCGCCTTGTCCGGGCACGAGCACGTCCCGGGGCGCGCCAAACCAGCCGGGGGGCTGCGAGGGGCCCCCGGCCGATGCGGGGACGGGGCGTCGGAGGGCCGCGCTGCGGCGTCGGTCCTGCTGCATCTGGACGGCGTCGTCTCCTCAGGTCGTCTGCCCGCGGGGCCGGGGCGCGTGCGCGGGCGCGCGTAACTGCTACCGGAGACGCTACCCCGCCCGGCCTGGCGCGGCCCCGCCAGGGGACGCCCGGTATGGTGGCAGACGTCCGCCGCCCCTCCCCGGGACCCCTGGCACCCCAGGGTCTCGCGGCCCGTACGGACACACAATCGCCCGCCGAAGAGAGATCCCCCGTGGTTCCGCATGCGCCCGCCCGCCTCGTCGTGCTCGTCTCCGGTTCGGGTACGAATCTCCAGGCCCTGCTCGACGCCGTCGCCGAGCAGGGGGCGGACGCCTACGGCGCCGAGGTCGTCGCGGTCGGCGCCGACCGCACCGCCGAGGCCGGCGCCGCCGGGCTGCTGCGCGCGGAGCGCGCCGGGCTGCCGACGTTCGTCTGCCGGGTCCCGGACTTCGCCACCCGCGCCGAGTGGGACCGGGCGCTCGCCGAGGCCACGGCCGCGTACGAGCCGGACCTCGTGGTCTCGGCCGGGTTCATGAAGATCGTGGGGAAGGAGTTCCTGGCCCGCTTCGGCGGCCGGTTCGTCAACACCCACCCCGCGCTGCTCCCCAGCTTCCCCGGCGCCCACGCCGTACGCGACGCGCTCGCGCACGGCGTGAAGGTCACCGGGTGCACCGTCCACTTCGTCGACGAAGGCGTCGACACCGGCCCGATCATCGCGCAGGGCGCGGTCGAGGTCCTTGAGGAGGACCACCGGGACGGGGGCGAGGCGCTGCACGAGCGCATCAAGGCAGTCGAACGGCGGCTGCTCGTCGACGTCGTGGGCCGGCTGGCCCGGGACGGGTACCGCGTCGAGGATCGAAAGGTTCGGTTCGGTGAGTGATTCAGGGTCCCCGGGCAAGGCAGGGTCCGCGTCGAACGAGGCCGCCGGGGCTGACGCCCGGCGGCCCGTTCGCCGCGCGCTGATCAGCGTCTACGACAAGACGGGCCTGGAGGAGCTGGCCCACGGACTCCACGAGGCCGGGGTCGCGCTCGTCTCCACCGGCTCGACGGCCGCGCGCATCGCGGCCGCGGGGGTGCCGGTGACGAAGGTCGAGGAGCTGACCGGCTTCCCCGAGTGCCTGGACGGCCGGGTCAAGACCCTGCACCCGCGGGTGCACGCCGGCCTCCTCGCCGACCTGCGCCTCGACGACCACCGGCGGCAGCTCGCGGAGTTGGGCGTCGAGCCCTTCGAGCTGCTGGTGAGCAACCTCTACCCGTTCGCCGAGACCGTCGCCTCCGGCGCCTCGCCCGACGAGTGTGTCGAGCAGATCGACATCGGCGGCCCGTCGATGGTCAGGGGCGCGGCGAAGAACCACCCGTCGGTCGCCGTCGTCGTCAACCCGGCGCGCTACGACGAGGTCCTCAAGGCCGTCGCGGACGGGGGCTTCGACCTGGCGCAGCGCAAGCGGCTCGCGGCGGAGGCGTTCCAGCACACGGCGGCGTACGACGTGGCCGTGGCCAACTGGTTCGCCGCGGACTACGCCCCCGCCGACGACGGCCCCCAGGACTTCGTCGGTGCCGCCTACACCCGGCTGAACCCCCTGCGCTACGGCGAGAACCCGCACCAGGCCGCGGCCCTCTACACCGACGGCTCCGGCACCGGCCTGCCCGGCGCCGAGCAGCTGCACGGCAAGGAGATGTCGTACAACAACTACGTCGACACCGAGGCCGCCCGGCGCGCCGCGTACGACCACGAGCGCCCCTGCGTCGCCGTCATCAAGCACGCCAACCCCTGCGGCATCGCCGTCGCCGACGACGTCGCCGAGGCACACCGCAAGGCGCACGCCTGCGACCCCGTGTCCGCGTACGGCGGTGTGATCGCCGTCAACCGGCCGGTGTCGAAGGAGCTGGCCGAGCAGGTCGCGGAGATCTTCACCGAGGTCATCGTGGCGCCGGAGTACGAGGACGGGGCGCTGGAGGCGCTGACGCGGAAGAAGAACATCCGCATCCTGCGCAGCGCCGGGACGCCGCAGCGGGGGCGCGAGTTCCGGCCCCTCGACGGCGGGCTGCTGGTGCAGGAGCGGGACGTCTTCCAGGCGGCGGGCGACGACCCGGCAGGCTGGCGGCTCGCCGCGGGCGCGGGCCTCGACGCGGCGGCCCTCGCGGACCTGGCGTTCGCCTGGCGTGCATGCCGCGCGGTGAAGTCCAACGCGATCCTGCTGGCGAAGGACGGCGCCACCGTGGGCGTCGGGATGGGGCAGGTCAACCGCGTCGACTCGGCGAAGCTCGCCGTGCAGCGCGCGGGCGCGGAGCGCGCGGCCGGGGCGTACGCCGCCTCGGACGCCTTCTTCCCGTTCCCCGACGGGCTGGAGGTGCTGCTCGACGCGGGGGTACGGGCCGTGGTGCAGCCGGGCGGCTCGATCCGCGACGAGCAGGTGATCGAGGCCGCGCAGAAGGCGGGCGTGACCATGTACCTCACGGGCGCGCGGCACTTCTACCACTGAGGACCCCGGGCACGGACGAAGGGAGCCCCGCCTTCGCCGGCGGGGCTCCCTTCGTGTACGAGACGAGGGTCACGGCCTGGGGCGGGAGAACCAGCGCCCGGAGTCGCGGTTCGCGACCATCACGATCGAGATGATGCCGAGCGCGACCCAGATGATGCCGAGCGGGAGCGCCAGCACACCGAAGAGGATGAGGAAACTCAGCCACACGATGCTGCCGACGCGCACGCCGCCCGCGCCCTTGCCGAACAGCGAGGCGAGGACGATGCCCAGGATCGCGTGCACCAGGTAGATGCCGGCGACCACGGCCACCGCCTCGGCCGGGACCTCGACGCCCGAGCCGTCCTGGAAGCCCTCCTCGAAGTCCTCCTTCGCCACCGCGATGCCGATGAGCAGCAGGAGGGAGAGCAGGGACTGCAGCCCGGCCGAGATGAACATCATGATGCGGGCGGCGGTCGCCTTGCCCGGGATGCTCGTCGGGTAGTCACCCCCGCCGTACGGGCCGGGGCCGCCCGGGTACGCCGGGTACGGCTGGCCGGCGCCGGGGTACTGCGGGTAGCCGTATGGCTGTTGCTGCTGCTGGGCAGGCTGCTGCGGTGCTTGCTGCGCCTGCTGTTGCTGGCCCTGGGGCCCGCCGTAGGGGTTGTTCTGGTCGGGGAGGCTCACGGTGCCCTTCTTCCGCGGTTTCGGACGTAGTGCCACACTGACCTGGCCCGAGGACGGCTGTCCAGACCGGCTGATTGGTCTGTTACCCGCGCCATCGGGGAGGATGGGCCCATGACCGCCCAGAATCTCGACGGCAGGGCCACCGCGGCCGCGATCAAGTCCGAGCTTGCCACGCGCGTGCAGGCGCTCAAGGGCCGGGGTGTCACGCCCGGCCTCGGTACTCTCCTGGTCGGCGACGACCCGGGCAGCCAGAAGTACGTCGCGGGCAAGCACCGCGACTGCGCCGAGATCGGCATCGCCTCGATCCAGCGCGAGCTGCCCGCGACGGCCACGCAGGAGCAGATCGAGGCGGTCGTCCGCGAGCTGAACGAGGACCCGGCCTGCACCGGCTACATCGTGCAGCTCCCGCTGCCCCGGGACATCGACGAGAACCGGGTGCTGGAGCTGATCGACCCGGCCAAGGACGCCGACGGGCTGCACCCCACGAACCTCGGCCGGCTCGTGCTCAACGAGCCGGCGCCGCTGCCCTGCACGCCCAACGGCGTCATCCGGCTGCTGCGCCAGTTCGGGGTGGAGCTCAACGGGGCGCACGTCGTGGTCGTCGGACGCGGTGTGACCATCGGGCGGTCGCTGCCGCTGCTGCTCACCCGCAAGTCCGAGAACGCCACGGTCACCCAGTGCCACACCGGCACCCGCGACCTCGCCGGGCACCTGCGGCAGGCCGACATCGTGGTGGCCGCGGCCGGCTCGCCGCACCTGATCAAGCCCGCGGACATCCGCCCGGGCGCGGCCGTCCTCGACGTCGGCGTGAGCCGCGACGAGCACGGCAAGATCGTCGGGGACGTGCACCCGGGCGTCGCGGACGTCGCGGGCTGGCTGTCGCCGAACCCGGGCGGGGTGGGGCCGATGACGCGGGCGATGCTGCTGGTCAACGTCGTGGAGGCGGCGGAGGCCGCGACCGGGGCGAACGGGGTCACCGGTGCCTCGGGTGCCGCCGGCCCGTCCGGGATGGGCACGGCCGCGCCGGCGGCCCCCTGATGGCCCGCCGCACGGCGTTCCCCACCCGCGGCACGGTCCGCCCCGAGGGCGGCGGCCGGGCGGCCTCCGGGCAGGCCCCGCCGCCGGTGCGGCAGTGGCCGATACTCCTGGTGCTGGCGATAGCGGCGGCCGGGCTGATCACGGTGGCCGCGGGCCCGTTCCGCGAGGGCACGCTGATCCTCGGCGGGGCGCTGCTCGTCGGCGGCGTGCTGCGCTGGGCGGTGCCGGAGGTGGGCATGCTGGCGGTGCGGTCCCGGTTCACCGACATCGTGACGCTCGGGGTGCTGGGCCTGGCGATGGTGCTGCTGGCGCTGGTCGCGATGCCGGACCCGTGGCTCGAAGTGCCGTTCGTGGAGGACGCGGTCCACTTCTCCGTACGCTGACGGGCGGGGCCCGCGGGGGGCGGGACCGTAACCCGGGATCTCCACGTCCGCGCTGGCAGATGCGATGCTGGAGCGGGAGCGCGGCACGGGGACCATGGGGGACGAGGGAGTAGCGATGGCTCGCTGGAAGGAGCTGCCGGAGGAGCTCGACCCGCAGATACGGGACTTCGCCGCGCACCTGCGCCGGCTGGTCGACAGCAGCGGCCTGACCGTGTCGGAGGTCGCGGACCGCACCGGTTACAGCAGGTCGTCGTGGGAGCGCTACCTCAACGGACGGCTGATGCCGTCACGCGAGTCGGTGGTCGCGTTCGCGGAGGTGACGGGCGCGCGGGACGACCAGCTCGTGACCGAGTGGAGCGCGGCGGACCGCGCCTGGAGCCGGGCGGAGCTGCGGAACGAGTCGTCGCTCCGCGCGCTGCGGACGGCCCTGCCGGGCCCGGACGACCCCCCGGCCCCGGAGACCGGCCGTCAAGGGCGGGGACTGCGCGGCGTGCTGGGCCGCGGCAGGGGGCGCGGCGAGGAGATACCCGGGGCGGCGGAGACGTCGCGTCCCGGGGGGAGCGAGGGTGCGGCGCGGGGTGCGGACAGGCCCGTACGCCCGGACGCGACGGAGCGTTCGGCGGTACGCCCCGGGCCCCCGCCACCGCCGGAGCGGCGGGCGACGGGGGCGGCGGGGGAGAGCGGACCCGGAGCGGGAACCGGCGCGGGAGCGGGTGGCAGACCCGGCACCGGGGCCGTGGCCGGAAGCGGAACCGGCGCAGGCGAGGGGGACGGTTCCGGTGGCGGTGCCGGTACGGGTACCGGTCCCGGCACCGGGAACGACGCCGCCGGCCCCGCCCGGGACACCGACGAGACCACCAAACTCCGCGCCCTCGCCCGCCCCACCCCGCCGCCCACGCCGGAGCCGGCCGGCGACACGGCCCGTACCCGCGCGCTATCCACCGCCCCCACCCCGCCCGCACCCGCGCCGGCGCAGGCCCGGAAGAACTGGCCCCTGCGCCGCGTGCTCCTCGCCGGGCTCATCACCCTCCTCCTCACGGGCAGCGGTGCCGGCGTCGTCTACGTCGGCCACGGTCTGATCTCCGACCCCGGGGTCGAGGAGCAGCAGAAGCCCCGCGGCGGCACGCCGCCCGACTCCCGTCCGACCGGCACGGCGTCGGGCTCCGGGTCCGGTTCGCCGTCCGGGTCCGAGGAGTTGCCCGAGGGCGTGGAGTGCCAGGGCGACGACTGCACGGGCAAGGACGCCGACGAGATGGGCTGCGGCGGCGACTTCGCCCGTACGACCACGGAGACGACCATCGGCGACATGGTCCTGGAGATCCGCTACAGCGAACCGTGCAAGGCGGCGTGGGCCCGGATCACCGCCGCGGAGCCCGGCTCGACGGTCACCGCCCTCGCCGAGGTGCCGGGCGAGGAGCCGGTCCGCGAGGACTCGTCGGCCGGGACCAGCGAGGGCTACACGGCGATGGTCGTGGCGGAGGAGCTGGACACCGTACGGGCCTGCGCGGAGCTGCCCGACGGCACCGCGGCCTGCACGAAGGGCACGCTGCCGTCGTAGCGTCCGGGGAGGGGGCGACCGCCCCTCCCCGCCCGTACGGACGGCAGCCGCTCCGCCCCCGCCGTGACCGGGCCCACACCGGCCACCCACGGGCACTCCGTGCCAGTCCGATAGATTGACCCCCGGGGGCACGGCTGCCCTTGGCCGCCCGGGCCCCGCCCGCCCGTACGTCGCGCCCCCTCATCGGAGAGATCACCATGACCCGCACTCCCGACAGCCCCGTCACCGTCACCGTCACCGGCGCGGCCGGGCAGATCGGCTACGCGCTGCTCTTCCGTATCGCCTCCGGCCAGCTCCTCGGCCCGGACGTGCCGGTCAAGCTGCGGCTGCTGGAGATCACCCCGGCCCTCGGCGCCGCCGAGGGCACCGCGATGGAGGTCGACGACTGCGCGTTCCCGCTGCTGCGCGGGATCGACATCACCGACGACCCGAACGTCGCCTTCGCCGGCGCCAACGTCGCGCTGCTCGTCGGCGCCCGCCCGCGTACCAAGGGCATGGAGCGCGGCGACCTGCTGGAGGCCAACGGCGGCATCTTCAAGCCGCAGGGCAAGGCCATCAACGACCACGCCGCGGACGACATCAAGGTCCTGGTCGTCGGCAACCCCGCCAACACCAACGCGCTCATCGCCCGTGCCGCCGCGCCGGACGTACCGGCCGAGCGGTTCACGGCGATGACCCGCCTCGACCACAACCGCGCGCTGTCGCAGCTCGCGAAGAAGACGGGCGCCGCAGTCGGCGACATCAAGAAGCTGACGATCTGGGGCAACCACTCGGCGACCCAGTACCCGGACGTCTTCCACGCCGAGATCGCCGGGAAGAACGCAGCCGAGGTCGTCAACGACGAGAAGTGGCTGGCCGACGAGTTCATCCCGACCGTCGCCAAGCGCGGTGCGGCCATCATCGAGGCGCGCGGCGCCTCGTCGGCGGCGTCGGCGGCCAACGCGGCGGTGGACCACGTGTACTCGTGGGTCAACGGCACGGCGCAGGGCGACTGGGTGTCGATGGGCATCCCGTCGGACGGCTCGTACGGCGTGCCCGAGGGGCTGATCTCGTCGTACCCGGTGACCTGCGCGGACGGGGCGTACGAGATCGTGCAGGGGCTGGAGATCAACGAGTTCTCGCGGACCCGTATCGACGCCTCGGCGAAGGAGCTCGCGGAGGAGCGCGAGGCGGTGCGCGGCCTCGGGCTGGTCTGAGCGCTCCCGCGTCTGTCTTCTGCCTGCCGCGGCGGGTCCTCCTGGGGGAGGACCCGCCGCGGTTTTGTATGGCGTGTTCCGTCTTCCGTGTTGCGTGTGGGGGACGGGGATATTCGGTTGCGGCCCGCCGGTTCCGATCCCTACGGTCGGGCGCATGGTCTCCGAGCCGGTCGACACACCCGAGGCGCACTAGCGCCCTCGCTCCGGCCCCGCGGGTAGCGGGGCTGCTTCGGCTTGCCCTGCTCGACCATCTCGTCTCCGGGACGTTCCCGTGCCTCAGTTGCCTTTCCCCTGCGTTCTCGTGCGGACGCACGCCTGTTCGCGTACGCGCATGTGGACGCGGACGTACACGCAGGCGTGTCCGTACGTGCATCCGGACACAGCCCTGGTTCTCCGGCCCCTGGTCGGGCGGGATCCCCCGCCCGCGTTCGCCGCACCGCAGCGAACGTCCACCGGAGGAAGGAAACCAGCGTGTCCAGCTCCATGTTCAGGAAGAAGTCGCGGGCCCGGGTCCGCCACCACCGCGCGCAGTGGCGCGGCCGGGTCTCCGTGCCCGCGCTGATGACGTGCCCGAACGCGGCGTGCGGTGAGCCCAAGCCGCTGCACACCGCGTGCCCGAACTGCGGGCAGTACAAGGGGCGTCAGGTCTCTCGCCCGTAGTGTGTGTGGGCACCCCGTCCGGGCTTGTTCGGCCTGGGCGGGGTGCCGTCTCTTTTCGGGAGGGGCGAGAGGCGAGGGGCGAGGGGCGGTCTCGGCAGGATGCCGGGCGGCGGGGGCGCGGGGGGCCGAGACCTCGGTACGGTTCGGTGTGCCGGCGGAGGGTGCGGTGCCGGGAGGGCGGTGGCTCTCGGGGACCTGGGGGACAGGAGACTGACATGAGCAGCGGGTCGTACGGGGACGAGGACGCGCAGCAGCGGCGGCAGGGACCGGAGGTCCCGCCCCCTCCGACGATCCCGCCGCGGCCGGCGGAAGTGCCGGGGGAGTCGCGGGTGGAGGCGCCGGAGGATGAGGCTCGGGACGGGCGGGATGTGCCTGCAGACCGGGGAACTCCCGATGACGCACCGCCGCGGCCGGAGTCGGAGGAACGGGCCGTAGGAGACGGGGCAGGGGAGCGGACGACACGCGCGGACGACTCGGAGGACGAGACTCCGGGCTCCGAGGCCGACGCGTCGGACGCGCCGCCGGAGGACCGGGCCCCCGGGGACAGGGTCCCCGAGGACCGGATCCCCGACTCGGCGGAGGAGCCGCGGGACCGGCGGGCGGACGACGGGGACGACGCGGACGAAGAGCCGACGGACTCCGTTACGGATGAGGCCCCTTCTCCGTCGACGGCGCGCGAGTGGTGGGAGGACCGGGCTGCGGACAGGTCGTCGGCGGCGCCGGACTGGGCGGCGGGAGCGAAGGCAGACGTACCCCCGCGGCCCACGGTGGCACCGGACGGGCCGGCGGACCCCGGTGCGGAGGCGGCGGCGTCGGCGGAGCGGGAGGTGCCGGCGGAGCCCGACGCCGCGGGGCCGACTGCCGCGGTGTCGGACCGGCCGGTGGATTCCGGAGCGGAGTTGCCGCGGTCGCGGGCGCCGGAGGAGCCGGTGGATTCCGGGGCGGAGCCGCGGGAGCCGAAGGTGTCGGGAGAGCAGGCGGGTTCCGGGGCCGAGCCGCCGGCGCTGAAGGTGCCGGAAGCGCCGGCGGGGCCCGAGATGGAGCCACCGGCGTTGAAGGTGCCCGACTGGTGGGCGGGGGCCGGGAGTCCGGTACCCCCGCCGACCGCGCCCGACTGGTCCGGAGCCCCCGGGCCCATCCCGCCGCCACCCGCCACCGCACCGGATTGGAGCGCGGAGCGCGGCCCCGCCGCGATGCCCCCGCCCCCCGAGGTTCCGACGCAAGCCGCCCACCCGCCGCCGCCCAACGCACCCGGCTGGGGCCCGGAACCCGTGCCCGGAGCGGTCCCGCCGCCTCCCGACCTGCCCACGCAGTCCGCGACCCCGCCACCGGGGCAGGCGTACCCGGCGCCGCCCGGGCAAGGGCACGGTCAGGCGTACGCACCGGCGCCCGGCCAGGCGCCCGAGCAGGCCCCCGGCCACGGGCATGACCCCTCGTACGACCACTACGCCGCCCCCTACACCCCGTACCCCGGCTTCGAACTCGGCGTCGAGCCCGAGCGCCCGCAGCGGCGCGGCGGGGTCATCGCCGCGGTGGTGGGGCTCGTCGTGATCGTGGCCAGCGGGCTCGTCGCGGGCGGCTGGCTGCTGTTCGGCGGGGACGACGACGGCGAGCAGGCAGCGAAACCGCAGCGCAGCGCCGCGGCGGAGCCCAAGTCGCCGAGGGAGGACCCGTCCCCGTCGTCCGAGCCCCCGTCGCCTTCGCCGTCGGAGCCTGCCGTACCGCCCGGTTACGTCCTCGCGACGGAGGACGGCTACCGGCTCGCCGTACCGGAGGACTGGGAGCGGCGTGTCGACGGGGTGTCCGTGTTCTACGAAGAACCGGTCGCGGGGGGTGCGTTCATCCAGGTGTACGAGGTGACCGAGCAGGTCAGTCCGTTTGAGGCGGTGCAGATCATCGAAAGCACCAAGGAGAACGCCGAAGGCTACCGGCGCAACGAAATGGCGGATCTGGGCTACGCCGCGGAGTACGACTACTCGTACACCGACGAACAACTCGGCCCGAGGCGCGTCTTGCTGCACGACCGGGAGACCGAGGACGGAAGGATGTACGCGCTGCTGGCGTCAGGCCCGGAAACGGACTGGCCTCGACAGCGGGAGGTCGTGGACGAGATGACGGCGTCGTTCTGCACGGGGCCGGATTGCGGAGACCTGGGCGGGGCCTGAGGCGGGGGCTTTGGGCTCTCGCTGCGGTTTGCCCTGAAGGCGGGCGGCCTGTGGGGTGGCCGGGTGGTTCGACGGGGCAGCGTCGTTCCGCGCGAGCGGCATCAGGGCTGCCGTGATGCACGGGCTGGGCCCGGCGCCGGTGTCGCCGCCGCCGGGTCCGGTGCCGGTGTCGCTGCGGGTCCGGTGCCGGTGTCGCTGCGGGTCCGGTGCCGGTGTCGCTGCGGGTCCGGTGCCGGCGTCGCCGCGCCCTCCCCGCTCCGCCAGCCACCCTCATCCCCCTCACGCCCGCCCAAGGGTAGGCGGGTGGTCTGACAGTGCGGGTGCGGCGGGGTGTTGAGCTGGTACGTCGCGTGGGTGGGGCGGGTGCGGGGGTACGGCGTCGGGCGGGCGATGGTGCGTGGGGCTGGCCCGCGTACGGGGGGTGCGGCGTCGGGGTGGGCGGTGGTGCGTGGGGTGGGGTCGCGTACGGGGGGTCCGTGAAGGGAGAAGGGTGTCGTGGGGGCTCCCCCCGGGCCACCCCGCTTTTGAGTGTGCGGGCCTGCGTCCGCCGTCAAGGGCGTCCCTCTCCGCTGCGCTGCGAGGGGCGTCGCTGCGCGATGGGGCTTCGCCCCACCCTTGACTGCGGACTCCGGCCCGTGACAGACCGGCGGCTATGGGTGGCCCGGAGGGAGCGGGCGCCCTCGACCGGCACTACGGAGGCGGAGCCCCGCGGACGGGGGCCGGACCGTCGCGAGTTGGATCCACCCCGATCCCGGATGGGCGCCGCACCGGGCAGGGGGGCCGGGCCCGGCCGGCTCGCGGACGGCCCCGGTGGACGGGGGTCGGGCCGGCGGGTCTGGGCTGGCGTGGTCGCCGATGTCTCCGGTGGGCGGGGTCGGGATGGCGGGTCTGGGCTGGCGTGATCCTTTGTCCGCGGGGTGGTCCGCCTTCGGGGGAGCGGCATCGGGGTGCCGGCGCGGCGCCGTGCGGGCGGGCGTAGTTCGGCGTCGGCCGGCCGGTGCGTGCGTGTCGATGGGCAGAAGTCGGCCTCCGGGGTCCGATTCGGGCCGGATCCAGGGGCGTTACCGCGAGTTAGGGCGTGCAGATCAATAACATGCTTCTTTACGCCTTGGTAGCGCCGACCTCGGTGCTTGCTGGATGCCACGTCGCTGCTGGCCAGTCGGTCGTAGCACAAGTCGCTGGCATAGAACCGGAATCGGCGTGTTGTTGATCTGCACGTCCTTACGGCCCAATCTCTCCGCTGGGGCGTTGCGAACGTGGTGACCGGGCTTCCGGGCGCCAGGTGCGTGTCGATGGGCGAAAGTCGGCCCGTGAGGGTGTTTTGCCCCGATTTCTTGAGGGTGTTGGCGTGAGTTTGCGGCAGTGGCGTTCATGCGGAGTGGCCGGGAGGCGGTTGGTGTGTCCGGGTGGGCGAATGTCGGGCCTGGTGGGTGTTTTGGGATGGTTTCGGGGGTGGGCTGCCGTGAGTTTGTCTCAGCGGCATTCGTCCGGGGCCGCCCGGGCGGCTGTTGGCGCGCGTGGCGGCCGGTCCGTGCGCCCCAGTGCGCGAAAGTCGGTGCGCGTGGGCGTTTTGGGGTGGTTTTGGGGATGGGTTACCGCCAGTTCGTCTCGGTGGCGACCATTCCGCGTGGCCGAGGCCGGGTGGCCGAGGCCGGGTGGGTGCGGCTGAGGGGGCGAAAGTCGGCGATCTTGGCCTGATTCGGCCCGGATCCAGGGGTGTTACCGCGGGTTGCGACCGATTTCCTCCGCGGGGGCAGCGGGTCGGCGGGTGATCGCCGGGCGGATGTACGTGGTGCGGTGGGGAGTTGGGCCTTGTGTCCCCGGGGGGTCTGGTGCCGGGGTGCGGGCCGGCCGGGGTTGTCGTGGGTGATCGCCGGTGGGTCGGCGCCCGGTTGTTCCGCGGAGCCGGCCTGCGTTCGAGGGGGGACCGATGCTCCAAAACCCACGTCGAGCGGTTCCCATCGGAGACCGCCCACCCCGACTCCGCACCCCCGGAGCCGGGACCATCCACCCGCCGGGCCCACTGCGTACCGGCCTGCCTCCCCGTCGTCCCGGGGCGCCTCCGTAGTCCGGGCCGCTCGGCTCCGGTTCCCGGCTCCCGTCGTCCGGCTCCGGTTTCCACCCCCCGCCCGGCTCCGGTTCCCGCCCCCGTCGTCCGGCTCCGGTTCCCGCCCCGCCCGGCTCCGGGTTTCGCCCCCCGACGCCGGTCCCTCTGCCGACCGGGCCCGCCCTCCGCCTAGCGCGGCCCTTCCGCCCAGCGCGGCCCCGTCGTCCCGACGCTTCCGTCGTCGAGTTCGGCCGACTCCGGCTTCTCCCCCCGCGCCCGGGGCTGTTCGTCCCCGGGCCCGCCTCTCGGGTGTCGGAGTTCGGCCCGACTCCGGCTCCCCGCCCCGAGCCCCGGGCTGTTTCCCCCTCCCCGGCCCGCCTCTGCGTCGGGGTCCCACCCCGGTTGCCCAGTGGACATACATGCATCCGGTCGGTCTACCTCCGGTCGGTCTACCTCCGGTCGGTCTACCTCCGGTCCCCCGGCCCTACCCCCTCCGCAGCTCCCTCGCCAACTCCCCCACCCCCCGCAGCGTCCTCTCCAGCAACCCGCCCCCGAACGTGATCCTGCTCGCCCCCAGCCTCCCCAGTTCCCCCGGCCCCGGGCCGTCCGGCACCGCCAGTGCGTTGACCGGCAAGCCGATCTCCTCCGCCAGCAGGCCCAAGTGCTCCGGCGGCGCCCCGATCGGGTACACCCCGTCCGCCCCCGCCGCCGCGTACAGCCTGCCCCGTTCCACCGCCGCCCCCGGGTCCGCCACCCCTCGTACGAACGTGTCCACCCGGGCGTTGATGAACAGCCCGTCCCCCGCCTCCGCCCTGACCTCCGCGAGGAACTCCGCCTGTTCCTCCGCGTCCCTCAGGGTCTTGCCCGGGTGCACCGTGTCCTCCAGGTTGCAGCCCACCGCTCCCGCCGCCAGCAGCCGTTCGACCAGTTCCCGCGGCGGCAGGCCGTATCCCGCCTCCACGTCCGCCGTGACCGGCACGTCCACGGCGCGGGTGATCCGCGTGATCGCCGCGAACATCTCGGCCACGGGCGTCGCCTCGCCGTCTCCGTAGCCCAGGGCCTTCGCGATGCCCGCGCTCGGCGTGGCCAGGGCCGCGAAGCCCGCGTCCGCGAAGACGCGGGCGCTCGCCGCGTCCCAGGGGCCCGGCAGCACCAGCGGGTCCGCCGCCTGTCTGCCGTGGTGCAGCGCTCGGAACTCCTCCACGCCTCCGGTCACTCCCTCACGCCCCCTGCTCGTACTGACCCGGCCGGTAGTCCCCCGCCTTCACCCTGCTCGTCACACACCACCGGTTCCACGCGTTGATCACCGTCAGCACCCCGATCAGCCGCGCCAGCTCCTGCTCCCCGAAGTGCTTCGCCGCCCGCTCGTAGACCTCATCCGGTACGAACCCGTCCGTCAGCACCGTCACCGCCTCCGTCAGCGCCAGCGCCGCCTGCTCCTTCTCCGTGTACAGGTGCGGCACTTCCTCCCAGGCGTTCAGGAGGTACAGCCGCTGCTCCGTCTCGCCGGCGGCGCGCGCGTCCTTCGCGTGCATGTCGATGCAGTACGCGCAGTGGTTGATCTGGGAGGCCCGGAGCTTCACCAGTTCGAAAACGACCGGGTCGAGGCCCTTCTTGGCCGCTTGCTCCACCCTGACCAGGGCGCGGTGGACATCGGGGGCGAGTGCGAAGAGGTCGAGACGCTGTGTCATGCCTCCCACGCTAGAACTTCATATCCCAGATGTATGGTCCATTTCCATGGCGGATTCCTGGGCCACTTCAACGGAGCTGCGTGACTTCCACCGCTCCCTCGACCTGCACGTCGACGTACGCGCCGGCACCCGCGGCGCCGGTGCCGCGCTCACCGGATCGCTGCGCGACGCGGTACGTACCGGCCGGCTCGCGCCCGGCACCCGGCTGCCATCGTCGCGGGCGCTGGCCGCCGATCTGGGCGTGGCGCGCAACACGGTGGCCGACGCGTACACCGAGCTGGTCGCCGAGGGCTGGCTGACCGCCCGGCAGGGCTCCGGCACCCGCGTCGCCGCCCGCAGCGAGCCGCGCAGGACCGGCGCGCGGGCGAAGGCCCAGACGCACGCCGGAGCCCGGACGCGAGCCCCGGCGCACGAGCCGCCGCCGCACCCCCTCGCCCCGCAGGTCACGTACAACCTCCTGCCCGGCGCCCCCGACGCCGCCCGCTTCCCCCGAGCCGCCTGGGCCGCCGCCGCGCGGCGGGCGCTGACCGCCGCGCCCTCGGCGGCCTTCGGGCACCAGGGGCCCGGCGGGCGGGGGGAGTTGCGGCGAGCGCTGGCCGGGTATCTGGCGCGGGCGCGCGGGGTGTACGCGGAGCCGGAGCGGATCGTGGTCTGCGCCGGGTTCACCGGCGGGGTGCGACTGCTGGCGGAGGTGCTGCGGGCCGAGGGCGTCCGGCGGGTCGCGGTCGAGCCGTACGGGCTCGGGCTGCACCGCCGCCTCCTCACCGACGCCGGGCTGCGGACGGTGCCGCTGCCGTACGACGACGAGGGCATCGCCACCGCCGCCCTGCCCGCGACCGGCGCCGGCGCCGTCCTCCTCACCCCGGCGCACCAGTTCCCCACCGGCGTCCCCCTCGCCCCGGACCGGCGCGCGGCGGCCGTCGACTGGGCGCGGGCGACCGGCGGGGTGGTGCTGGACGACGACTACGACGGCGAGTTCCGCTACGACCGGCAGCCGGTGGGGGCGCTGCAGTCCCTCGACCCGGAGCACGTCGCGCACCTGGGTACGGTCAGCAAGAGCCTGTCGCCCGCGTTGCGGCTGGGCTGGATGGTGCTGCCGGAGCGGCTGTTGCGCGGGGTGCACGGCGTGCAGTCGCTGAGCCGGACGCCGCCGGGGGTGGTCGATCAGCTCACCCTCGCCGAGTTCCTCGACTCCGGCGGCTACGACCGCCACGTACGCGCCGCCCGCCAGCGCTACCGCCGCCGCCGCGACCGCCTCGTCGCCGAACTCGCCCGGCGGGCGCCCCGGGTGACGGTCACCGGGATCGCCGCGGGCCTGCACGCCGTCGTTCGGCTTCCGCCGGGCACCGAGCGGCGGGTGCTGGCGCGCGCGGCGCGGGAAGGGCTGGCGGTGACCCGGCTGGGGGCGTACGAGTACGGCAACGCGGCGTGGGAGGAGGGCGGCGACTTCACGGCGCCGCGGCCGGCGGGGGAGGCGCCGGGGACGCAGGGGGAGGCGCTGGTGGTGGGGTACGGAACGCCGCCGGACCACCTGTACCCCGGTGCGCTGGAGGCGCTGTGCCGGGTACTGGAGACGGAGACGTAGGGGGTACGTGCCCTCCGGCGCCCGGCGCCCGGCGCTCCGCGTACAAGGCAGGGCAGGGCAGGCAGGCGCCGGCGTCCCTCGTACGCGTACGAGGGATCCCTCCCTCACGCCCCAGGCGACGCCAGCCGCACCATCGTGATGTCCGACGGCGCCCCCACCCGCACCGGCGGCCCCCACGCCCCCGCCCCGCGCGTGACGTACAACTGCGTGTCCCCGTAGCGCTCCAGCCCCGCCAGCGTCGGGTTCGCCGCCTCCGCGATGTACGTCACCGGCCACATCTGCCCGCCGTGCGTGTGGCCCGACAACTGCAGGTCGACGCCGTGGTCCACCGCGTCGTGGATCACGACCGGCTGGTGCGCCAGCAGCACCGAGGCGCGGGAGGTGTCGCGGTCGCCGAGGGCGCGCGCGAAGTCCGGCGCCCTGCCGACGTCCTCGCCGGAGACGTCGTTGACGCCGGCGAGGTCGAAGCCGGCCAGTTCGGTACGGGCGTTCTCCAGCGGGTGCAGGCCGAGTTCGCGGAGGTGGTCGAGCCACTCGGCGGCGCCGTCGGCGCCGGTGAAGTACTCGTGGTTGCCGGTGACGAAGTACGAGCCGTCGCGGGCCTCCAACTGCCCCAGCGGCTCCGCGGCCGTGCCGAGGTGGTCGACGGAGCCGTCGACGAGATCGCCGACGATGGCGACGAGGTCGGGACGCCGGGCGTTGATGGTGTCCACGATCCGCTGGGTGTGCCCGCGGCCGAGGACGGGGCCGAGGTGGATGTCGCTGACGACGGCGATGCGGTAGCCGTGGGCGGACGCGGGCAGCTTGGTCAGGGGGACGGTGACGTTCTTCACCCGGGGCGCGCGGCCCAGCACGCCGTACGCGCCGTACGCGACGGTCCCGGCGGCGACGGCGGTGGCGCCGATCGCGACCGTACGGGCGACGAAGAGCCGCCGCGACACGTCGGCGTCGGCCGGCGCCGCGGCGGGCTCACCGCTCCCGGCGGCACCGCCGTCCGCGGACGCCTCGGAAGCCGCGCCCCCGGCACCCCCGTCCCCGGCCGCGACGGCCGGGCCCAGCCGCAGCGGCGCCTTCGTCCCCGTACCGCCCCCGCCGCCACCGGCCTCCGCGGCCGACTCGTCCGCCGCCTCCGCCGTCGCGACCTGCTGCGCCAGGGCGGCGACGGCCGCCTCGCGCTCCGCCTCGGCCACCGGCGCCGGGGCCCCCGAACCACCTGCGGCACCCTGCGCCCGCCGCTCCAGCACCCGCAGCAGCACCGGCCGTACCAACTCGCCCACCGCCAGCGCCAGCAGCAGATACAGCAGCAACGCCAGCCACATCAGCCCCGGCCACCCCAGCGCCTGCTGCACCGGCATCGGCGCCCCGGCCCGCTCCGAGGCCACCGCCGCGAACGCCATCAGCGGCAGCAGCACCACCGCCGGCGTCGCGAGCCGCCGCGGCCAACCGCCGCGCCGCATGGTGTCCCGGACCAGCCGCCGCCACACGTACCAGTGCGCCCCGGCGACGAGCAGCAGCATCCCGATCGCGATCGGCACGAAGACCACGGCCCTACCTCCCGGCCCCGGCCGCCGCCTCGCGCACGTCCCCGCCCGCGCCTGCCGCTCCGCCGCCCCCGTCGTCGGCCCGACCACCGTCCGCCGGAGCCCCGTCGGCGCGCCGCGCCGCCCGTACGCCCCGCAGGCCCAGCCACCCGATCGTCGTCCCCAGTGCGAAGGACGTCACGGCCAGCGTGAGGTGCACCCAGAAGTACCCCGTGGGGTCGCCGTCCTCGAAGGCCAGCCCGCTGGAGTCCTTCCACAGATTCCGGACGAACGTGATCCAGATGAACCAGGACCACCCGCCGAAGGCGAGCAGAAACCAGGAGGCGCGGCGTGAGAGGTGCATGCGCCTAGCCTCGCACCCCTCCGCGAGCGGCGGCGTCCGGGGTTCCGAGGGGGCCCGGCGGGCCCCGGGTGCCGACCGCGTTTCGGGTACAGGGTCCCCGGTGACGCCGGGCGGAGCCCGGCCCGCCGTGTGAGGCTGCGGCTGGGGGGTGAGGGCATGCGGGCCGGACGTGCGGAGGCGATGTGGGTACCGGGAGGCAGGAGACGCCGCCGCACGGCGGAGATGACGGGCGGGTGCTGCGCCGGAGGACCTTGCTGAAGGCGGGTGCGGGGCTGGTCCCGGTGATCGCCGGTGCGTGTGATGGTCCTGCCCCGGACGAGGGGGGCGCGGGGGCCGCGCAGCGGCCCGAGGCGGAGCGGGAGCGGTCGGGGACGTCCGACTGGCGTATTCGCTCCCGGGGGTCCGCGGCGGCTGTGGCCGCGTATGCCGACCGGGTGAGCGTGACCCCGGGCGAGGAGTGCGGCCTGTATGTGTCGACGACCGCCCCGTCCTTCCGGGTGTCGGCCTTTCGTATCGGGTGGTACGGCGGGGCCGGGGCCCGGCGGGTGTGGTCGTCCGGGCAGGTGCGGGGCCGGGCCCAGTCCGGGCCGCGGCTGCTGGACGCCACCCGTACGGTGCGCACGCGGTGGCGGCGCACCCTGAGCCTCGACACCGAGGGCTGGCCGGAGGGCGCGTACCTGCTGCGGCTGGACACCCGCGACGGCCACCAGCGGTACGTGCCGCTGATCGTGCGTTCGGAGCAGGGCGAGGGCCGGACGGTGCTGATGCATGCGCCGGCGACCTGGCAGGCGTACAACCGGTGGGGCGGCTACAACCTGTACACGGGCCCTTCCGGTTCGTACGGGAAGCGGTCCCTGGCGGTGAGCTTCGACCGGCCTTACGACCGAGACGGTGCGGAGAAGTTCATGGTGTACGAGCGGCCGGTGGTGGTGCTGGCCGAACGGCTGGGCATCAAGCTGGCCTACACCACCGGGAACGACGTGCACCGCGACCCGCGGGTGCTGCACGGCGCCGCCGCCGCCATCTGCCTGGGCCATGACGAGTACTGGACGCCGCGGCAGCGCCGGCATCTCACCCAGGCCCGTGACGCGGGCACCAATGTGGCGTTCCTGGGGGCCAACACCTGCTACCGCCGTGTGCGCCTGGAACAGGACGGGCCGCGGCCCGACCGCACGGTGGTCTGCTACAAGTCCTCCTTCAAAGACGACCCCCTCTACGCCACCCACCCCTCCGCGGTCACCACCGACTTCCGCCGGTCCCCGGCCCCCGACCCGGAGTCCACGCTGACGGGCGTGCTCTACGAGGGCTACCCGACCGACGCCCCCTACGTCGTCCACGCGGCCGGGCACTGGCTGTACGAGGGAACCGGCGTACGCCACGGCGACAGCTTCGACCACCTGGTCGGCGTCGAATACGACCGGGTCGCCCCGGAAGCGCCCCACCCCGGGCCGATGGAGATCACCGCGCACTCCCCGCTGGTGTGCAACGGGCGCCGCAGCAGCAGCGACTCGGCGTACTACACCGCCCCGGGCGGCGCCGGGGTCTTCGCGACCGGCACCATGCGATGGGTCGAAGCCCTGACGGCCAGGACCCCCCACGCCGGCCGCGTCCACGGCATGGACGCCCGTACCCGCACCTTCGTCACCCGCACCACCGAGAACCTCCTCCACGCCTTCGCCGAAGGCCCCGCCGCCCGCCACCGGCCCGCACCCCACCCGAACCTCAAAGAGACGTACGAGAAGGGGAGACGCGGGACCCCCGTTCACGGCTGAGGGCCCGGCGCCGGGAGGTCGCACACCGGACGGGCGGGCAGGGATGTCCCGCGGTCCACTGGGGTCCGGACACGCGCGTGGTCGCCGCGACCAGACGATCGGCGGCCGTCCCAGCCTGGACATGCGCCACACCGTGCGCCACCGCATGGGCGTTTCCCGGCCGGCCGTGGTGTGTCGGCGGGGGGCGTCCGGGACGGGGAAGGGGCGGGTCCCGCCGGGCCTGCCGGTTCTGTCCGTTCCCCCTGTTCCGCCGGTCCCGTGGTGACGTTCCCCGGTGAGGTGGTGCCGGGGTTCCGTGCGGCCGTGGCCGGTGCCGTTGCCGGGTGCGTCGGCTCTGCCGCGTCCGCCGCGTCCGCCGCGTCCACCGGCTCCGCAGCGTCCGCCGCGGCCGGCTCCACCTCTTCCGCCGGCTGCCGGCCCGTAGCCGGCGGTGAGGGGACGTCGTGGTGGCGTGTGACCGCCTCGGGGAGCCAGGTGCCGGTACGCCGCAGCACGCCGCCCTCGGAGGCCGCCCGGCACAGGCGGATGACCTCGGCGGGCGAGGGCCGCTCGGCGGGGTCCTTGGCCAGGCAGCGGCGCAGCAGGGGCAGCAGGGCCTCGGGTACGCCCGCGGCCAGCAGCAGGACGGACGCGACGGGGAGCGTGCCGTGCCGGGAGACCGCCGCGGCGAGGGTGGGGCCCTGGACGAAGGCCATGGCGAGCCAGAGCGGAGGGTGTCGATCTCGCTGTCGATGACGGGCGCCGTGTAGAGGCCGTGCACCCGCCGCGCGGCGGCCACCTCCTGGCGGAAGCGGCGCCGGAAGTCCGGGTCGCCCGCCAGCTCCGGGCGGATCGCCTTGATGGCGACCGGCCGCCCGGCCAGGGTGTGCGAGAGGTAGACCGTCCCCATCCCCCCGGCCCCGAGCCGCGCCGTGAGGACGTAGTCACCTAACTCCGCGGGATCGTCCGCCTCCAGCGGCTGGAAGACGGAGCCCTGCGCAGACGCGCCCGGATCGGCTTCCTGTCCGGCCATGCCGATGGGTCCCCCTGGTTCGTCAACTCCACTGCGGTGCCGTGCGCGTGATCCTCACGGTCGCCCGGGGTCCCCGAGCCGCGGGCCGGGAAGCCCGACCGCGGCGGTCCACGCCCTGCGCCCGGCGCGGAAATCCGGTGGCGGGCCCGGTCCTCCCGGATGAAGATCGCAGCATGGCCACCTTCCTGGAGACCGAGCGTCTCATCCTGCGGCCGTTCACGGGGGCCGATGCCGACGATCTGGTCGCCCTGGACGGTGATCCCGCGGTCACGCGCTTCCTCAACGGCGGCCGTCCCACCAGTCGCGAGGCGGTCGAGACGCGGGTCCTGCCGCGGCTTCTCCGCGACCACCTGTGGGGGACCCGCGGGTACTGGGCCGCGCAGGAGAAGGGCACAGGGCTCTTTCTGGGCTGGTTCGAGTTCCGGCCGGTCGCGGAGGACAGCCCTGCCGTCGTCGAGCTCGGGTACCGGCTGAACCGGTCCGCCTGGGGGCGCGGTTACGCCACCGAAGGCTCCCGGGCGCTGATCCGCAAGGGGTTCACGGATCTGGGGGTCGAGCGGGTCACCGCCAACACGATGGCCGTCAACGCCGGTTCCCGGCGGGTCATGGAGAAGTCGGGGCTGTCCTTCGTACGGCACTTCACCGGCGACTGGCCGGAGGCGATCGAGGGCTCCGAGCACGGCGAGGTCGAGTACGCGCTCACCCGGGCCCAGTGGGAAGCGAGCGCCCGCCGCGGCCGGTGAGTCGACGGGGCAACCCATCAACGACGACCCGGACGGCGGCTACGCGCCGCGCGCGCTGTCGGCCGCCGAGACGAAAGAGGTCCTGCCCGGCCGGCAGAGCATGCCCGCCGGCTGGGAGGAGCGCAGCGCCCCGGCCTCGACGCGGGACTCCCCCTGCCGCCTCGGGGCGTCCGGGTACGTCCGGCGCCGGGATGGAGGACCACATGGCGGTCGTCGAGGAGCTCGTGGGAGTCTGCGTCGACGGGGCTCGCGAGGCGCAAACCGGGTAGTCGTACCCTCCAGTCACTTCCGGGGGCGCACATCGGCCGACTAGCGCACCTCGGTGTCCACATCGACGGCGACTCCAGGTAGGTTCGCGACGTGCCGACATCTCATGTGACTATCCGCGGCGCCGCGCTCGCCGCCGCCGCCACGCTCCTGTCGCTCGGGGGCGTCGCGCCCGCCGCGGCCCAGGACGACAAGCCGCGGCCGCCCGATCAGATGTCGAACGTCGGGGGCACCCTCCTCGGCCAGCCCGGCACCCACGTCGACCTCGGCACCGGCGCCCCCGAGCTGCCGAGGAAGCTCACCGGCCGGTCCTGGGTCGTCGCCGACGCCGAGAGCGGCGCGGTGCTCGCCGCGCACAACGCGCACTGGAAGCTGCCCCCGGCCAGCACGCTGAAGATGCTCTTCGCCGACACCCTGCTGCCCCTGTTCAACAAGGAGGAGAAGCACAAGGTCGCCGCCGAGGAGCTGGAGGGCATGGGCGAGGGCAGCAGCCTCGTCGGCATCAAGGAGGACCTCACCTACACCGTCCGCGAGCTGTGGCTCGGGGTCTTCCTGCGGTCGGGCAACGACGCCGTGCACGTGCTGTCGGCCATGAACGGCGGCGTCGACGCCACGGTGCAGGCCATGAACGACCGGGCGCGCGAGCTGGGCGCCGAGGACACGCACGTGGTCAGCCCCGACGGGTACGACGCGAAGGGGCAGACCTCCAGCGCGTACGACCTGACGCTCTTCGCCCGCGCCGGCATGCAGAATCCGGACTTTCGCGCGTACGCCGCCACCCCCCGGGCGAAGTTCCCCGGCGGGAAGAAGGGCAAGAAGCGCGAGTACTTCGAGATCCAGAACACCAACCGGCTGCTGACCGGCGACGTGGACGTGGACGTCTACAAGGGCATCGCCGGCATCAAGAACGGCAACACCACCAACGCCGGCGCCACCTTCACCGGGGTCGCCGAGCGGGACGGCCGGGTGCTCCTCGTCACCGTCATGCACCCCGACGAGGACGAGTCGAACGCCGTCTACAAGGAGGCCGGCAAGCTGCTGGACTGGGGCTTCAAGGCGGCGCCCGCCGTACAGCCGGTCGGCGAGCTGGTCCCGCCGGAGGGCATGCGGAACGAGGACGGCGCGGCCCGGGACTCCGGCGACAACGCCGACGGCACCGCGGGTTCCGGCTCCGGCGACCGGCCGTCCGCGTCCGACGGCGCCCGGCCCACCGCCGCGGACGACGAGGAAGGGGGCGGCGTCGGCACGGCGCTCGCCATCACGATCGGCTCAGTCGCGCTGCTTGCGATCGTCGCCTACGTCATCCACCGCCGCTGGCCCCTGCCCGACCTTGTCGGGCGTGGCCGTCCAGGCGGCGCAATAGAGCAGGAGGCGGGCCATGAAGTTGATCCAGATGACGAGCGCGACGGGGGCGCCGAAGGCGCCGTAGACGCTCCGTCCGGCGACGCCGCTGAAGTAGCCGCTGAGAAGAAGCTTGAGTAGCTCGAAGCCCACCGCCCCGGCGAGCGCCGCCTCCACCACCCGCCGCCGCGGCGGGTGGACGCCGGGCAGCCGCGTGAGGACGTAGACCAGCAGCAGGAACCCAGCGGTCACGGCGGCGCCGAACGCGGCCACCTCCAGCAGTGCGCCGCCCCAGCCGCCTTCCGTGATGCCGATCGCGCCGAGTACGGCGTCCGCGGCGGTCGTGGCCGTGATCGAGACGGTCAGCGAGACGAGCACCGTGCCGCCGAGACCGAACAGGATGAGGGCGTCCTTGCCCTTGCCGAGGAACAGGTTCTCGGAGACGTCCGATCGGTCCCACACCGCGCGCAGGGCGTCGCGCAGGGTGCTGATCCAGTTGATGCCGGTGAACGTCAGCAGGCCGAGCGAGATCAGCCCGACCGTGCCGGCGTTCTCGAAGAGGCTGCCCAGGTCGAGCCGGTCGGAGATGCCGGGCGCCTGCTCGGTGAGCCACCGCTCGATGTCCTTGCGCCGGCCGTCGCTGAGGACGGCCGCGGAGATCGCCGCGGCGGTGGTGATCAGCGGGAAGAGGGCGACGAAGCTGCTGAACGTCACGGCCCCGGCGAGCCGGCTCCAGTGCCGGGCCTGGACGTACGCGAAGGCCCGGTACGGGCGGGAGCGCATGAGCCGGGCGAGGTAGGGGCCGACGACGGGCAACCTGGTCAGCCACTCCACGTACGCTCCTGCCGTCGCGTCCCCCGAGCCGCCACCGGGCGCGCGGCGGCCGTACGAACCGGCGTCTGCCCCGGAAACGCCAGGTTATCTGTGGGGAGGGTGGGGAAAGCGGCGCGGCGCGCTGCGCCGGCCTCAGCCCGGCGACGGCGCCGGCTCGGAGCGCGTCTGCGCCGGCACCTCCAGCGGCGAGTCACCGCCGAAGCGGAACTCCCGCTGCAGCCGCCACACGCCCTCCGCGTCCTGCTCGTACAGCGAGAACCCGGCCACCGACCACGCCGCCTCGAAGTCCGCCAGCTCCGCCGCCGCCCGGTCCATCGACGCCTCGTCTATGTCGTGGGCGATCGTCACATGCGGGTGGTACGGGAACTGCAGCTCCCTGGCCAGCGGCCCGGAGGCGTCCCGGACCATCTTCTGCAGCCAGGAGCAGGCCGCCGCACCCTCCACGACCTGCACGAAGACCACCGGCGTCAGCGGCCGGAACGTGTCCGTACCGCTCAGCCGCATCGGGAAGGGCACCCCGCACTCGGCGATCTGCGCCAGGTGCCGCTCGATCCGCGGCAGCGCCCCGGCGTCGGCGGCGGTCGGCGGCAGCAGCGTGATGTGCGTCGGAATGCCGTGGGCCGCGGTGTCGCCGAAGCCGATCCGGCGCTGCTGCAGCAGGCTGCCGTACGGCTCCGGGACGGCGATCGATACACCGACCGTCACGGTCCCCACAAGCGTCTCCTTCCCGGCCCTCAGTGCTTGGCGGGCAGGAAGCCCACCTTGTCATATGCCTCGGCAAGTGTCTCCGCCGCGACCGCACGCGCCTTCTCCGCGCCCTTGGCCAGCAGCGAGTCCAGGGTCTCCGGGTCGTCCAGGTACTCCTGTGTACGGGTCCGGAAGGGCGTCACCCACTCGGTCACCACCTCGGCGAGGTCGGTCTTCAGCGCACCGTAGCCCTTGCCCGTGTACTTCTGCTCCAGTTCGGCGACGGCGGCGCCGGTGAGCGTCGAGTAGATGGTGAGCAGGTTGCTGACGCCGGGCTTGGCCTCCGGGTCGTAGCGGATCTCGGTCTCCGTGTCCGTCACCGCGCTCTTGATCTTCTTCGCGGAGGACTTCGGCTCGTCGAGGAGGTTGAGCAGGCCCTTGGGCGAGGACGCGGACTTGCTCATCTTCACGGTCGGGTCCTGCAGGTCGTAGATCCGGGCCGTCTCCTTGAGGATGTACGGCGCGGGGACGGTGAACGTCCGGCCGAAGCGGGTGTTGAAGCGCTCGGCGAGGTCGCGGGTCAGCTCGATGTGCTGACGCTGGTCCTCGCCCACGGGGACGGCGTCGGCCTGGTAGAGCAGGATGTCGGCGATCTGCAGGATCGGGTACGTGAAGAGGCCGACGGTGGTGTTGGCCGTGCCCTGCTTGGCGGCCTTGTCCTTGAACTGCGTCATGCGGGACGCCTCGCCGAACCCGGTGAGGCAGTTCATCACCCAGCCGAGCTGCGCGTGCTCGGGCACCTGGCTCTGCACGAACAGGGTGCAGCGCTCCGGGTCGAGACCGGCGGCGAGGAGCTGCGCGGCGGCCAGGCGCGTGCTCGCGCGCAGTTCCCCGGGGTCCTGGGGGACCGTGATCGCATGCAGGTCCACCACCATGTAGAACGCGTCGTGCGTCTCCTGCAGGGCCACCCACTGACGGACGGCGCCGAGGTAGTTGCCGAGGTGGAACGAGCCGGCGGTGGGCTGGATGCCGGAGAGCACGCGGGGGCGATGGGTCGGGGCTGCCATGCGGCTCATTCTCTCAGGTGCGGAACGCGTTTCGGCCCGGCGGTGTAGGGAGGGCGCGGGGTCCGGTGGCGGTGCCCCGGGCGGCGGACCCGGCGGCGGTCCGCGGGGGCGGGGCCGGTGGGCAGGGGAGGGGCGGCGATCAGCGGGGACGGTGCGGGTGAGGCGCGTCTGGTGGCGCGCGTACGCAACGGGGAGACCGAGGCGTACGCGGAGTTGGTACGCGCGCACGCGGAGACCGCACACCGGCTCGCGCTGCTGCTGGGGGCGGGCGCGGAGGCCGAGGACGTGGTGCAGAACGCTTTCATCAAGGCATATCGGGCGCTCGGCGGCTTCCGGGACGGGGCGGCTTTCCGCCCGTGGCTGCTGCGGATCGTGGCCAATGAGACCAAGAACACAGTCCGGGCCGCGGCCCGGCGCCGGGCGGCGACCGAGCGCGCGGGGGCGCTGGCGGGCGGGGCGGCGGAGGGCGGTGCCGGGGTGGCCGCGGGGGATCTGGCGGGGCTGGCGCTGGCGGCGGAGCGGCGGGAGGAGTTGGTGACGGCGCTGCGGGCGCTGCGGGAACGGCACCGGGAGGTGGTGATCCACCGGTACCTGCTGGACCTGGACGAGGCGGAGACGGCGGCGGCGCTGGGGGTGCCGCGGGGGACGGTGAAGTCCCGGCTGAGCAGGGCGCTGCGGGAGCTGGCGCGGCTGCTGGGGGAGGGGGACGGGGCGGCCCGTGAACCGGTTCGCGGGGCGCTGCGGGGCCGGGAGCGGGGGCTGCCGGGCGGGTCCGCGGCGGCGGGCGAGCGGGAGGGAGGTGGGCTCGGTGGGGCGTGAGCGCGACGGGCTGGACCGGCCGGCCGGGCTGGAGGAGGAGTTGCGGGCGCTGGGGGCGCCGCGGCGGTCGCAGGCCGGAGGCGGCGCCGGGTCGCCGGGCAGCGGCGCGGCGGCGACCGGGGGTGAGGCGGAGGGTCCGGCGGTGCCGGCCGGTGGGACCGGGCTGGACGTCGAGGGCGTCGTTGCGGGGGTGATGGGGCGCGTTGCGGGGGAGGCCGTGCCTGTTGCGGGGTGGCGGGTGCGGGTACGGCGCCGGGTGCGGGGGCGGGGCCGGGCGCTGCTCGCCGGGTTCGCGGCGGTGCTGGTCGGGCTCGTGCTGGCGCCCCCCGTACGGGCGGGGGTGGCGTCGCTGTTCGACTTCGGCGGCGTCGCGGTACGGGTCACGCCGTCGGCGACGCCGTCCGGCCCCGGCGCCCCGCCCCCCGGCGCCGTCCCGGGCTGCGGCGCGCTGAGCCTCGACGCAGCCGCCCGCCGCGCGGGTTTCCGGCCGCCGGTGCCGCGTGCATGGGGGGCGCCGGACGCGGCGGGCGTCTCGGCGGACGGCCGGATGATGTCCCTGTGCTGGGCGGCCGAGCGCGGGGCGGGGGGTCACGGCGCGGTGCGGCTGGACGCGTTCCGGGGGACTCTCGACCCGCTCGTCGGCAAGACGTCGCCGGTGCCCCCGGAGTGGGAGCAGGTCCGCACCGGCACCGCGCTGTGGTTCCCCGAGCCGCATCGCCTGGAGGTGCTCCTCCACGATCCGGCCGGCGGCACGTACACCCGTCCCGTCCGCACCGCGGGCCCCACCCTCCTGTGGCAGGGTCCGGACGCGCTGACCCTTCGCCTCGAAGGCGTCCCCGCCAAGCCGGAGGCCCTGCGCATCGCGAACTCCGTCTCGTGAAGGGGGCCGGGCGGAACCGGGGCACCGGCCGCGGTGTACGGAGGGCGGAGCCCGGTTCGTACGGGGAGCGGGGCCCGGTTCGTACGCCGCCGGCATCGGCCGGACACCGACCGGACAACGGAGCGACACCATGCGCAGACCCACCCACCGGCACACCCGCCGCCGCACCCGCCGCGTCACCACCGCCGTGGCCGCGGCCCTCGCCGCGCTCGGGCTCGCCCTGGGGCCCGCAGGACCCGCCGCCGCGGGCGGTCCGACGAGCGTCCTGATCGTCAACGGCGGCAGCGGCGACGCCGCCGCCCTCCACGCCACCGACCCCGACTACGCCGCGCTCGACAAGGCCATCGGCGGCACCGGCGCACGACTCGACCCGCTGCTCACCGAAGAAGATCTCGGCGGCGCGGACGCGCGGCAGGTCAGGGTGACGTGGCTGCAGCACGACGTCCACGTGTGGCGCGTCGACACCCTCTACCCCGACGCGCGCGGCGGCGCGGTGGTCAGCAGGGGCACCGGCGGGGACGCGGCGACGGCGCAGACCTGGCGGCGGGTGGAGCACCCGGGCCGGCTCGGTGCGCTGCTCGGCCGGCTGGGGGTCGCGGACCGGCCGGAGGAGCAGAGCGGGTGGTACATGCCGCCGCAGTTCGGCACCGGGGCAGCCGCCCCGGAGGCCGGGGGCAGCCAGCCGGAGCCTGCCTCCGGCGAGGGGGCGGACCCGGCGCGGGGACGGGCCGCCGCGGATACGGACCGGGCGGCCCACCGCGAGGCGAGCGCCGCCACCGCCCCGGGACCCGGTACCAACTGGTGGTGGACCCTGCCGGGACTGGCGGCCGGCGCCCTCCTGGCCACCGCGGCACCCCGCCTGTACCGCCGCCACCGGACGGCACCCGCCGAACGGGCCGACTCCCGCGGCGTACTCCTGGACCTCGACGACTGAGGCCCGCCGGGAACCGCGCGTGCCGGGTGCGCGAGCCCTCCGGCTCACGCACCCGGGGTGCGTACGGCCACGGGCGACGGCCGGTCCCGACGGACCGGCCACCGCCCCGTGCTCACGCCACCGCCAGCCCCGGTGCCGGGAACGCCCCCATCAGCTCCGCCACCTCGCCCCTGATCCCCTTCAGCGCCACATCCCCCTCCGTACCGCCGGTCCGCGCCGCCGCGACCCCCCGGTCGATCCACTCCGCCACCTGCGCCATCTCCGCCGTCCCCAGCCCGCGGGACGTCAGCGACGGCGTACCGAGCCGGATGCCCGACGGGTCGAACGGCTTGCGGGGGTCGTACGGGACGGTGTTGTAGTTGACCACCAGGCCCGCCCGGTCCAGGGCCTTCGCCGCCTGCTTCCCCGGGACCTCCTTGCCGGTGAGGTCGATGAGGATCAGGTGGTTGTCCGTGCCGCCGGAGACCAGCGAGAAGCCGCGCTCCGCAAGCTGCGCGGCCAGTTCCTTCGCGTTGGCGACGACCGCCGCCGCGTACTCCCGGAACGACGGCTGCGCCGCCTCGTGCAGCGCCACCGCGATGGCCGCCGTCGTGTGGTTGTGCGGGCCGCCCTGCAGGCCCGGGAAGACGGCGCGGTCGATCGCGCGCGCGTGGTCCGCGCGGGTCAGGATCATCGCCCCGCGCGGCCCGCGCAGCGTCTTGTGCGTGGTCGTCGTGACGACGTCAGCGTGCGGGACGGGCGAGGGGTGCGCGCCGCCGGCGATCAGCCCGGCGATGTGCGCCACGTCGGCGACGAGGACCGCGCCGACTTCGCGGGCGATCTCGCCGAAGGCGGCGAAGTCGATGGTCCGCGGGATGGCGGTGCCGCCGCACATGATGATCTTCGGGCGTTCGGCGCGCGCCAGGTCCCGGACCTCGTCGAAGTCGATGCGCCCGTCCTCGCGCCCCACGGTGTACTGCACGCCGCGGAACCACTTGCCGGTCACCGACACGCTCCACCCGTGGGTGAGGTGCCCGCCGTGCGGCAGGGACATGCCCATCACGGTGTCGCCGGGCTCGGCGAAGGCCAGATAGGCGGCGAGGTTCGCGGGGGAGCCGGAGTACGGCTGCACGTTGGCGTGCTCGGTGCCGAAGAGGGCGTTGGCCCGGTCCGCGGCGAGGGTCTCGATGGGGTCGATGTTCTGCTGGCCCTCGTAGTAGCGCTTGCCGGGATAGCCCTCGCTGTACTTGTTGGTCAGCACGGTGCCGGTGGCTTCGAGGACGGCGGCGGAGACGTAGTTCTCGCTGGGGATGAGCCGCAGCGTGTCGGTCTGGAGCTGCTCCTCGGCGGCGACGAGGGCGGCCAGCTCGGGGTCGGTCCGCGCGAGGGCGGGGTGGGCGGGCGCGGGGTGCGCGGGGGCCATGACGTACCTCCGGGTCGAGTCTGCGTCGGACCCGGGGCACCCAGGCGGGCGGCACCACTCGGCTGCTGCGCCGCGCGGCTCCCCCGTGGTCGGTTCCACGTTCGCCAGTCGCCGCACGTGGTTTCCACCCTAGCGGGCACGCCCGCCGGTGATGGATCCTTCGTGCATCAACCGAGCGAAGATAGAAACAGGGGCACCACCCCTGCCCCGCCCGCACCGCCCTTCACGGCGCAACGGAACGGAGATCCCGTGACGCGAACCGACGCAGCCATCGCCGCGGCCGACGCCCACAGTGCGCACAACTACCACCCCCTGCCCGTGGTCGTCGCCACCGCCGAGGGCGCGTGGATGACCGACGTCGAGGGCAACCGCTACCTGGACATGCTCGCCGGCTACTCGGCCCTCAACTTCGGCCACGGCAACCCCCGCCTCCTCGACGCCGCCCGCGCCCAGTTGGACCGGGTGACGCTCACCTCGCGCGCGTTCCACCACGACCGCTTCGCGGAGTTCTGCGCCCGGCTTGCCGAGATGTGCGGCAAGGAGATGGTGCTGCCCATGAACACGGGCGCGGAGGCCGTCGAGACCGCGGTGAAGACCGCCCGGAAGTGGGGCTACCGCGTCAAGGGCGTGCCCGAGGGGCGCGCGAAGATCGTCGTGGCGGAGAACAACTTCCACGGCCGTACGACCACCATCGTCAGCTTCTCCACCGACCCCGAGGCCCGCGCCGACTACGGTCCGTACACGCCCGGCTTCGCCGTCGTCCCGTACGGTGACCTGGCCGCCCTGGAGGCGGCCGTCGACGACGACACGGTCGCCGTGCTGCTGGAGCCGATCCAGGGTGAGGCGGGCGTGCTGGTGCCGCCGCCGGGCTATCTGGCGGGCGTACGGGAGCTGACCGCGGCCCGGAACGTGCTGTTCATGGCCGACGAGATCCAGTCGGGGCTGGGCCGCACGGGCCGTACGTTCGCGTGCGAACACGAGGGCGTGGTGCCCGACGTCTACATCCTCGGCAAGGCCCTGGGCGGCGGCGTGGTCCCGGTCTCGGCGGTCGTCGCCGACCGCGCGGTCCTGGGCGTCTTCCACCCCGGCGAGCACGGCTCCACCTTCGGCGGCAACCCGCTGGCGTGCGCGGTGGGCCTGGAGGTCATCGCGATGCTCCGCACCGGCGAGTACCAGCAGCGCGCGACGGAACTCGGCGACCACCTGCACCGCGAACTGGGCCTGCTGACGGGCACGGGTGCGGTCCGGGAGGTACGCGGCCGGGGCCTGTGGGCGGGCGTCGACATCGACCCGGCCCACGGCACGGGCCGGCAGCTCTCGGAGAAGCTGATGGCACGGCGCGTGCTGGTGAAGGACACCCACGGCTCGACGATCCGGATCGCCCCGCCCCTGGTGATCACGAAGGAAGACCTCGACTGGGGCCTGGAGCAACTCCGCGAGACCCTGGCGGGCTGACGGGGCCGCGGCGACCGCGGCGCGGGGGGCGCGGGTTCAGCCGAGGGCTTCGATGGCCTTCAGGATCAGAGCCCGCGCCTCGGGGCCGTAGACGGCGAGTTGCCGGAGTCTGTTGAATTTTTTGAGGTAGAGGGCAATCTCAGAGGGTTGAACGATGTTGACCTCTGCCGATACCAACTCAACGGACACCAGTGTGTCGTCGTAGACGTGGAAGGTTTCGGTTGGGGAGATCGGGCGGGCCGGTGTGCAAAACGGGATCACACCCAGCGATACGCCCGGTAGTGCGCCGGCTGTCAGCAGGTAGTCCAGTTGACCGGCCATGGCGCCGGTGTCTCCGATCCGGTGGCGGAGCACGCCCTCTTCGATGAGCAGGATGACCTCGTGGCCCGGCTCGTGAATCACCTGCGAACGCCGCACACGGGCGGCTGCCGCGTCGGGGCCGTCGTTCGGGATCCCATGGAACTCCGCGATTCCGGAGAGCAGGGCCGCCGCGTAACCCTCCGTCTGGACCATGCCGGGTACCAGCGTCGAGGAGTAGACGCGGAACAGCCGCGTGTCGTGGAAGAGCTGCACCAAGTCTTCTTGCAGTGGCTTGAGGCCGCCGCGCTGACCGTGCCGCCACTCGTTGTACGTCGTCTCGGTGTGTGACTTTGCCATCAGATCCTCCGACTCGCCTTCGCCTCTACGGTCTGTCCGATGTCTTTCACGTCAACGGATCTCGTCTGCCTCGTGCGGGATGGCCCGCTGCCAGACGGCTTCGAAGGCCGTGGTGCACAGTTCCGCGGCGCCCGGGTCGTCGCTCAACTCGTGGCCGCCCGATCCTCCGTCCCCGGTGAAGTGGTTCCAGCGGATCAACTGCCCGTCGAAGAGCCAGAAGTCGTTGCCCTCAGGGCGATGTCCGACGCCTGTCGGCGCGGCAGCCAGCGGACCTGCTCTCCGGCGGCGACGTTGGTGAAGGTGCCCGAGTGGTCATACCGGATGTAGTCCGTGACGGGCTCGCTGACGATACGGGCGCGGCGTACGACGACACCTCGGCCCACCGTCTCGGCGATCGGGTCGAGCCACGGCCGCCACCACGAGTCCCGGTCCGTCGGGTCGTGTCGGAAGCCGTTCTTCCAGGCGGCGAACGTCTCCTTCTCCTGGTCGATCCCGTAGACATCCCGCATCTCCAAGTGCACGGCCGACTGCCTGGCGCCGGCCATCAGCTCATTGAACGTTGGCATGGGTGCCTCCGGTTTGGTGCGGCGAGTCTCGGCCGCGTCGTCCGGCGAGGTCAGTCGAGGGCTTCGATGGCCTTGAGGATCAGTGCCCGCGCTTCGGCGCCGTAGACGGCGAGCTGCTGGAGTCGGTTGAACGCCTTGAGGTAGAGGGCGATTTCGGAAGGCTGCACAATTCTGACCCGCGCCGACACCAACTCTACGGATACCAGCTTGTCGTCGTAGACGTGGAAGGTCTCCCGGGGATGCATGGAGCGGGCGCGGGTTGCTCTCGGGATTACGCCCAGCGACACCGCGGGTAGCGCGCCGGCCGTCAGCAGGTAGCCCAGTTGACCGGCCATGGCGCCGGTGTCTCCGATCTGGTGGTGGAGGACGCCTTCTTCGACGAGGAGCGTGAATCTGTGACCTGCTTCGTTGATCACCTGCGAACGCCGCACACGGGCCGCTGCCGCCTCCGCGGCGTCGTTCGGGATCTCCTGGAAGTCCGCGATCCCGGACAGCAGCGCCGCCGCGTAACCCTCCGTCTGGAGCAGGCCGGGTACCAGCGTCGAGGAGTAGACGCGGAAGAGGCGCGTGTCCTGGAAGAGCTGAATCGAACCTTCCTGTAGGGCCTTGAGCCCTCCGCGAATCTGGTCCCGCCACTCGGTGTACATCGACTCGGCATGGAGTGACTGCGCGATCAGATCCTTGGCCTGGTCTTCCACCCCGCAGGCGAGGCACCAGGCCCTTATGTCCTTCGCGGACGGCGCCGTGTGTGCGTTCTCGATACGGGAGGTCTTGGCGTGATGCCAGTGGCATCGGGAGGCCAGCTCGACCACCGTCAGCCCGGCGCCCTTGCGCAGGTTGCGCAGCCGCTGAGCGACAGCTTCGCGCGCGGCTTGGGCGGAGGAGGACGGAGAGATAGGCAATGAGCTGGCCTGTCCGATGCCCTTCTACGTCAGCGGATCTCGTACTCGTCGTGCGGGATGCCCCGCTGCCACACGGCTTCGAACGCCGTGGCGCACAGTTTCGCAGCGGCCGGGTCGTCGCTCAACTCCGGCCCGCCCGACCCGCCGTCGCCGGTGAAGTGGTTCCAGCGGATCAACTGCCCGTCAAAGAGCCAGAAGTCGTTGCCTGGCAGGGCTAGGTCCGACGCCTGCCGACGCGGTAGCCAGCGGACTTGCTCCCCGGCGGCGACGTTGGTGAAGGTGCCCGAGTGCTCGTACCGGATGTAGTCCGTGACCGGTTCGCTGACGATACGGGCGCGGCGCACGACGACACCGCGGCCGACCGTCTCGGCGATGAGATCGTGCCATGGCCGCCACCATGAGTCTCGGTCCGCCGGGTCGTGTCGGAAGCCGTTCTTCCAGGCGGCGAACGACTCCTTCTCTTGGTCGATCCCGTAGACGTCGCGCATCTCCAGGTGGACGGCCGACTGCGTGCAGCCGGCCATCAGCTCATTGAAGGTCGGCCTGCCCGAGGGCATCGCATGCCTCCTTGACCTTGTCGACCATGCGGGCGGGGATGCGCACCACGGCCTCGCTGTCCGGGATGCCCTGCGCGTGCCCGGGGACCGTGGTCGCGGCACACTGCGCTTCGAGTTCCGGACCGGGCTTCCACCCCTGGAGGACGAGTTCCCTGGCGTCGGTGTCGACCCACACAGTAGGGCTTTCGTCCTGGCCCGTGTTGGGGTCGATGCCGACGAAGACTAATGGCATGGGTGCCTCCCGTAGTTCTCGTGCAGTTCTGTGCATCAGGGTCCTGCCCTGAAAGTAGGCCGTCAAGTCACTCTTTTGGGTCTGACATGCAGTTCGCAGAAATCTGCACATCGTTGGCCAGGTGCCCGAACGACTCCCTAGCGTCGACGCCATGGCGACCCAGCCCGGTGCCCCCACCCCGCCCCTCCGACCGCTGCTGACCCTTCGCGTCTCCCGGACCAGTGGCCGCACCTGGGGGCCGACACGGCGGTACTTCGCGGGGGACTGCGCTCCGCTGCTCACCTCCGAATGGCCGCCCTGCGGCTGTCCGCGGTGTCGCGGGGTCCGGGGGCGGGGCTGGTGAGGAACGACGGCTCCCGCCCCGGCCGCCGGGCTTGGACGGCGGGCCGCACAGGGCGGGCCAGAACCCCGGGGCGACGGGGTTCTGCGGGCAACACGGCGCGAGGAGACGCCTCGTGCCGCGGACCCGACAGGGGGTCACCATGCGGCACCTTCCCGATCCGGTCAAGGCGGAGCCGGAAGACGACGACGGCGAGTCCGCCGGCGGCTGTGGTGACGGAGACGGCTGCGGCCGTCAGTAACGCAAGACAGGTGAGGGGCGGCCGTGCCGCCCCTCACCCCGTGTACGGCGACGAGGTGTCCCGGTGAGCGACCACCACCACGGCTACGTCTGGCTCGGCAGCGGACGCGAGTTGGCCAAGGACGGCCCGCGGCGCCCCGTGCACAGGGAGTTCGCCGTGAGCCGCGTGCCGCCTCTGGAACTGGCGCACTGGCTGCTGAAGCCCGCCTCCTGCGTGGAAGGCACCTGGCGCGATCCGGACGAGGCCGCGGCCTGGTGGGGCGGACGCGTACGGGCACAGGCCGACGCGCTGCTACCGCACGACCGGCAGCAGGTGCCCGACCGCACCGAGGCCGCGGCGTGCGCGGTCGCGGGCGGAGAGGACGTCGCGGGCGGGTGGTGGCTCGCCGGGGGACGCTTCCTCTCCGTCTGCCTGATCGGCTGCTCCCCGCATCGGTTCCGACCCGAGTGCCGCTGCCCGATCGGCTGACCGGGTCGCCTGCTGGGGTTGCGGGCGTGACCTACCGCCGCGTCACGCGGCGGCGTTGCGGGCGTAGGCGACGAAGGCGGCCCAGGCGTCCGGGGTGAAGGTGAGGTGGGGGCCGGTCTTGTCCTTGGAGTCGCGGACGTGGACGGCCTCGGGGCAGGCGGCGACCTCGACGCAGTCGCCCGACTCGCTGCTGCTGTAGCTGGACTTGTGCCAGTCCACGGCTACTTCGATGCAGTCGCCAGAACTGCCGCTGCTGTAGCCGGACTTGTGCCAGGTCAGGTTCGAAGTGCTCATAGCGCTCCTCGCATCCGTTGCAGCAGGCTCGCGGAATCCTCGGGGCTGAGAGCCTGTGCGCACATCCTGGCATAGCGCCGCTGGAGCACACTGACCACTTTCGGATCGGTGATCAACTGGCCGCTTTCCTGGCTCTCGTTGTAGCCGTACCAGCAATTCTCCGGGGTTTCCAGTAGCTGCATGGGACCGGCCGTTCCAGCGTGCGTCTCCCGTACCAGCGGCATCACCTGCACCTCCACGTTCCGCAGCCGCGAGACCTCCAGCACATGGTCGATCAGGCCCCTCGTCACCTCCTCGCCGCCCATCCTCCGCACGAACTGGTGCTCCTCCACCACGAAGCTGAACGCCGTGTGCGTCCGTTCCGCGAGCATCCGTTGGCGTTCCGACCGGGCCGCCCACTGGGCCTCGATCTCCTCGTCGTCCAGCGGCGGCAGCCGGTGCCCGAACAGCGTCCGCGCGTACGCCTCCGTCTGCAACAGCCCCGGGATCAACCGACACTCGTACGTATAGAGGCTGATCGCCTCCCTCTCCAGCCGCGCCCACTCCCGGAACCACCGCGCCAGCCCCGGCTTCCGCACCACATGCGGCACCGACCGGCGCAGCACACCCGTGTCCCCCAGCACCGGGTCCGCCCGCTCCACGAAGTCCGGCGGCGGCAGCCGGCGGCCGACCTCGATCGACGCCACCATGTGTTTCGAGTACCGCACATGCTCCCCGAGCTGCTCCCGGCTCAACCCCGTGTGTTCCCGCAGCGCTTGGACCATCGCGCCGAACGTCCGCATGCTGTCCGACGGTTCCGGCTCACCCACACCACCCGTACCCGCGACCATCTCCGCCACCTCCCGTTGCGTGCGCTCCATGCTTACGGAAGGTGATGAGTACTGTCCACTCTCTGTGTATGTACGCATACAGTTTGTACACGTCCCGCTTCTCACAGGGAACTCGCAGAATCGCGCCCGCCGTGGGCCTGACCGCCGCCCGATACTGGGGCCATGGGCGGTGCGGCGGAGCGAAGTGCGGTGGGGCAGTCCGTTCTCGTGGTCGAGGACGATCCCGGGATCGCCGACATCCTCCAGATCACCCTGCGCTTCCACGGCTTCGCCGTGCGCGCCGCCCCCACCGCCCGGCGCGCCCTCGAACTCGCCCGCGCCCACGCCCCCGACCTCGTCCTCCTCGACGTCATGCTCCCCGACGGCAGCGGCTGGCAGGTCTGCCGGGAGCTGCGCGCGTACGGGGACGAGCCCGCCGTCATCTTCCTTACTGCCCGCGACGCGCCCGCCGACGTGCTCGGCGGACTCGCGCTCGGCGGGGACGACTACATCACCAAGCCGTTCAACGTCGACGAGGTCGTCGCCCGCGTACGCGCCGTGCTGCGCCGGACCCGGGGGCGTGCGCCCGCGGGCGGGGTGCTGCGGCACGGGGACGTGGAGCTGGACGAGGCGACGTTCACCGTACGGCGCGGGGGTGCGCCCGTGGAGCTGACGCCGACCGAGTACAACCTGCTGCGCCACCTCATGCGCAACGCCGGCCGCATCCTCACCAAGGAGCAGTTGCTGCGCCACGTCTGGCAGTTCGACACCGCGGTGGAGTCCACCGTCGTCGAGACGTACATCAGCTACCTGCGGCGCAAGCTCGACCCCCTCGGCCCGCCGCTCATCGAGACCCGCCGCGGCGTCGGCTACGGCCTGCGCCCCGTAGGACCGGCAGGACCGGAAGGATCAGCAGGACCGGCAGGCCCCGAGGATTCCGCAGCCCCCGCCGGGCCGCCGCCGTGAAGCGTTTTCCCCGTTCCCTGAGCAACCGGCTCTCCGTCACCAACGTCGTCATCCTCGCCGTCGGTCTCCTCGCCGCCGCCTGCGCCAGCCTCTTCGGCACGTACACCCTCCTCGTCGGCGAAGTCGACGCCACCGTGCGCCAGAGCCGCGACACCCTCGCTTCCGGGCCGGTCAGCAGGGCCGCCCTGGTGCGGGTGTGCCAGATCGCCGAGACCTTCGGCGTCCGCGAGGACAAGGGCGTCGCGGGCTCCGCCAAGGACGAGCCGTTCGTCCTCCTCGACGCCGCCGGCGAACTCCGGCCCACCTGCGTGCTCTTCGGCGGCGACAACCGGCGGCTCTCCCGCGACATAGCCGCCTCCGTCGACGACCCGGGCGCCCTCGCCGACTCCGGCGACGTCACCAGCATCGTGGCCGGCGGCCACCACTACCGCGCCGCCGTCACCCGCCTCGACGACGGTTCGTACGCCATCAACACCACCCGCTACGACGGCGTGCGCAACGCCGTACGCAAGCTCTTCGTCATGGAAGCCGTCTTCGGCGCCCTGCTCCTGCTGCTCCTCGCCGTCGTCTCCTCGCACGCCGCCCGCCGCCGGCTGCGCCCCCTGGAGGACATGGTCGAGACCGCGTCGGCGATCTCCGAGGGCGACCTGTCGCGCCGCGTCGACACCTCGCCGCCCGGCGGCAGCGAGGTCGAGCAGTTGCGCGACGCGCTCAACGCCATGCTGCAGCAGGTCGAGGGCGCCATGGCCAGCCGCGAGGAAGCCGCCGCGCGGCAGCGGCAGTTCCTCGCCGACGCCTCGCACGAGCTGCGCACCCCGCTGGCGACCGTGCTCGGCTACCTCCAGCTCTACGACAAGGGCATCCTCGACGACGACGAGGCCGAACGCGCCCTGACCCGCGTCGGCGCCGAGGCCGAGCGCATGAGCCGCCTCGTCGACGAACTCCTGGCCCTCGCCCGCCTCGACCAGCACCCCGCCCGCGACCGCGCCCCCGTCGACCTCGCCGCCCTCGTCCGCGACGCCGCCGCCGACCTGCGCGCGCAGCAGCCGCACCGCCCCGTGACGGCCGACGCCGCGGCGCCCGCGGTCGTCGTCGGCGACGAGGCCCAGTTGCGCCAGGTCCTCGGCAACCTCCTCGCCAACGTACGCACCCACACCCCGGAAGACGCCGCCTGCACCCTCTCCGCCGCCACCGGCGACGGCGCCGCCGTCCTGCGCATCGCCGACACCGGGCCCGGCATGCGCCCGGAGGACGCGGCGCGCATCTTCGACCGGTTCTTCCGCGCCGACCCGGGACGCGCGCGGGTCGCGGGCGGCAGCGGCCTGGGCATGTCCATCGTGCGGGCGGTGGTCGAGGCGCACGACGGCGACGTCGCGCTCGACACCGCGCCCGGTGCGGGCATGGCCGTCACCATCCGGCTGCCGTTGCCCGACGCGCGAGTTGAGAGTTCGGTGTGAAGCCCCTGCGGGATCCCTGAGGGCCCTGGGTACGCCCCGGCCGCGCGGCGACGCTGACACACACGCTGCAACCCGCGTCACCGTCGCCGACCCGAGGAGTCCCGCCGTGGCCGCACTGGCCCGATTCTGTTTCCGCCACCGCTTCGTCGTCCTGCTGCTGTGGGTGTGCGCCCTGCTCGGCACCGCCGTCGCCGCACAGGCGGCGGGCAGCCGCTGGGCCAACGACTTCGAACTGCCCGGCACGGAGTCCGCCGAGGCGGTCGACCTTCTGCGCGCATCCTTCCCGCAGACCTCCGGGGACACCGACAGCGTCGTCTGGCGGGCACCGGAGGGCGCCTCGGTACGCGACCCGCAGATCCGCGAGCGGATGACCGCGGCGCTGGCGGGCATCGCCGACGTGCCGCAGGTCGGCCGCATCGTCGGCCCGTACGCGCCGGAAGGCGGCGCGCAGATCAGCGGGGACGGCCGGATCGCGTACGCGCAGGTGACGTTCACCGAGCAGGCCATGAACCTGGAGAAGGAGAACGTCGAGGAGGTCGTCGACACCGCCCAGGCCGCGGCCGACGACGTCGACGGGCTCCAGGTCGAGCTGGGCGGCGAAGCGATCCAGGCGGTACAGGGCGCCCCCGGCGGTCTCGCGGAGGTGACGGGCATCGTCGCGGCGGCGGTCATCCTGTCGATCGCCTTCGGCTCGCTGTTCGCGATGCTGCTGCCGATCGTCTGCGCGGTCTTCGGCATCGGTACGGGTCTCATGACCGTCACGCTGCTCAGTCATACGACGGACTTCGCCGAAGCCACCACCCTCCTCGGCAGCCTCATCGGCCTCGGCGTCTCCATCGACTACGCGCTGTTCATCGTCACCCGGCACCGCACGGGGCTGCGCCGCGGCATGCCGGTGGAGGACTCCGCGGTACGGGCCCTCGACACCGCCGGGCGCGCGGTGCTGTTCGCCGGGGGGACGGTGTGCGTGGCGCTGCTCGGCATGATCGCGCTGGGCATCGGGTTCCTGAACGGGGTGGCGATCGCGGCGTCGCTCACGGTGCTGCTGGGCGTCGCGGCGTCGGTGACCCTGCTCCCGGCGCTGCTGGGCATCCTGCAGACCCGGGTACTCAGCCGCCGCCAGCGCCGCAGGCTCGCGGAGCGGGGCCCGGAGCGGGCGCCGGAGCCGGGGGAGCCGGGTCGGCCGGCGGCCGGGGAGGCCGCGGGCCGGGCCGCCCGCTGGGCGCTGCTGGTGCAGCGCCGGCCGCGCCTGCTGGCGTCACTCGCGGTCGCCGCCATCGCGATCGTCTCCCTCCCGCTGCTCTCCCTCCGCCTCGGCACCACCGACCAGGGCAACCACCAGGAGTCCAAGACCACGCGCCAGGCGTACGACCTCCTGGCCGAAGGCTTCGGCCCGGGCTTCAACGGCCCGCTCCAACTGGTCGCGGAAACCCCGGAGAAGGCGGACACCCCGGCACTGAGCCAACTGATCACCCGCGTGTCCCGGACCGAGGGCGTGGCAGAGGTAGGCACCCCCGCCCCGGCCCCGGACGGCAGGATCACGGTCGTCCAGGTCATCCCGGACAGCGCCCCCCAGGACGAGGCGACCGACCGGCTCATCGACCGGCTACGGGACGACGTCATCCCGGCGGCGCGGGCGGGCACGTCGCTCGACGTCCACGTCGGCGGGGTCACGGCGATCAACAAGGACTTCGCCTCCGTCATCACCGGCAAGCTGCCGCTCTTCGTCGGCATCATCGTCGCGCTGGGCTTCGTCCTGCTGCTGGTCGCGTTCCGCTCGGTGGTGGTGCCGCTGACGGCGGCGGTGATGAACCTGCTCGCCGCGGCGGCTGCCTTCGGCGCCCTGGTCGCGATCTTCCAATGGGGCTGGGGCAGCGACCTCTTCGGCCTCGGCCGGGAGGTGCCGATCACGGCGTTCCTCCCGGTGATCACGCTGGCGATGCTCTTCGGACTGTCGATGGACTACCAGGTCTTCCTGGTCAGCCGCATGCACGAGGAGTGGGTCCACCACCGCGACAACGCCCGCGCGGTCCGCGTGGGCCTCGCGGAGTCCAGCCGGGTCATCAACGCGGCGGCGCTCATCATGATCTGCGTCTTCAGCGCGTTCGTCCTGAGCGGCGACCTGGAGGGCGTGATGGCGGGCATCGGCCTGGCCGGCGCGGTGGCCCTGGACGCCTTCGTCATCCGCACCATGCTGGTCCCCGCCCTGATGCACCTGATAGGCCCCGCCAACTGGTGGCTCCCCGCCTGGCTCGACCGCCACCTCCCCCACCTGGCAGTGGAACCCCACACCACTCCCACCGACCCGCAAGACGAGCCACGCCCACAGGAACTGGCGAAGACGGGCGGCGGCCGTGAAGGGCGGTGACGACAACCCGATGGTTACGGACAGTAGTCAATTGGGCTCTTTCAGTGGTACGCTCCGTGCGTTGTTTCACATGCGGAGGGGACCATGGACACGAGGTGGGAAGCCGACCCGGCGGCGGCGTTCGCACGGCGCTTAGGGAAGTCGTCGCATGAACTCGGGCAGACCTCCGGTGACGTCAGTTGCCCGGATGTGTGGGAGCTGGAGAACGGCGATGTCGCTGTCATCGGCACCGACCTGACCACCGACTACCGGGGACGGCTCCCCGAAGGGGTGAGCGTCGACCCCGGTGAGCGCCTGGTCGTCATCCCGCGGGCGACGGTCATCGCGGCGAAGACGGATATCCCGGATGAGTAGCCTGCTCGACGGCGCGACGAGCGAGCGTATGCCCCTCGCCCCCTACTACGCAGACTTCGAAACGCACTACTGGCGCAGTGCCGACCTCGGGTTCTGGAAGCTGGAGCGGCAGCAGACGTTCCAGGAGCCGGGGTACGACAGTTGGGAGGCCTTCGCCCGCGGTGACTGGAAGGAATCCTTGCGGTTGCTGGAGGCGGGCCGGGAGGAGTTGACGCGGTATCACCAAAAGGGGAAGCAGCACGGCTTCACTTCCCGGCGGATCCGGGTGGTGGAGGAGCCGCTGAGCCCGTATATGCAGTGGGAGTTGCACGCCCTGCGGGTCCGTGCCGAGTCCGGTGGGCTTATCCACGTCATCGACGCGGACAAGGTCGTGCAGTATGAGTCCGACGGCCCGCTTCCCGAGATCTACACCCTCGGTGAACACGTGATGTACGAGGCCGTGTACGACGAACGGGGCATTCTGGAAGCCGCGCGGAAGTTCGTCGACCGTGATCTCATCCTGCGCTGCCAGAGCTTCATCCAGGAGCTCTACCAAGCCGGGGAACCCCTGCTCGACCGGTTCGACGGGCATGTCGCGCACCTGCCGCCTCCACCCGCCCAGACGTAGCGATGGGCGGTGACGGTGCGCCGGGGCACGTCAACCGGGTCGGGGGCGAGACCGTCGCCCACGCCGTCGTCCAGGCCCGGGACATCAGCGGCGGGCTGCATCTGCATCAGCACGGGCAGGCGACGCCGGCCATCGTCCCGCATCAACTGCGCGGCGGCGTCGGACACTTCGTCAACAGGTCCCGGGAGCTCGCCCGGCTGGACTCCCTCCTCGCGGACGACGCGGCCCGGCCGCGGCCGTCGCGTGTGGCGGCGCTCACCGGTACCGGCGGGGTCGGCAAGACCTCGCTCGCGCTGCACTGGGCCCATGCCGCGCAGGAGCACTTCCCCGGCGGGGAGCTGTACGCCAACCTGTGCGGCTATGCCGCAGAGGCCCCGGCGGCCCCGGAGCAGGTGCTCGGTCACTTCCTTGAGGACCTGGGCATTCCCGCCGCGCAGGTGCCCGCGGTACGCGAGCGGCGCGAGACCCTCTTCCGCTCGCTGGTGGCGGGCCGCCGCATGCTCATCTTCCTCGACAACGCCGCGCACAGCGCCCAGGTACGGCCCCTGCTGCCTGGCACCGCCGCATCGCTCGTCCTCGTCACCAGCCGGGACGACCTCACCGGCCTGGTGACCCACGGTGATGCCGTACGCATACGGGTGCCGACGTTCCCGGCGGACGACTCCGTCACCCTGCTGCGTGCCACCACAGCCGACGAGCGGACCGGCGACCCGGGCGGAGGCCGGCGAGGCGGAGGCGCTGGAGAGCCTGGGCAAGGCCGAGTTCCAGAGACTGCGGCTGGCGGAGGCCGAGGAGTGCCACCGGGGTGCGCTGGCCATCCGGCGGCGGCTCGGGGACGTCCACGGCACGGCGGTGTCCACCAACGCCCTCGGCCTCCTCGGGCTCCGGCGCCGCCGCCTGGACGAAGCCGAACTCCGTTTCGCCGAAGCCGCGGAGACGTTCCGCACTCTCGGCGAACGCCGCTGGACGGCCCTGATGCGTACCAACCTCGCGGAGACGCTGTGCGACGCCGGCCGTCCGGGCGAGGCGTGCGAAGTCGTGGAGCAGGTGCTCGCGGACTTCCGGGATCTGGACGACCACTTCGGGGTGGGCAACGCACTGTGGCTGCTCAGCCGGGCCCGGCGGGAATCCGGCGACCCCGGGGCAGCCGCGCGGGCGATCGCCGAAGCGCTGTCCCTGGCCGCGGCGGAGGACAACCGGCTCTGGCAGGGCCACTGGCTGGCCGAGTCGGCCCGCGTCGAACTCGCGCGCGGCCGCGCGGCGGAAGCCCTGCGACTGGCCCGCGAGTCGGCGGCCGTGCAGCAACGCCTCGGCGACACCGCTCGCGAGGCCGCCGCGCTGGACATCGCGGGCGAGGCGTGCGGTGCGCTCGGCCGCCTGGAGGAGGCGGCCGGTCTCCATGGCGAGGCCATCGAACGGTTTCGCGAGGCCGATGCCCACTGGCAACTCGCGCATGCGCTGGTGAACCTGGCGGAGGTGCTGGGGCGGCTGGGGGAGCCGGCCCGTACGGTCTGGGAGGAGGCGGCCGGCGAACTGGGCCGGTTCGACGACCCGGAGGCGAGCGCGCTGGCGGAGCGGGTGGCCGCGCGGCTCGAAGCTTCCTGAGGAAGGTCCCCGTGGTGCGGAGCTACTCCGCGGGTGCGGACTCGGCGATCCACAGGGGCCCGTCCGCACAGTCCAGGCGGGGGCCGTCGGCGGGGGTGAGGCTGGTCCGTAACACCTTCATGCGCTGTCCTCCGACGGTCGCGACCGGGCCCCGGCCCGGGCCGATGTACCGGTGAGTCCGCACCTGGTTGTGCACCGCACGAGAAGTGTGCGCGGTGTCGACGACGGAGAACGCCTCCTCCATGAGCCCCGCGTAGGTCGCTCCGATGGCGGACTGCGGCTCACCCGCGGACGGGTCCGTGGCACGCTCCAGCGCGACGGCGAGCACCCGTCGGAGCGACGCCGCGAGCGCGGGCCACAGCGCCTCGGGGGTCGCGTCGTCCGGGATGGGGACCGTGCGCTCCTGGGCGAGGACGGGACCGGCGTCGAACTCCTCGTTCATGCGGTGGGCCGTGACGCCGAGCCTCGGATCGCCGTTCCGGATCGCCCACAGCACGGGGGCGGGCCCGCGGTACTCGGGCAGCATCGAACAGTGGACGTTGACGACCCCGTATTGCGGGATCGAGAGGACGGCCGGGGGCAGCCGCCACGAGAAGCCGAAGCAGACGAGGAGATCGAGACCGTATCCGCCGAGGGCTGCCCCGAGCCCCGCGGAGCTGCCCGGTAAGAGCAGATCCATCCCCGCGGGCAGCGCGGCGGTGATGCGCCCCGCGGTGTCGGCGGCGGCTGGATCGGTCACCGATCTGGGGCGCATGGAACGGGAGTAGGCGTAGACGACGGGGGTGTGGCCGCCTTGCACGCAGACCTCGTGCAGGGTGGCGAACTCCCGGGCACCGAATGAGATCAAGCCGACACGCATGGCAACGCTCACCGAGGCAGCATAGCGAGGCACCGGGCCCCGGAGGGCGACTTCCGCGGCGGCCGGGGCCGCGGAAAACCCCGCCCGCGCAACGGAGCGGGGTGCTGCCCCTGTGGGGCTGCACCCCGCTCCGTAGCGGTGTCGTCGTGGTCAGACGGCCACCAGTTCCTTCTTCTGGTCCGGCTCCGCGGCCTTCTCCGGCTCCGGGTCCGCCGGGTTGCGCTTCGGGAGGGCGAACAGCAGCGCGTACACCACTCCCAGGATCGCGATCACCCACCACATCGCGTTCTCGAACGCCCCCGCGAACGCCGGGCCCACCTCCTGCGGGCCCGTCGGCTCGTCCATCGCGCCGAAGAACACCACCGACACCAGCCCCAGACCCAGCGCCATCCCCAACTGGTTCGTCGTGTTGATCAGGCCCGACGCCGAGCCCGCGTGGCGGCGCGGGACGCCGGAGAGGACCGCGTTCGTCAGGGGGGCGAAGATCAGGCCCATGCCCGCGCCCAGCAGGGTCAGCGGCAGCGCCATCTGCCAGGTGGAGATCTCCGTGCCGTAGCGGTCGGACGCCGTCAGGTAGAGCAGGGCTCCCGACACCATCATCACCGCGCCACCGTGCAGCACCTTCCGCCCGAACCGCGGCGTCAGCGTCTGCACCGACACCCCCGCCGCCACCGAGCAGCCGAGCGAGAACGGCAGCCCCGTCAGGCCCGCGTGCAGCGCACTCCAGCCGAGGCCGAGCTGCATGTACAGCGTCCACACCAGGAAGAAGATCCCCAGCCCGGTGCTGAAGGTGAGCTGGACCCCGATGCCCGCGGCGAAGCTCTTCACCCGGAACAGCGTCAGCTCGACCAGCGGCGAGCCGTCCGCGCGCTGCTTGCGCTTCTGGTACGCGACGAAGGTGGCGAACACCGGCAGGCTCGCCGCCATCGAGACGAAGCCCCACACCGGCCAGTCGTTCTCGTGGCCCATGGTGATCGGGTACAGCAGCATCAGCAGCCCCGCGGTGGCCAGCAGCACCCCGCGCAGGTCCAGGCGCAGTGCGTCGGGGGCCGTCGACTCGCTGATGAAGCGGCGGCCGAGGATCAGGCCGGCGATGCCCACGGGCAGGTTGATGAGGAAGATGGGCCGCCAGGCCAGCCCGAACAGGTCCCACTCGGTGAGCAGCGCGCCGATCATGGGGCCCGACACCGCGCCGAGGCCGGCGACCGCGCCGAACATCCCGAAGACCTTGCCGCGTTCCTCCGCGGGGAACGTGACGTGGATGATGCTGAGTACCTGCGGCACCATCAGCGCCGCCATCGCGCCCTGCAGCACCCGCGAGCCCACGAGCATCGCCGGGTCGGCGGCGATGCCGCACAGCAGCGAGGCGATGGTGAAGCCGCCCATGCCGAGCAGGAAGACCCGCTTGCGGCCGTAGATGTCACCGAGCCTGCCGCCGGTGATCAGGCCGATGGCGAAGGCGAGCGCGTAGCCGGCGGTGATCCACTGGATCGCGCCGAAGGAGGCGCCGGTGTCCTCCTGGATGCTCGGGATGGCGATGTTGACGATCGTCGCGTCGACGAGGTCCATGAAGGAGGCCGTCAGCACCACGGCGAGCGCGATCCACCGGCGGCGATCCGGTCCTGCCACAGAGGCGTTCTGGAAGGTCATAGCGGTAATCTAGGATCCGTATAGGACAGGTCATGTCCTAAAGGGAAGGCAGTCTGGAAAACATGACGACCGACACTCCCAAGCGGCTTCTGCACCTGCTCTCCCTCCTCCAGACGCCCCGCGAATGGCCCGGCAGCGAGCTGGCCGAACGTCTCGGCGTCACCGACCGCACCATCCGCCGCGACATCGAGCGGCTGCGCGACCTCGGCTACCCGGTCGAGGCCACCCGCGGCGCCGTCGGCGGCTACCGCCTGGTGGCGGGGAAGGCCATGCCCCCGCTGCTCCTCGAAGACGACGAGGCCGTCGCCATCGCCGTCGGCCTGCGCAGCTCCGCCGGCCAGACGGTCGCGGGTCTCGCGGAGGCGTCCGTACGGGCGTTGGCGAAGCTGGAGCAGGTGCTGCCCTCGCGGCTGCGCCGCCGTGTCACGTCGCTCGGCACCGCCACCACCCCGCTGACCCGCTGGCAGGGCCCGCAGGTCGACGCCGAGGTGCTGACGGTGCTGGCCGCCGGCGCGGCGGGCGGCGAGCGGCTGCGCTTCGGCTATCGCGCGGCGGACGGCACCGAGACCAAGCGGCTGGTCGAACCCGCCGGGCTGGTCGCGGCGGGCCGGCGGTGGTACTTCGTCGCGTACGACAACGACCGTGACGACTGGCGGATGTTCCGCGTCGACCGCATCACCCGCCCCTTCGCCACCGGTGTCCGCCCGCCGCGCCGCGAGCTGCCGGCCGCGGACGCGGCGGCGTTCGTCGAGGCCCGGATGGGCGGGGACCGGCCCCGCTACCGCGCCCGCGCCACGCTGCACGCGCCGTACAAGGAACTGGCCCGCCGCCTCGGCGGCACGGAGGGGCTGACGCGGCTGGACGAGGGGCGGTGCGCGTTCGTGACGGAGGCGGACGCGCTGGACTGGCTGGCGCTGCGACTGACCGCGCTGGGCTGCGAGTTCGAGGTGCACGAGCCGCGGGAGCTGGCGCAGTACCTCCGGGACCTCGCGGGCCGCGCGTCGCGGGCGGCAGGGACGGAGGAGACCGAGGTGGAAGGGGCACGGGAGAGGGGCGGGGCGGGGTAGGGGGCAGGGGAGTGGCGGGGCTCAGGCCGTGGGGCCCTCGCCGGCGGGCAGCGGGCGGCCGGCGCGTCAGAAGAGGCTGCCGAGCGTGCTGGTGAGGGGGGACACCAGGTTCAGGCCGGCGTCGGTGAGCCGGAAGAGCATGGACGCCGCCATCTCGTCGCCGACGAACGACTTGACCACAGTGCCCTGCAACCCCAGCAATCCGCTGATCGCGAAGCTCCCGGCTGCCACCTGGAATTCCTCGCAGCTGAAGCCGCACTCCACGGCCCAGAGACCGGCGGAGAGACCACCTGTGGCAAGGGAGAAGCCCCCCAACCATGGGGCGGCCGGCGGGGCGGTGACGGCGGCGATCGCTGCCCCGTAACCGCTGGCCGTGCTCAGGTCGCCGAAGAAGCTGGCAAAGCTGATCGGCCTCCGGCGTATCTGGAAGTCCTCCCAGTTGACCTGGTCGTGTTCCTCGGTGTCGCTGGGGTTGGTGTTGTTCTCCTCGTTGCGTTCGGCTCGTTCGGCCGCCTCGCGGGCGGCCTCGGCCGCCTCGGCCCGGCGTTGCTGGGCGACGATGACACGGGCCTGGCTGGCCGCCTCGGCCGCTTCCTTGGCCGACAGGCCCGCCGCGACCGCGGACCGCCAGGCGGCGGCGGCCGAGCCCTGGGCCTCGTACGCGGACACCCCGGCGCGGTGGGCGGCGCCGAGGGCGACGTTGGCCGAGTAGTTGGCTGCCCGGGCGGAGCGGCGGGCGGTGGTCGCCGCGGCGGCGGCCTGTGCCGCGGAGAGCCTGGCCGCCGCGGCGGAGGCGTCGGCCGCGTCGGCGTGCTGCCCGGCCTGCTCGGCGTACTGCTCGGCACGCTGAGCGGAGGCGCTGGCCCGTTCCGCCCACTTGTCCGCCTCCTCGGCCGCCTCGCGGGCCTCGGCTGCGACCTTCGAGGCCCGGCAGGCGTCCTCCTGCGCGCGCTCGGCGATCTCCCGGGCCGCGTCGATAGTGCCCAGCATGGCGGCGGCGTGGGTGAAGTAGTCGTGGTCGACCTGTGCGGCCAGGTACTGGACGCGGTGGACGAAGTTGCGGCGCATCCACGTCGGGCCCGTCAGCGCCGCCTCGGCGTAGGCCCGGGTATAGGGGCCGTTGCTGGAGAGCAGCTGGGTGGCGATCACGGAGTCGTCCTCGCGGACGGCCGCGGGGTACCCGTCGACGAGGAAGTCCTGCAGTGCCTGCGCACTGCCGTCGTCCAGCGCGGCCTCGGCGGCGGCACGCACCGCGGGGCCCGGGTCGGCGGAGAGGAGTTGGGTGATCTGGACGCGGTTGTCCTCGGCCGCGGCCTCGACCTGGCCGCTGATGAGGAAGGTCCGTACGGTCTCGGGGGCCTCGCTCTCCAGCGCTGCCTGCGCCGCCCGGGCCACCGGGGACGAGGCTGCCTCGGCGATGTAGAGGGCGGTCTCGTGGTCGTCCTCGTCCTGGGCGAGCAGACGGTCGGTGTCGAGCCAGGCATGGACGTCGGCGTCGGTGCCGGCGAGGGCGAACGCGGCGGCCTCCCGGCTCCAGCTGCCGTGGCCGGCCAACAGGCCGGTAGCGGCGCGGCGGCCCACGGTGGCGGCCCGGCCCAAGTCGCCGTCGGCGAGGGCCTGCTCGGCCGCGGCGATCAGGTCCATGGTCTCCTGGGCGGTCTGTTCCTCCTGGGTCCGCTTGTTCTCACGCGCGGCCAGGTCCTCCGCCTCGATCTCGGCCAGCACCCGGGCCTCGTCAAGCGCCCTTGCCCGGTCCTCGTCCAGGGCGGCGAGCTCGGCCGCACGGGCCTCCTCAGCCACGGAGACCGCCTTGTTGACGGCCTCGGTGGCGGTGTTGGCGGCTTCGATCGCACTGTTCGCGTGCGCGGTGGCCTTGTTGGCGAAGTCGAGTGCCTCGCCAGCGTGTTCGGCGGCCTCCTCGGCGGCGTCGGCGGAGTTCTCGGCGTGTTCGGCGGCGGAATTGGCGGCGATACGGGCGGTGTTCGCGGCACTGGCGGCCTTGGTCGCCAGCTGCTGTGCCCGTCCGGCCGAGCTGGTGGCGCGTGCCGCTGCCGCGTTCGCGATCTGTGCCTCACGGCGGGCCTCGGCGGCCTCGGCCACGGCCACGCCGGCTGCCTCAGCGGCCTCGGCGGCGGAACCGGCAGCCGCGGCGGCGTTCAGGGCGGCGGAGGCAGCCGCGGCGCCGGAGCGGGCGGCCGACTCCGAGGCGGTGGCCGCGTGCCCGGCGGCGGTCGCCGCGCTGCGGGCCTTCGCCGCGGCGTTGCGGGCGGCGACGGCGGCGTTGCGGGCCGCCGCTGCCTGGGAGGCGTCCTTGGAGGCGGCGATGGCGGCACTGTACGCACCGGCGGCGGCGCTACCGGCCTTGGCGGCGGCCTGGGAGGCGGCGTTGGCGGCCTGGGAGGCACGGCGGGAGGCGGCAACGGCGGTCTGGGAGGCGACGATCGCGTTACGGGCGGCGTTCGCCGCCCCCTTGGCCGCGGTGGCGCCCCTGCGAGCGGCTGCCGCGGCGCGCCGGACGTCGTCCTGCGCCGCGCGGGCCTCCTCGGCGGCCTGCTGCGCTGCCTGCTTGGCCTTCTCCGCGGCGGTCTGGGCGCGTTCGGAGGCCACCTCGGCGCGGTCGGTCTCGGCCGCGGCCCGTCTGCCCTCGCGTTCGACGACGGCGACGAGCTCCTCGATGGTGGTCGCCTCCTGGTCCCGGGCGCGGGCGATGTGCTGACCGGTGTCGAGGAACCACTGCAGGTCGGCGGGGCCACCGTCGAGGGCGCGGTTGGCGTACTCCCGCACCTGGGAGCCGGCACCGTTGAGCATGGTGACGGTCTCCACCCGCATGTCTTCCGCGTGGGCGTCGTACTGGCCGTTGGTGAGGAACTCCTCCAGCACCTCCGGGGTGCCGTCGCCCAGGGCGGTGTTCGCCGCGCGGGTGACGGCGGGGCCGCCGGTGCTGGAGACGATGGTGGTGGCCACCCGGAGGTCCTCGGCCAGGGCGGGGCGGAACCCTTCGGTGATGAATGCGCTGATGGCCTCGCCGCCGGTGTCGAGCGCGGCGGACGCCCCACGACGCACCCCGGCGCCGGCGACGGCGAGCTGCTGGACGACAGCGACGCGCTGGTCCTCGACGGTCGCCGCGGGGAGCTGGTCGGTGAGGAAGGTCTGGATGTCGGTGTCGGTCCCGGCCAGCGCGGCGGCAGCGGCGGCCCTGACCGAGGTGCCGCCGATCAGCCATGCCTCGACGGCCATGCCGCGTGCGGTGTCGGGCAGTTCGAAGTCGTCGGACGGTTCCTCGTCCGCGGCGGTGCGGGCGTATGCGGCCGGCACCGACGGCATGAGGACGGTGGCCGCGGTGGCGGTGAAGACGCCGAGGAGGTGGCGTCGGCTCCAGAACGCGGTGTTCATGAGGGATCCCCCTGGGTGTGTGGTCATGCGGGATGGGCCCGCGAGCCCGGGGCGGAAGGGCCGGCGGGCTCGCGGGTGGCGCTGTTCTCCCGTGTTCTCCCGTTGGCGTCGGATGTGCGCGTGCCGGCAGAGGGCCGTCAGCGGGCAGCCCAGCCGAACGCCACCCCGGAGGCGGGGAGGCCGTTCAGGCCGGGTTCGTACGTGGTGACCGCCCCGGTCTCGCCGGCGTGGCCGCCGGTGGCGTTGCCCCACGGCAGCGCGTACAGGGCGCCGTGGGGGGCGGGGCCGTCGGGTATGCCGACATACAGGCGGGTGCCGGTGGCATGCAGGTGGCGGCCGACCCCCGCGCCCGCGCTGGGGGAGCCGGGCAGCCCGGAGCCGTTCCCCGCCTCGATCCAGAACGCGGCGTCCCCGGAGGCGGTGGGCAGGCCGAAGGTCTGCACCGCGCCCGCGCCGGTGGCGCCGCCGGTGCTCTCTCCGGGGGCGCCGACCGCGAGCAGCACGGTGGTGTCGCTGCTCACCGTCCGCAGCGCGGTGTTCACCACGGATACGTCGGTGCCGAACAGGTCGTCGGACTCCGCGGTGTCGTCGACGCCGGCGCCCTGCTGGTGGATGTTGGCGAGCGGACCGGCGGCCCCGGCGGCGTTCACCCGGAAGGCCGCGACGCGGCCGGCGTCGACCGCGGCTGTGCCGTCGACGGTGAGATCCTCGCGGGGCACGCCGACGGCGAGGACCGATTCCCAGGTGCCGTCCTCGCCGGCGGAGCGGTAGGCGGCCATGGCGAGGGAGGCGCCGTAGCGGTCGCCGCTCTCGGCCGCCGCGCCGCCGCCGTCGGTGTTCTCGTTGAGGCTGTCCAGCGGGGCGGGGATGTTGTCCTCGTTCATGGTGTGGTCGAAGAGCCAGACCATGCCGGCGGCGGAGGCGTCCTGCACCCCCTCGAAGGGGGCGCCGACCGCGAGGTGGTGCGGCGAGCCGGCGACGGAGGCGCCGAAGCGGTCTCCGTTCTCCGCGGAGCCGGCCACCCCGGGCTGGTCCTGGTGCAGCTGGCGGGTGCTGTTGCCGCGCAGGTAGAAGACCTGTCCGGCGTTGGTGGCACCGTTGACATCCTCGTTGGGAACGCCGATCAGCAGGTACGGCACGCCGGTGTCGGTGTGCCCGGCGGCGATCGCCTGCCCCATCTGGTCGTTGGGGTCGGCAGTGGCGGAGCCGACGACGCCGGGGCCGTTGCCCTGGTGGAGATAGAGCGCCTCCTCGCCCTCGCCGAGGCCGTCGGGCGAGCCGTACAGGATGGTCACGCTGCCCGCGTCGGCGGCGCCGGTATCGTCCAGCGGAGTGCCGACGACCAGGTCGGTGCAGCCGTCCTCGTTGTGGTCGAGGACCGCCAGCTCCTCGCCGAAGCCGTCCTCCGGCTGGGCCGAGCCGGGGACCTGGCTGAGGTCCTGTTGGAGCACGGCAGGCGCGCGGTCGCCGCCGTAGACGACACGCAGGAGGCCGGCGCCCGGGTCACCGCCGACGGTGGCCCGGGGGTCGGTGGCGGCGACGTCCTCGGCGCCGTCGCAGTCGAAGTCGCTGGGGCGGGGGGTGCCGACGGTCGTGGTGACCCACTCGGGTACGTCGTCCACCCGAGTGTCGAGCGCGCCTGCGACGGGATCGGTCTCACCGTCCCCCACGTCCGTGCCGAAGCAGCCTGCCTCCCAGGTGCGGCTGTGCACCCCGACAAGCTCCAGCTGCCCGGCGGACTCGCGTAGCACCGGTCCGCCGGCGTCGCCCCGGCAGACCGCGGCACCGTCCTGCCCGACGACGTTCATCTCGCCGGTGCCCACGGCGTCCACGGTGAAGGTGCCGGTGTGCAGGGTGAGCGGCGCCCACTCGTCGGCGGTACGGCCGTAGCCGGCGCCGATCAGCTGCTCCCCGACTACGGGTACGGCATCCCCGAGGGCGACCGGGACGACGGCGTCCACAGGGCGGACGAGACGGGCGAGGAGCAGGTCACGGTCGTGGTGCGGGACCAGTTCGACGACGTCGCGCACCTGGCCGGCGGCGGTCGTGAGGTCGGTGCGGCCGACGGTGGCGGTGGTGTCCAGCGGCGGCCTGCCAGCGGGAGCCGTCGGGTCGGCCGAGGGGTCGTCGGCGAAGCAACTGGCCGCGGTGAGCACCCACTCGGCGTCCACCAGCGCCCCCGAGCAGGCCCGTTGGCCGGCACCGAGGTCCAGCCGTACGGCGAACTCGTAGCTGCTGTCGGTTTCGGCGGGGCCGGCAAGGGCGGGCGCCGGGGCGGCGGTGGTCAGCAGGTGCGCCGCGGTGCCGAGCGCGACCAGGACGGCAGCGGTACGGAGCCGGCTCACCGGCATGGCCCCTCCTCCGGATCGCCAGCGTCCTCAGGGGGCTCGTTGCTGGTGACGAGTTCCAGAAGCGTCTCCTCGGGCTGGCCCGGCCCCTGCCCCTCGCCAACCCCGACACCGGTGTTCCTGCCGATCTGGCAGACGACTTCGCCGTCCCCCGCCGTCATACGCGCCGTGGTGTAGTAGTCGTTTCCCACGATTCTGTACACCGAGGGGATCTCCATGCTCAGATACCCCTGGCTGCCGGTGACGCGGAAACATACGGGGCTTTCCTGGAGGCCACCCTCCTTCACTCTGCCCTCCACCCTCAGCAGCCCCTCCTCGCCGCACTCGGTAAGAACGATATGGCCGTCTCCCCGCTTGAGCTGGAACCCGCGCTCCTCCTGGATCCGTGCAGCCTGCGGGTATGCGAAGTCCTCGACCGCGTAGGCGGGTTCCTCCTGCAGTGGTGCGCCCGTGGGCGGAGGGTCGTCGGCCTGGGCGACATGCAGGGCACCGGCGACGACGGCCAGCGCCGCGGCAGCGGTGACGAGTAATGGTGAACGCAATCTCAACAGAAGCCCCGTTTCCTGTCACATCGTTGGACGGAGGTAAGCGTGAGCCGCACCGTCGACGAGCGCGGGCATGGAAAGCCGTCGACCCGGAGGTCGCGGCGGGCGCGTGTGTGGCAGGCTCAGCCTCGTCGAGCACCGCGAACTCGTCGCCCCTGCTTGCCTTCGAACGGTTGCACAGGAACCTTGACGATTTCTGGGAGGTTTTCTGGCAGCGGATCCGGCCCGGTGATCCGGGCAGGCACCCTCCGCTACCGCAGCCGACGCCGCAGTGCCCGTGCCCGCCGCGCCACCCGCCGCACCGCCGGGCTCCGCGGCACGAACGCCAGCCGCTTCGGCACCCCGCCCGGCAGTCCCTCCACCGTCAGCCGGCGCCGCTTGAAGTACCGCCACGTGTCCGCGTCCAGCTCCGCCGCCAGCCACCGCTCGACCTCCGGCCGCCGCCGCGCGTGGATCCGCGGCTGCATCGTGAACCCGACCGCCGTCAGCAGCCCGCCCAGCGCCGCCTGCGCCTCCGCCGCCGTGGGCGCCCGCCAGTCGCGGACCGCCGCCGGGTCGTCCAGCGACGGCAGCAGCGCGTCGGCGATCGTGACCGGGATGCGGTTGCTGTTCTCGTACGGGGTCAGGCGCTCCAGCAGCGTGTCGGTGCCGACGGTCGCCACCGGCAGCCCGTACAGCGTCGAGGCCGTCATCAGCGCCGTGGAGAACGCCCCCGCCACCAGCGCCGGTTGCAGCCGCTCGTACAGCACCTCCGCGAGCACCGGGGAGTCGAGCACCGTCAGCGCCACGCCGAGGCCTTCCGCCTCTTCCTCCAGCAGCCGCGAGACCCGCGCCGGCGCCATCGGGTGCGGCTTGAACACCACGCTGCGGTGGCCCAGTCCGGCCGCGCCGCGCAGCATCCGCACGTGCAGTTCCTCTTCCTCCGCCGCCGTGAGGATCTTCAGCGCCGACAGGTACTGGCCCAGGAGGAGTGCGGGCGAGGACCCTTCGGCGAGCCCGGCGGCGGGCAGGTCGAGGTCGGCGGCGGCCGCCATCTCGGCCAGTACCTTCTTCAGCTCCTCCGCCGGCACGATCTCCGGCGGCACCCCGAACTCCGTGAGCAGCATGGGCCGTACGCCCGGCAGCAGGTCGGGGTGGAGCAGCCGCTCGACGCGCGCGCCGACGAAGGAGGAGAGCTTGTTGCGGGTGGGGCCGTAGCTCATCAGGCCGTCGGCGTAGACGTGCAGGGCCGCGTCGGGGAAGAGCTGGACGAGCGCCCGCGCCGGGTTGACCTGGATCGACTCCACGACGAGCGTGAGCCGGTCGTCGCCCAGGCCCCACAGCAGCCGCAGGTGCCGCTCCCACAGCGGTACGTCCTCGGCGCGCGGCTCCCACGCGGCGGGGTGCAGCGGGCGGATGGCGTGGTTCCAGTCGCGTACGTCGTCGAAGCGGGAGCGCAGGTGCGCGAAGCCGGCCATGGTGTCGACGGCCGGGGACGTCTCGGGGTTGGCGGCGTTGTTGGTGATCAGCAGGATGCGGCGGTCCGCGGCGGGGAAGAGGCCGGCGTCCAGGGCGGCGGCGAGGGTCGCGGTGCCGTAGAGGGTGGAGGCCACGAAGACCTGGGTGTGCCGGCCGGGCGCGTACCGGATCTGCAGCGGCGAATACGCGGTAAGGGGGGCCAGGGGTGCCGTGGAGGCTGTGGGGTCGGCGGACGGGGAGGTCATCAGCCGGCCACCTCCGCCGGTACGCCCCGGCGGTGCAGCCGGCGCAGCAGGTCGGAGCGGTCGGTGTCCATGGCGTCCAGCACCTCCGTGAGTACGTGCCGGGGCATGCGCCGCAGCGCGTCGGCGCTCCTCTCGCGCAGTCTGCGGGCCACGGGCTTCTCGAACCGTTCGCCGTTCTTCAGATGGTGCGCGATGATCGCGCAGTAGTTCCGCACCGCCTTCGGCAGCAGCAACTCCGCGTCCCGGTCCGCCGCCGTCTCCTCGACCACCTGGTCGAAGGCGCGCAGGAAGTCGAGTTGGCGCACGTCGGCGATCTGGGTGAGGGAGTTCGCGACGCCGCGGCGGTAGAAGACGCCGAGCAGTCCGACGACCGCGAACGTCCGGGCCTCGCGGTGCAGCCGCCAGATCCACGGCCGGTCCTCGGCCGTCCGCAGCCCGTCGGGGAAGTGCAACAGGCCCTCGTCCAGCAGCCGCCGGTGGTAGATGCCGGCCCAGGCGTAGGCGTAGTCGACCGACGTGGTGCGCGTCGCCGGCAGGATCGCGGAGCGCGGGTCCTGGACGACGCCGCGGCGGCCGTGCGGTACGCGGTGGAGGGTGCGGGCGCGGGCGGCGCACTGCACGTGGTCGGTGCGGACGAAGTCGCAGTCCAGCTCGGCGATGGCCGCCAGCAGCCGGCGGTAGTAGCCGGGGGCGAGCCAGTCGTCGCCGTCGAGGAACGTCACGTACCGGCCGCGGGCCCGGTCGAGCCCGGTGTTGCGGGCGGTGGCCAGGCCGCCGTTGTGCTCGTGGCGTACGTGCACGGCGCCCGGCAGGTCGCGCGCGGCCCGCTCCAGCAGCTCGCCGGTGCGGTCCGTCGAGCAGTCGTCGACCAGGATGAACTCGGTGTCCGGTGCCGCGTTGGCGCGCAGGCAGGCGAGCGTCTCGGGCGCGTAGTCCTGCACGTTGTAGAAGGGAACGATCACGGAGAGCTGACGCATCCAGGCGATGCTAGGGGCCGCCCCGCGCCCGGGGCTTGCCCTGCCCCGACGCGGGCGTGAACGCCGGGCGGCGGAACGGTGAACGCCGTCCTTCCGCGACCGGGTTCGCCGTTCGGCGGCGTGTTGTTAACCATTTGTACGGCCGGTGTTGGGCCATCGAGCGGAATGCCTCCCTACCGTCGGCGGCGTGCTCAACGACCCCCCGTCACAGCTTCGCACCGCTGTTCTCGCCGACTCGGACACCCGCTGGAAATGGGGCGCGCTCACCGCTCGCCGCATGGCCCCGGAGGCGGTGCTCGACGGGTATCTGCTGCACGGCCGGGCGACGCCCACGGCGCGCCAGCTCGCCGAGGTCGGCGTCCCCGCCGATGCGATGAGGGAGGTCACGGCGGTCGAGTTCCTGGCCGCCGCCGACCCCGACCGCTACGACGTCGTGCTCCTGTCCTGCGTCGGCGGCACCGTACAGGCGATGCTCCACGGCCTCGCCCGCGCCTGGCAGGGTGCCCGGCGCCGCCCCGCGGTCGTCACCGGCTACGTCGGCGTCGTGTACGAGAAGCTCTCCGACGGCCTCCTCCTGCGCAACGGCGCCGACATCGTGCTGGCCAACAGCCGCCAGGACGCCGAGCGCTTCCGCGCGGTGTACGAGGGCGTCGGCGCCTCGCCGAACAGCATCGTGGAGTGCGCGCTGCCGTTCCTCGACGGCGCGGCGTACGACCCGGCCGCCCCCGGCGGCGACCGCCCGTACACCGTCGTCTTCGCCGTCCAGCCCTCCGTGCCGGACAACCGCGAGGACCGGCTGTACCTGCTGCGCCGTGCCGCCCGGCACGCCGAGCGGCACCCGGAGCGGGACGTGCTGGTCAAGCTGCGCAGCCGGCCGGGCGAGCACACGACGCACATCGAAGAGGCCCCGTACCAGAAGCTCGCCCGGAAGCTGCCCGGCGGCCTGCCCGCGAACTGCAGCCTGGTCTACGGGAACATGGGCGAGGTCCTCGACCGCACCGACCTGCTCGTCACCGTCAGTTCCACCGCCGCGCTGGAGTCCCTGCACCGCGGCATCCCCACCGCCGTCCTGACCGACCTGGGCGTACGCGAGCCGCTGGGCAACCACCACTTCCTCGGCTCCGGCTGCCTCGCCTCCTGGGACGAACTCGACGCCGGCCACCTGCCCAAGCCCGACCCCGTGTGGCTGTCCCGGCAGGGCGTCCCCGGCGCGGCCTCCGCCGAGCCGTACGACGCCGCCTTCGACCGCGCCCGGGCCCGGCTGACCACCCTGGTCGCCGACCCTCAGTTGCCGCCGCTGGCGCCGTACTACACCCCGGAGACCGCGGGCGGCTACCTGCCGCGGATCCTCGCCCGGCACGGCCTGGCCCCCACCGGCGAGCCGCTGCCGCAGGCCGCGGCCGCCGCCGAGCCCGGCCCGCTCCGGCGGTGGGCGCGCACGCTGCTGCGCAAGGCCGCGCGCGCCGCGTACCGGGGCGGCGTCCAGCGCATCGCGCCCCTCATCCGCCGTATGGGGGCGCTGTGAGCGACGCACCCGCGGCCGCGACCCCGCAGGCCGGCAGCGCACCCGCACGTTCGCCGCGCGGGCGGAGAAGCGAACCAGCCGACGCCGTGACGTCCCGCCCCGGCCCGCATCAGCAAGGAGCCTCCATGTCCCAGCCCGAGTCCGCAGCCCGCGTGCTCGCGGTCATTCCGGCCCGCGGGGGGTCCAAGGGCGTCCCCGGCAAGAACCTCGCCCGTGTCGGCGGCGTGCCGCTGGTGGCCCGCGCGGTACGGCAGTGCCTCGCGGCCCGGCTCGTGACCGACGTCGTGGTCTCCACCGACGACGAGACCATCGCCTCCGTCGCCCGCGAGGCCGGCGCCGAGGTCGTCCGCCGCCCCGCCGAGATCGCCGGCGACACCGCCTCCAGCGAAGCGGCGGTGCTGCACGCGCTGGACACCCACGAGGAGCGCTGCGGCGAGCCGATGGCCGCGGTGCTGCTGGTGCAGTGCACGAGCCCGTTCCTGACCGGCGCCGACATAGACGGCGTCACGGCGGCGGTGCTGGCCGAGGGCGCGGACAGCGCGCTGACGGTGGCGCCGTTCCACGGGTTCATCTGGCGGGACGAAGCGGACGAGGCGGAGACCGCCGCCGTCGCCGGGACCCCCGCGGCGGCGAAGACCCCGGCCGTCGCGGAGGCGACCGCCGTCGCCAAGGCGGCGGCGGGTCCCGCGGCGGGCACCGCGACGGGTGCCGCGCCCACGAAGGTGGCCCCGGCCGTCGAAGCCGCCCTGTCCCAGGGCTACGGCGTCAACCACGACAAGTCCTACCGGCCCCGCCGTCAGGACCGCCCGCAGGACCTGCTGGAGACCGGCGCCGCGTACGCCATGCGCACCCCCGGGTTCCGCGAGCACCGCCACCGCTTCTTCGGCCGTACCGCCCCGGTGCGTACCGACGCCGCCCGCGTCCTGGAGGTCGACGAGCCCGACGACCTGACCCGCGCCCGCGCCCTGGCCCCCCTGCTCGACGTGCCCGGACCCGGCTCGCTGCCCACCCGCCGCGACGTCGACGCCGTCGTCCTCGACTTCGACGGCACCCAGACCGACGACCGCGTGTACATCGACGCCGACGGCCGCGAACTCGTCGCCGTCCACCGCGGCGACGGCCTCGGCATCGCCGCCCTGCGCCGCGCCGAGCTGAAGCTGCTCATCCTTTCGTCGGAAAAGAACCCGGTCGTCGCCGCGCGGGCACGCAAACTTCACCTCCCCGTTCTGCACGGGGTCGACCGTAAGGACATCGTACTGAAGCAGTGGTGCGAGGAGGAGGGCATCGCGCCCGAGCGCGTGCTCTATGTCGGCAACGACGTGAACGACCTGCCGTGCTTCGGCCTCGTCGGCTGGCCCGTCGCGGTCGCCGGCGCCCACGCGATCGTGCGGGACGCGGCGCGTGCGGTGACGTCCACCCCCGGAGGCGACGGAGCGATCCGCGAGATCGCCTCGTGGATCCTCGGTCCCTCCCTGTAGCCCGATCCCTCCCTGGCGAGGGTCTGGAGAGTAAGGAACAGATCTGCATGAGCTCCACCCAGCGTTTCCGCACCTTTGGCGACCGCGTCGTCGGCCCCGGCCGGCCGGTGTACGTCACGGGTGAGATCGGCATCAACCACAACGGTGACCTCGACAACGCCCTCGCGCTGGTCGACGCCGCCGTCGAGGCGGGCTGCGACGCGGTGAAGTTCCAGAAGCGCACGCCCGAGATCTGCACCCCCCGCGACCAGTGGGACATCGAGCGCGACACCCCCTGGGGCCGGATGACGTACATCGACTACCGGCACCGGGTCGAGTTCGGCGAGGAGGAGTACCGGGCGATCGACGCGCACTGCAAGGAGCGCGGCATCCACTGGTTCGCCTCCCCCTGGGACCCCGAGGCCGTCGCCTTCCTGGAGAAGTTCGACGTGCCGGCCCACAAGGCCGCCTCCGCCTCGCTGACCGACGACGAGCTGCTGCGCGCCATGCGCGCCACCGGCCGCACGGTGGTCCTGTCCACCGGCATGTCGACCCCGAAGCAGATCCGGCACGCGGTCGAGGTGCTGGGCAGTGACAACATCCTGCTCTGCCACGCCACCAGCACGTACCCGGCGAAGGCCGACGAGCTGAACCTGCGCATGATCCACACGCTGCAGGCCGAGTTCCCGAACGTGCCGATCGGCTACTCCGGCCACGAGACGGGCCTGCAGACCTCGCTCGCCGCGGTCGCCCTGGGCGCCGTCTTCGTCGAGCGGCACATCACGCTGGACCGCGCGATGTGGGGCTCCGACCAGGCCGCCTCGGTCGAGCCGCAGGGCCTGGCGCGGCTCGTACGCGACATCCGCGTGGTCGAGGAGTCGCTGGGCGACGGCGTGAAGAAGGTCTACGACAGCGAGCTGGCGCCGATGAAGAAGCTGCGCCGGGTCAAGGGAGTCGTCGCGGAGGCCGCCGAGGCGGCCGACGGGGCGGGAGTCGAGAAGGAGCCGGTCGGCGTATGACCGAAGACGGCGCCGGCGGCACGACCGTCGCCCTGGTGGAGAGCCCGGTCCAGTTGCTCAACGTGCTGGAGTGGGCCTACCAGGGCGGGACCGTCATACCGTTGACGGTGGTCGTGCTGCCCCCCACCGAGCCGCTCTCACGCGGCCAGTTGCGCCGGATGGCGGAGCTGGCGATGGACGACGGCCTGGAAGTCCGCTGGCAGGAGGCGCGCGGCGGGGCAGGACCGCTGCGCACCCTGACGAGCCTGGCCCGCCCGCTGCGGCGGGCGCGCCGGGTGGTGCTGGGCGACCCGTTCTCGCGGTACGTGCAGACGCTGCTGACGGTCGTCAAGGCGCGGGAGGTCGTCGTCGTGGACGACGGCACGGCGACGATGGAGTTCACGGCACAGCTCTCGCGGGGGGAGCGGTTCGTCCGCTGGCACCGCAGCGGGCGCAGCGGCGGGGCGCGGGGGATGCTCTTCGCGCCGGTCGCGAGCGCGGCGCGGCGGCGGCTGACGCCTGCGGGAAGCGGTGCCTCGGGCACGCGGGTGGAGGTCTTCACCTCGATGCCGGTGGTGGACCCGCCCCCCGGGCTGAAGGTGACGGCGAACGAGTTCGCCTGGACCCGCTCCCGCTTCGGCCCGCCGAGCGTCGGTACGGCCACGGACCTCGTCGGCACCTCCCTGGTGGAGACCGGCGTCGTGGACCACGACCGGTATCTGGAGGCGGTGGCGTCGCTCACCAAGGCGTACGGCGCCACGCGCTACTTCGCGCACCGCAGGGAGCGGGCCGACAAGCTCCACCGGCTCCACCTGCACACCGGCCTGGAGATCGTCCGCCCCGACCTGCCGCTGGAGATCGTCGCCCGCCGCGGCCCCATAGGCCGCACGATCGTCAGCTTCCCGTCGACGGTGGTGCACACGCTGCCGCTGGCACTGGCGGGTACGGGCGTGAAGGTGGCGGTCTGCGAGGTCGACCCGAGCTGGCTGACGGAGACGGCGTCGCCGCGGGCGCAGGGCTTCCTGTCGTCGGTGGCGGGGGCGGCCCGGGAACGGCGCGGGGTCGACGGGCTGCCGGTGGGCCCGGCGACGGCGACGGGGTGGTCGGGGGCGCCGGCGTCGGTGTGAGGCGCCGGGACACGGGGGAACGGGGGAGCCGGAAACGGGGGAGCAGGGGGAACCGGATACGGGGGAACGGGGGAGACGGCCGCTCGAGCGCCGGAGTGTACCCACCGCGTACGCCGGTCATGCACCCGCGGGGCTGAAATTTTGTTGATCCCTTCTCGGTAGCCCCGGTGATCCCCGTACGCTGCATAGTGTGAACCGACTGATGTCCCGTGACGCAGAGCCCGAGTCCGGCCCCGACGCGCTGCTGCCCGGGGCGCTCCCGGCGGCGCTGAACGCCGAACTCATCGCGTTCCGGCGGGACTTGCACGTGCACCCGGAGCTGGGCAACCAGGAGTTCCGTACCACCGCGGCGATCAAGGAGCGGCTGGAACAGGAAGGTCTCGCACCGCGGGTGCTCCCGGCGGGCACCGGGCTGATCTGCGACATCGGCATCGAGGAGGGCGGGACGCCCCCCGGCCCGATGCTGGCGCTGCGCGCGGACATCGACGCGCTGCCGATCCCGGACACCAAGACGGTGCCGTACCGCTCCGCCGTCCCCGACCGCGCCCACGCCTGCGGCCACGACGTGCACACGGTGGTCGTCCTCGGAGCGGGTATCGTCCTCGCCGGCCTGGCCCGCGAGGGCCTGCTGCCGCATCCCGTACGGCTGATCTTCCAGCCCGCGGAGGAAGTGCTTCCCGGCGGCGCCACCGATGCGATCGAGGCCGGAGTGCTCGACGGCGTCGGCCGGATCATCGGCGTGCACTGCGACCCGCGCGTGGACGTGGGCCGCATCGGCCTGCGTCAGGGCGCCATCACGTCGGCCTGCGACCGCCTGGAAATCTCCCTCGACGGCCCCGGCGGCCACACCGCCCGCCCCCACCTGACCACCGACCTGGTCACGGCGGCCGCCCGCGTGGCCACCGACGTCCCGGCCCTCCTCGGGCGCCGCGTCGACGCCCGCGCCGGCCTGGCGGTCACCTTCGGCCGCCTCCACGCCGGCCACGCCTGCAACGTGGTCCCCCAGCACGCGGAACTGTCCGGCACGGTCCGCTGCCTGGACCTGGACACCTGGCGCCGCGCCCCGGACATGGTCCACGCGGCGGTCGACGAGGTCGCGTCGATGCACCGCGCGAAGTCCGCGATCACGTACGTCCGCGGGGTCCCGCCGGTGGTCAACGAGCCGGCGACGACGGCGCTGCTGGCCAACGCGATGGCGTCGCGGCGGGGAGCGGAGTCGGTGGAGACGACGGAACAGAGCCTGGGCGGCGAGGACTTCTCCTGGTACCTGGAGCACGTCCCCGGCGCGCTGGCACGGCTGGGCGTGCGGGCGGTGGGGGAGACCGGACTGCCGCGGGATCTGCACCAGGGGGACTTCGACGTGGACGAGGGCGCGATCCGCGTGGGAGTGGAACTCTTCACGGCGGCGGCGCTGCTGGACGCGGGGGCCGTGGCGTAGCGTCACTCTCTTCACCCGGGTGATCAGTTGGACACCTGCGTCGCCGTATCCGTTGCCGGACGGATGGGCTGCGTCACGTAGTGGATCGGGTCGCCTCCGCCGCCGCCTGGACGGCGGTCCTCACCGTCGTCAGGCACGGGGAATTCCCTACCGCCTGACTTCGGGGACGAGCGTCAGGTAGGCCAGGCCCATCGCACTGCGGTAGCCCCGCAGCCACATGTCGCGGTGGCGATCGGCACGGTCACGGGTCTCCTTCGCCAGGGGGTGTTCGGGGTGGGCGGCAAGCCATTCCTCGACATCGGACTGGTAGGCGGACTCGAAGTCCTCCCATTCGTCCTTGCCCGCGGTCTCGATCCAGGCGGGCCGGAAGCCCGCGGTGACGGCGAGATCGACGAGGTCGGCGAGGTCGTGGTGCTCCCCGGGGGAGGCGTCCGGCCACATGGCCGACAACTCCTCCGGTGTGGGCGTGCGTTGCCAGATCGCCTCCCCGAGCACGACACGGCCTCCCGGGTTGACCAGGCGGCGGAGGGCGTGCAGGGCGGCGGCCGTGTGCGCGGGGGGCGGGGCATCGCTGAAGGCGTGGCTGGCCCCGAAGCAGAGGACGAGGTCGGCGGGACCGTGGGCGGTGTCGACGGCGGACTCCTGGACGAAGCGGACACGCTCGGCCAGCCCTCGGGCCCCGGCGTTGGCGCGCCCGCGGGCCAGGTCCTCTTCGTTGAGGTCGATGCCGACGCCGGTCGCGCCGGGTGCGGCCTCAAGGAAGCGAAGCATGAACTCTCCCCAGCCACAGCCGATGTCCAGCACGGACACCGGGGCAGTCGGGGTGGCGGGGCCGGACAGCCGGCGGATCATCCGGGCGGCCCGGCCCTCGGAGAGGGGGCCGTGGAAGGTGAGCCGGGTCAGCCGCGGCGGGGAGGTGGTGTCGTCCATGGGGCGAACGGTAGGACGATCAGGCAACTGAGGGACACCGGTTTCCGCCCGGTCGCCGGTTGCCTCCTTGCGCCTCGCTGGGTCCCTGGTTGTCCCCCTCGCGCCCGCCCGGGTCCCTGGTTGTCCCGCACGCCCGCCGAGTCCCTGATTGTTCCCTCGCACCCGCCGAGTCCCCGCTTGTCCTGCACGCCCGCCGAGTTCTTGGTTATCCCACCCGTCCATAGTTGTCCCCTCACGCCCGCCCAAGGGTATGCGGGTGGTCTGACAGTGCGGGTGCGGCGGGGTGTTGAGCTGGTACGTCGCGTGGGTGGGGCGGGTGCGGGGGTACGGCGTCGGGCGGGTGGTGGGGCGGGTGCGGGCCCGCGTACGGGGGATCGGTATCGGGCTGGCGGTTGTTCGTGGGGTGGGCCGGTGTCGGGGGGGTCCGCGAGGGGAAAAGGGTGTCGTTGGGGCTCCCCCCGGGCCACCCCACTCCTGATGATGCGGACCTGCGCCCGGTGTCAAGGGCGTCCCTCTCCGCTTCGCTGCGAGGGGCGTCGCTGCGCGATGGGGCTTCGCCCCACCCTTGACACCGGACTCCGGCCCGTGACAGACCGGCGGCTATGGGTGGCCCGGAGGGAGCGGGCGCCCTCGACCGGTACTACGGAGGCGGAGCCCCGCGGACGGGGGCCGGACCGCCGCGAGTTGGGCTGCCCCGATCCCGGATGGGCGCCGCACCGGGCAGGGAGAGCCGGGCCTGGCCGGCTGGATGCCCCGAGGGGGACGGGGCCGGAGGCCGGGGCCGGGCCTGCCCAAGGCGCTGTTGCATCCGGCCCGGCGGGGGCGTCGGCCCGGTGTCGGACGGTCTCGGCCTCGATCCGAGACCGGAGGTCGACTCCTGCCGCATCACACGCACACACGGTCGTCCGCTCACCCGGCAACTCCCGCCAGCGCCACCTCAGCGGAGGAAATCGGCCGTAACTTGCGGTAGCACCCTCAATGAACCAGGACAAACCGCCCTCGTGGGTCGACCTTCGCTCATCCGCGCGCATCCACTCGGCCGCAGGTCGCCACCTGGTACCCCAGGCCGCGCGGAACGCGCGCCGCCGAGAAGAACTCACGGCAACCCGCCCCTTAAATCTACCCAAATCGCCCGTCAGGACCGACTTTTGCCCACGCTCGCGCACTCGCGGGGGTCCAGGTGGGTCGACGGTCACCCAGGTCGCTCCGAATGAACGCAACCGAGCCGAACTCGCGGTAACACCTCTACCAAGCTAGGGCAAATCACCTCTGTGGGTCGACTTTCGCCCATCGACGCACACACAGTCGCTCCGAGGCCCGACCGTCGCCGTCCGCTGCTCCGGTGCGGCGAGATTGGGTCGTAACTCGCGGTAACACCCCCCGATCCGGCCCGAATCGGGCCCCGGAGCCCGAGTTTCGCCCATCGAGACGCACACACCGGGCGGTCGGCGCCGGCTACGCCCACCCGGCGCTCCCGCCCTCGCCCACCGGGGCGTCGGCGATCGGGCCCAGCCCGCCTCCCGGCAACCGCCCCCGTCCATCCGGGGATATCCGCGATCGGGACGAGCCCAACGCCGGGCGGCCCGGTCCCCCGTCCGCGGGGCTCCGCCTCCGTAGTGCCGGTCGAGGGTGCCCGCTCCCTCCGGGCCACCCATAGCCGCCGGTCTTTCGGGCCGTAGTCCGGTGTCAAGGGTGGGGCGAAGCCCCATCGCGCAGCGACGCTCCCGCAGCGAAGCGGAGGGAACGCCCTTGACACCGAGCGGAGGTCCGCATCATCAGGAGTGGGGTGGCCCGGGGGGAGCCCCAACGACACCCTTCTCCCCCCGCGGACCCCCCGTACGCGGGCCTACCCCACGCGCCGTCGCCCGCCCCGATACCGATCCCCCCGTACGTGGCCCTACCCCACGCGCCGTCGCCCACCCCGACACTGAACCCCCGTACGCGGGCCCGCCCCACGCGCCACCACCCGCCCGACGCCGCACCCCCGCACCCGCCCCACCCACGCGACGTACCAGCTCAACACCCCGCTGCACCCGCACTGTCAGACCACCCGCATACCCTTGGGCGGGCGTGAGGGGAGAGCCGGGAGGAGAGCCGGGAGGAGAGCTAGGGGGAGAGCCGGGGGCGACGGCCGGTCACCGTGGATCCCCGTCCTTCGGTCATGCACCCTCTCCACCACCCGCCGAAAACGCCCCCGCCCCCGCCGCCAGTACCGCCGCCCTCGCCGCCCGCTCCGGCAACTGCGGGTCCGGGGCGGCCCGTAGCAATACCACGTGGTGGTACACCGGCGCCGTCGCCGCCATCAGCACCGCCCGTGCGTCCGTCCGCCCCGCGGGGAGTTCCCCCCGCTCCACCGCACGCTCCACGACGATCTCGCACTGGGCGTACCTCTCCTCCCACAGCCGCGTCTGGGCCCGCGCGGCCGCTTCGGAATGGAACGAGGCGGCCATCAGCGCCACGGCGAACGACGGCTGTACCACCAACGACTCCTGGATCTCCTCGTTGAGCGCCGTCAGGTCGCCCCGCAGCGAGCCGGTGTCCGGTGGGCGCCAGTCGATCTCGCCGGCCGCCTCGATGACGTCGACCAGCAGGCCGCCCACGTCGCGCCAGCGCCGGTAGACCGTCGCGCGGTGGACGCCCGCGCGGGTCGCGACGCCCTCCATCGTGAGTCCTTCGTGGCCGCTTTCGGCGAGTTCGGCGCGTACCGCGGCGAGGACCTGCGCGCGGATACGGGCGGTGCGACCGCCGGGGCGGCGGTCCGGCGCCGTGGCCGTGGGGTCTGTCATCAGGGAGTCCACAATCCGCTTGATCGACGTGCCGGGGATGCGTGACCATCTTAAAGCTACAGTTGTCGCACTAACGCCCGCCCGAGAGGAACCGCCTCCCCATGCCACCCGTCCCCGCCGACCCCACCGTGCTGCACCCCATGCCCGACCACCCGCGCGTCGTCCTGCTCAAGCCCCTGCTGACCTCGCCGCTCATCGACGTCGGCGACTTCTCGTACTACGACGACCCCGACGCTCCGACCGCGTTCGAGACGCGCAACGTGCTGTATCACTACGGGCCCGAGCGGCTCGTCATCGGCAAGTACTGCGCGCTGGGCACGGGCACGCGGTTCGTCATGAACGGCGCCAACCACCGCATGGACGGCCCGTCCACGTTCCCGTTCCCCACCATGGGCGGCTCCTGGGCCGAGCACTTCGACCTGATCACCGGCCTGCCGGGCCGCGGCGACACCGTCGTCGGCAACGACGTCTGGTTCGGGCACGGCGCCACCGTCATGCCCGGCGTACGGATCGGCCACGGCGCGATCATCGCCGCCGGCGCCGTCGTCACCGGCGATGTCCCGGACTACGGCATCGTCGGCGGCAACCCGGCCCGCCTCATCCGCACGCGCTACGAGGCGGCGGACGTCGCCCGGCTCCTCGCCGTGGCGTGGTGGGACTGGCCCGTGGGGCACCTCACCGAGCACGTCCGGACGATCATGTCCGGTACCGTCGCCGAACTGGAGGCCGCCGCCCCCTAGAACCCGCGGACCGACCTGCCCCGACATCGCGCACCACCCCGGAAACGAGTGATCGTCCATGCCCCCTCGCCGCGCCCACATCGCCATGGTCGGCATCCCCGCCGTCAGTCACGTCCTGCCCAGCCTCGCGGTCATCCGCGAGCTGGCGGCCCGCGGGCACCGGGTCACGTACGCCAACGACCCCTTCATCGCCGACCGGATCGAGCCCACCGGCGCGGAGCTGGTGCCCTGCACCTCCACGCTGCCCGTCGCCGACAACGACTGGCCCGCCGACCCCATCGCCGCGTCGGGCCTCTTCCTCGACGACGCCATCCAGGCGCTCCCGCAACTGCACGCCGCCTACGACGACGATCCGGCCGACCTGTATCTCTACGACATCGGCGCCTACGCCGCCCGCGCCCTCGCCGAGGCGCAGGGCCGCCCCCTCCTGCAGTTGTCCCCGACGTTCGTCGCCTGGGACGGCTACGAGGAGGAAGTCGCGGTGCATCTGCGGAAGTTGCCGGGTGCCGACGCGTACACGGAGAAGTTCGCGCGGTGGCTGGCGGAGTGCGGGGCGACGACGACGGACGTGGACGCCTTCTCGGGGCCGCCCGGCCGGGCCCTCGCGCTGATCCCGCGGGCGATGCAGCCGCACGCCGACCGGGTCGACACCTCGACGGTGACCTTCGTCGGACCCTGCTTCGACACCGGTACGGACACGGAGGGCTGGACCCGTCCGCCCGGTGCGGACCGGGTGCTGCTGGTCTCGCTGGGCTCCGCGTACACGCGCCAACCGGAGTTCTACCGCCAGTGCGTCGCCGCCTTCGGCGACCTGCCCGGCTGGCACGTGGTCCTCCAGATCGGCAAGCACACCGACCCCGGTGAACTCGGCGCCGTCCCGCCGAACGTCGAGGTACACCCCTGGGTCCCGCAGCGGGCGATCCTGGAGCGGGCCGACGCCTTCGTCACCCACGCCGGAATGGGCGGCTGCGGCGAAGGGCTCCTGGCGGGCGTCCCCATGATCGCGGTGCCGCAGGGAGCGGAGCAGTTCATGAACGCCGACCGGCTCGTGGAACTGGGCATCGCCCGCCGCGTGGACACGGCGGACGCCACCGCGGAGACCCTGCGCACGGCACTGACCGACCTCGTCGCCGACCCCCACCGTGCGGCCCGCTCCCAGCAGTTGCAATCCGAGGCCCGCACGGAAGGCGGCACCCCCCGAGCCGCCGACCTGATCGAAGCCCTCCTCCCCACCCGCTGACCCGCCCCGCCCGACAAGGCCGGCTCACCGGCGCAGCCCGGTGGCCCGCCCCGGCAGACGGCCGCCGCCGCGACGAATTCGCGGTAACCCGACCGCGCAAACGACCTCGAACGCCCACGTGGACCGACGGGAGGGCGCGAGGAAATAGTAGCCATGGACATAGTTGCCATGTATGCTATCTGTCATGAGCGAAGGTCCACCCGGTCCCACGCCCGGCTTCCTGGTGTGGCGGCTCGCCAACAAGTGGCGCGTCGCCGTCGACCGCGCGCTGGCTCCGCTGGACCTCACCCACGCGAAGTACGCGCTCGTCGGCTCGCTGTACGGCATGCAGCACGCCGGAGAGCGGCCCAGCCAGCGGCAACTCGCCGACCACACCGGCCTGGAGGCGCTTTACGTCTCGAAGCTGGCGCGGGCCCTGGAAGCGGACGGGATCATCGAGCGCACCCGTGATCCCCGCGATCCCCGCGCCATGCGGCTCGCCCTCACCGAGCCCGGTCTCGCCGTGGCGCGGCAGGCCGTCGTGGTGGTCCGGGAGCTGGTCGACCGACTGCTGGAGCCGCTCGGCGGTCTCGACGCCCCGCGGACCGGCGCGTTCACCGACGAGCTGCTGACCCTGCTCGACGTACCTCTCGCCCACCTCCTGCCGAACGACCCGACGACCCACCCGACGACCCACCCGACGACCCAGGGGACATCACCATGACCGGCACCGCACCCGTCGCCGACGCCCGTGCCCTCGCTCTGGCCCACTACGCCGCCCGCGGCGTACTGGAGCAGGTCCTCGCCCGCCACGGCATGACGTTCCAGCAGCAGATCGCCCTCCGCGCCGCCGTCACCGCCGACGCCCCGCAGACTCCAAACGACCTCGTCGCCCGGGTCCGGGGCTCCCTCAAGGCCGACCCGGCCGGCATCCGCGCCACTCTGGACGAGCTGCTGTCCAAGGAACTGCTCGTCGCCGACGCGGCGCACCTCCGCCCCACGGACGCCGGGCGGGAGGTGCTCGCCGCCGTCGCCGCGGAGACCGCCCCCGTCTCCGCGCGCATCTGGGGCGGGATCGCCGCCGAGGACCTGGCCGCCGCCGGCCGCGTCCTCGCCCTCGTCAACGAGCGCGCCGACGCCGAGTTCGCGGCACTGACCGCCTGACGGCCCCGCTGACGGCCGCCAGCGAGCGCCGACGGCGTGCCGCGTCACCGCGGCCGGGCCCGCCCCTAGAACGCGTCCACCGGCTCGTACGTCCCCCACACCTCCCGCAGTGCCTCGCACACCTCACCCACCGTCGCCCGCGCCGCCAGCGCCGCCTTCATCGGATACAGCACGTTCCCCGTCCCCTCCGCCGCCGTCCTCAGCTCCGCCAGGGCCGCCTCCACCGCGCCCCCGTCGCGCGCCGCCCGCAGCCGGGCCAGCCGCTCCACCTGCCGCGTCTCGATCGCCGGGTCGACACGCAGCGGCTCGTACGGCTCCTCCACCGCCATCCGGTAGCGGTTGACGCCCACCACGACCCGTTCACCGGCCTCCGTCTCCTGCGCGATCCGGTACGCGTTCCGCTCGATCTCGCCCTTCTGGAAGCCGTTTTCGATCGCGCTGACCGCGCCGCCCTGGTCCTCGACCCGCTGCATCAGATCCACCGCCGCCGCCTCCAGACCGTCGGTCATCGTCTCCACCACGTACGACCCGGCGAAGGGGTCGACCGTCGCGGTCACGTCCGTCTCGTACGCCAGCACCTGCTGGGTCCGCAGCGCCAGCCGCGCGGCCTTGTCGGTGGGCAGCGCGAGGGCCTCGTCGAAGGAGTTGGTGTGCAGCGACTGCGTGCCGCCGAGGACCGCCGCCAGGGCCTGGACCGTGATGCGGGCGAGGTTCACCTCGGGCTGCTGGGCGGTGAGCTGGACGCCGGCGGTCTGGGTGTGGAAGCGCAGCATCAGCGACTTCGGGTCGCGCGCGCCGAACTCCTCGCGCATCACCCGCGCCCAGATGCGGCGCGCCGCACGGAACTTGGCCACCTCCTCCAGGATCGTGGTGCGGGAGACGAAGAAGAACGACAGCCTGGGCGCGAAGTCGTCCACGTCCATGCCGGCGCGGACGGCCGTGCGCACGTACTCGATGCCGTCGGCGAGCGTGAACGCGACCTCCTGGGCGGGCGAGGCGCCCGCTTCCGCCATGTGGTAGCCGGAGATCGAGATGGTGTTCCACTTCGGGATCTCGGCGCGGCAGTACCGGAAGATGTCGGCGATCAGCCGCAGCGACGGCTTCGGCGGGAAGATGTACGTGCCGCGCGCGATGTACTCCTTCAGCACGTCGTTCTGGATCGTGCCGGTGAGCCGGGCCGCCGGGATGCCCTGCTCCTCGGCGACGAGCTGGTAGAGCAGGAGGAGCAGCGCGGCCGGGGCGTTGATCGTCATCGACGTGGACACCCGGTCCAGCGGGATGCCGTCGAAGAGCACCCGCATGTCGTCGAGCGAGTCGACGGCGACGCCGACCTTGCCGACCTCGCCGTGCGCGAGGAGCGCGTCGGAGTCGTGGCCCATCTGCGTCGGCAGGTCGAAGGCGACGGACAGGCCCGTCGTGCCGTGGGCGATCAGGTCGCGGTAGCGGGCGTTGGACTCGGCGGCGGTGCCGAAGCCCGCGTACTGACGCATCGTCCACGGCCGGCCGGTGTACATCGTGGGATAGACGCCGCGGGTGTACGGATACGCGCCGGGCTCCCCGAGCCGGACGGCGGGGTGCCAGCCGGCCAGGGCCTCGGGCCCGTACACCGGCTCGATGGGCAGCCCGGACTCCGAGTGGCGTGCCATGTGATCCCAGCCTTTCCCAGCCTTCCGCGTCTGCACGGACTGTAGCCACGAGCGTACGCTCCGCCAGTGACAACGGGCCGGGACCTCGCGCCCCTATCCCGCGCGCCGGTACCCCCACAGCTCCGCCAGCTCCGCGAGCCGCCCGGTCAGCCCGGCGTCGTGGTCGCCGGTGCGCGCGGGCTGGATGCGGCCCGACTTGATGTTGCCGCTCCAGTCGCCCATGTGCGGCCGGAAGGCGCCGTGGTCGTGCGCGCCGTAGTCGAGCATCCCCGGGGCCCACTCGACGCCGAGGAAGTCGCAGATGCCGCGGGTGGTCCTCTCCGGTTCCGCGGTCAGCTCCTCGTAGCGCAGGACGTGCCCCGCCGCGCCCAGTTCCGTACGGGCGGCCTCCAGGGCCTCGCCGTAGTCGAGGACCTCGGCGTGGACGGCGTCGAGGTCCGGTTCCCTGCGGCGGTTGACGAGGGAGGAGACGACGGCGCCGGGGTGGCGCAGCAGGACCAGGAAGCGGGCGTCGGGCCAGCAGTCGCCGAGCCGGTCGCGGATGAGGGCGTTGGCGGGGGTCTTGTCGACGATGATCCGCTTGCCGCTGCGCTCCAGCTCCATGTGCAGCACGCGGTCCCACAACAGGTGTTCCAGCTCGCGGCGGTCCAGCTCCAGGCCCTCCATGGCCCGGGCGCTGTACGGACGGGTGAGGTCGACGCGCAGCGTGCGCAGGTGCATCTCGTGCGGGGCGCGGATCTCGGGGTGGCTGTTGAGGAGGACGCGCAGCAGGGTGGAGCCGGAGCGTACGGACGACAGCACGAAGACCGGGGACCCGACGAGGCGCGGGGCGCGGGGGGCCGCGTACTCCGGTGAAGCGGCGGCGCGTGCGGGCGCGGTGGTGGACCGGGGGGCGCGCCGGGGCGGGCCGAGCGCCTGTGCCATCAGCTTGCCGCGCCGCTTGAGCCCCTTGCCGACGGCGTTCATGCGCACACCCAACCCTCCTAGCGGCGATCACGGGCGGCCGGGCGGCGTGCGCCGGGCCGACGGGCCATTCCAGGGGATCGCGGCAAACGCAAGGTGTCCGGGAGGCAACGGCGCGCTGCGGGGTTCCGGACCGGCCGTGGCGGGGGAGAGAATCGTTCGACGTCTTGCAGGAGGGAACCGGGGGGGTGGGCGAATTGCGTCCAGCACGTGTGAGCGTTTACAGAAAACTCCATTCGATCCGCGTGGCCGTCGCGCTCGCGGCCGCCGGGGCGGCGCTCGCGGCGGGGTGTTCGGCCTCGGCGGACGCGGCCGGCGGCGGGGGCGGTTCGCCGTCGCCGTCGTCGTCGAGCGCCGCGCCGCCCACGCGGTCCGAGAAGCCCGCGGAGCCCTCGGCCACGCCGTCCGAGAAGAAGCCGGCGAAGCCGGCCGAGAAGCCCAGCGCCGAGGCGTCCGTGTCCACGACGCCCACCGAGGAGCCGACGCCCGAGGGCCCCGAGGTGCTGATGGCCGTGGGCGACGAGACCGAGCAGGTGCGGGAGCTGCAGGCGCGGCTGCGCGCGGAGGGCGTCTTCGCGCAGAGCCCCACCGCGTACTACGGGCCGATCACCGCCGACGCCGTCTCGGCGTTCCAGGAGGACCGCGGCCTGCCGCGCACCGGTGAGACCGATGTCGTCACCTGGGAGCGGCTGCTGGCCCGTACGGACGAGCCTACGCGCGACGAGCTGTACCCGCCGACGTCGCAGGCCATGGAGAGGCCCGACCCCCGCTGCAACGACGGGCGGGTGCTGTGCGTGAGCAAGCGCAGCGACACCCTGCGGTGGATGAAGGACGGCGAGGTGCTGGCGGCGATGGACGTGCGCTTCGGGTCGCAGTACACGCCGACCCGCGAGGGCGTGTTCGAGGTCTTCCTCAAGAGCCGGCACCACGTCTCGACGCTCTACGACACCCCCATGCCGTACGCGATGTTCTTCAGCGGCGGTCAGGCCGTGCACTACTCCGCGGACTTCGCCGCCAACGGCTACGCCGGCGCCTCGCACGGCTGCGTGAACGTGCGCGACGAGGCGAAGATCGCGAAGCTCTTCGGGGACGTCCGGGTCGGCGACAAGGTGGTCGTCTACGACTGAGCGCGCGCGGCGCAACGGCATCCGCGGTGCCGTACGCGCCGTACGCAGGGGCTGAGCTGTGGCTGTGACACTTTCTCCGCCGGCGACGCTGTAAGTGATGTGCCGACTGGTCATCGGCCCAGCGCTCGGCCGGGGTTCCCCCCGTACCTGCGGCTCAGCGCATATGGCGCGGGCGGGTTGCGTTCCCCCAGCACCGCCCGCGCCACTCCCCCTCCTGAGGTCTCCTACGGATTCCGTACGCCGGAACGCGTACGGCAGCGGGCGTACGGCACCTCTCAGGCGCCCAGGCCCAGCCTCAACCGCTCCTCCGAGCCCGCTTCCGTCTCCGCCGCCGGCCTGCCGCTCTCGCCCGCCGCGAAGGCCGCGCGCTCCAGGCTCCGTTCCCGCCGGGCCGCCGGCGTCACCAGCTCGGCGAGCTGCCGCAGCCCGCGGTGGGCGGCGGTACGCACGGCGCCCGGCCGCTTGCCCAGCACCTCACCGGCGTCGGTGGCGCGCATCCCGGCCACCGTGCGCAGCAGCACCGCCTCCGCCTGGTCGCGGGGCAGCGTGGAGATGAGCCTGAGGACCTGCCGGGTGCCCAGCGACTCCAGCGCGTGCTCCTCGGCGGCGCGCTCGGCGGGCAGGTCGTGGATGCCCTCGTCGAGCAGCACGCCCTGCGGGCGGCGGCGTTCGCGGCGCAGCAGGTCGAGCGCCCGGCGCCGGGCGACCGTGATCGTCCAGCCGCGGAACGACGGGCCGTCGCCCCGGAACTTGCCCAGGTCGCGCGCGATCACCAGCCAGGCGTCGGCGGCCACGTCCTCGGCGTCGTCGCCCACCACGCCGCGCAGATACGCGAGCAGCACCGGCTGGAGCCGCCGGTAGAGCGCGGTGAACGCCGCCTCGTCGCCGTTCTGCGCCCGGTGGACCAGTGGCTGAAGGTCCTCGTCCGCACCCTCGTGTCCCGGCACCGCCCGTGCGGCAGCCGGTCTGTCGTAATCCCCCACCTTGTGAGCCTCGTGAGATCGGCCTGCGGCACTGTGCACCGTGCCCGCGCCCCCGCGCGCTCTCCGTCAGGCCGCTGCCCCAGCCACTCCCGGAATAGAACAGATCACTGCAACAATGCCAGACATCATGGACGTTTGACGTGGGCACCCCCACATTTATCCCGTACGGGCAGGTGACCGCCACAAATATTCCCGGACCGCTCCGGGTGAAACGGGATAAAAGGGCGCGTCGGCGGGCGACTTGCCGAGGAGCGGGGGTGCCGCGGCGTCAGCCGGCGGCGGACTCCTCGGGCTCCGCGGCGGTCGCGGTGGCCGTGGGCTCGGGGGTGGGGGACTCCGAGATGTTGACGCCCGGGTTCGGCGACGGGCCCTCCTGCGGCGGGCCTTCGCTGCCGCCGTCCTCGCTGCCGCCGTCGGTGTCACCGCCGCCGCTGTCCCCGCCGGAGCCGCCGGAGTCGCTCGAACCGCCGGTGCCGCCCGGGTCCGTGCTCGGGTCGGTCGGCGAGGGGCTCGGGCTGGTCGGCTCCTCCGCGTCGCCGCCCGTGGAGCCGCCCGTGCCGCCGCCGGTCGCGCCGCCCGGAGTGCCCACGCTGGTGCCCAGCCGGTTCGAGCAGTACGGCGTCATCGCCTCCGCAGAACCGGCCGCCTGCTCCAGGATGCGCAGCCGCGCCCGGCCCGGCATCGGACCCGTGCCGGCCTGCGCGGCGAGGTAGTCGCGGCACAGCGCGTCGAGCACGGAGTCCGCGTCCGCCATGTTCGGCGGCTCGTCGCCCCGTATGTCGCCGATGACGCCGCGGCCCGGCAGATCCGGGTCCGTACCGCGGCCCTGGTCCTTGGAGTCCTTGCCGTCCTTGCCGGAGTCCTTGTCCTTGCCGTCGTCCGACCCCTTGCCGCCCTCCGCGGCGGAGCCGTCCTCCTTCTCGCCGCCGGGGGTCTGGGCCGACGACGTGGCGCCCACGCTCGGCGACCGGTTGCCCCCGGTGTCCTCGATGAACGACGGCGCCGGCAGCACACCCGCACTGGAGGCCACCGCGACCCCGCCCAGCGCACACGCCGCCACCGCACCCACCACGCTCAGCCGCAGCGACCGCAGCCGCTCCACGACGCCGGAACGGCGCCGCCCGCGGCGCCCCTCGAACGGTGACTCGGCGGCGAACTCCGCGGCCGACGCCGGGCTCGGGCTCTCCTGCGCCGCCCGGAACGCCGCCAGCGCGGCCTGTTCTCCCGGCACCCGGCCGTTCGCGCCGGGACGGCCCGACTCGGCCACCCGCGCCAGCACGGCGGCCAGCCGCTCGGCGGCGGCCCGGTCCTCCGGCGACCAGCGCTTACGCCCTCGCCGGCCGTTGCCGTCCGCGAAGTCGAGAGGCTCCCCGCGAAGCAGTCGCTCCGCGACGTCCTCGTCGAGCCAGCCGTACCGGTCGTCCACCATCACATTTCCTTAAGCGTCCGCGCGGCTGATTGCGTCACACCGCCAGGCTGCTGGCCTTCCCCGGGCGGAACGTCCCCCTCTTCCTGCGGCCTCTCGATCAGCGCGGTCAACTGCTTGAGGCCGCGGTGCGCCGCCGTACGCACCGCGCCCGGGCTCTTGCCCAGGACCTCGGCGGTGCGCTTGGCGTCCAGTCCCATGATCACGCGCAGCACCACGACTTCGGCGTAGTCCTGGGGCAGCCGTGCGATGAAGGCCATCGTGCGGCCCGTACCGAGCGCCTCGATCGCCTCCTCCGCGGTGTCCGAGTCCGCGGGCCGGTCGGCGAGCTGGGTCTCGTCGCCGCCGGAGACGGGTCTGCGGGAGCGCATCCGCACGTGGTCGAGCGCGCGGTTGCGGGCTATGCGGGCGGCCCAGCCGCGGAAGCGGTCGGCGTCCCCGCTGAACGAGCCGAGGTCGCGGGCGATCTGCAGCCACGCCTCCGAGGTCACGTCCTCGGCGTCGCCGTCGCCGACGAGGCTGCGCACGTATCCGAGCAGGCGAGGGTGCACCGTCCGGAACACGATGCGGAACGCTGCCTCGTCACCACGCTGGGCAGCGTGCACCGCGCCGGACAGCGCGGCGTCTTCCGCGTATTCCCCCTGCACGGTGGTCAGTTCGTCCGTGGCGCCGGGAGACGCAGTACACGCGGACACATCTGCGGAGCACCCCCGGATCTGGGCGGACCGTCGAGCGATAGTCGAACGAATGTCTGTGCGTCTACTCGACGCGAGGTGCACGCTACGGCGGTGGCGGTCCCTTCGCAACACACCGGGGCCCTCCCTACCCGACCGCATGAGGAACGGACCGGTCCGGGTAAGGTCCCGGCGGCGGCCCGACAGCCCTCCGACAGGGGGCAGAAGGACCTCCGCGGGAGCGCCGCGCGGGGGTCCCGCGGCACCCGCCGGCGGGGGCTGTGACATTTCTGGGCCCTCTGGCGCTGAGTATTACAGCGGGCCCGAACGGGCACCGCGACTGAGGCCGACGGCCGGAGCAGCTCCTGTGGGGGGTAGCGGCTCCGGCCGTCTTCTTTGTGCCGGTCAGGGCGGACGTGACACGTTTTCGACCCCGGCGGCGCTGTACGTGTGTCAAGCGTGAGCGAACGTCACACGTGAGCAACCCGAAGGGGCGGAATGTGAGTCCGCGTAGATCCCATGCGTACCGGCCGCTGAGCCTGCGCAGACGTGCCTGGCTGACGCTGGGCGCGGTCGTGCTCGGCGGTGCCGGCGTGATCACCGTCGCCGTGGCAGACCCCGGCTCCGGCTCGGACGACCCGGCGGCGGCCGGGCTGGAGCCGCGCAAGCCGGCGGTGCACGGCGTCGACCTGACCGGGGACGGCGCCCGTAAGAAGGTGGACCGTACCGGCACCGAGCAGTTCTCGATGGTCGGCATCTCCTGGAGCAACGAACGCCGCGACCTCGGCGGCGCCGCCGAGGTGCGCACGCGCTCGGCCGAGACCGGCGCCTGGAGCGACTGGCGCACGCTCGACACGGACGGCGGCCCGTCCGCCGACGACCTGACTCCCGACATGCGCGGCAGCACCGAGCCGCTGTGGGTCGGCCCGTCGGACGGCGTGGAGGCGCGGGTCGTACGCGCGGACGGTACGAGCACCGCGCTGCCCGCCGGCATGGAGGTCGCGCTCGTCGACCCGGGTGTCACGCAGGAGGAGGCCGAGGCGGCACAGGCCGCCGGCGTCGGCACCGAGGCGGGTACGGAGACGGCACCGGTCGCGCAGGCGGCCGCGGTGTCCGGGCCGGGGTCCGCCGCGTCCTCGTCCTCTTCGTCCTCGTACGGCACCGACCTGGCGCCCGCCGCCGCCGTCACCCAGGCGGAACCCGGCCCGGCGCCCGACTCGCCCGTCACCCCGCCGCCGGTGACCCGCCGTGCCGGCTGGGGCGCCGACGAGTCGCTGGTCGACGACCCGCCCACGTACAACCCCGACGGCATCAAGGCCGCGCTGGTGCACCACACCGCCCAGGCCGTCAACTACTCGTGCGCGGAGTCGGCCGCCATGGTCCGCTCCATCTTCCTCATGCACGTGAACGGGAACGGCTGGAACGACGTCGGCTACAACTTCCTCGTCGACAAGTGCGGCCGCATCTTCGAGGGCCGTGCCGGCGGCATCGACCAGCCGGTGCTCGGCGCGCACACGAGCAACTTCAACAGCCACTCCACCGGCATCTCCATCCTCGGCGACTACCACACCTTCGGCCACCCCTCCCAGGCGTCGCTGGAAGCCGTCTCGCGCATCGCCGCCTGGAAGCTCGGCCAGTACGGCGTGAGCCCCACCGGCAGCACGTCGCTGACGCCGATGAAGCTCGACGCGAACGACGAGTTCGTCCCCGCCGGCGACCCGAAGACCATGAAGAACATCTCCGGTCACAAGGACGCCCGGTTCCGCCCGGACGGTGCGGCCGAGGACGTCAACGTCACCGCCTGCCCCGGCGACCGGCTGTACGCCAAGCTGGGCCAGATCCGCGCCCTGGCCGCCGCCCCCGGCGCCTCGCACGCCCTGCCCACCCGGGACTTCAACGGTGACGGCCGCGGCGACATGGTCGCCGGCACGCCGCGGGCCAACGGCGGTGGGAAGACCGGCTCCGGCGCGGTGTTCGTCGTCCCCGGCGGCGAGAACGGCCCGGTGGCGAGCGCCAAGCGCAGCATCACCCAGAACAGCACCGGCGTGCCCGGCACGGCCGTGGCCGGCGACGCCTGGGGCACCGACACCGAGTGGGGCGACGTCAACAACGACGGCATCGCCGACCTCCTCGTCGGGGCTCCGAACAAGGACGACTCCGCCGGCCACGCCGACGCCGGTGTGATCACCGTCCTGTACGGCCCGGGGCTGAACTCGGGCAGCAACCTCGTCCTCGGCGACGGCTTCGCGCCGGCCGGCGCCAAGTTCGGCTCCGCGGTGGCCGCCGGCGACTTCGACGGCGACGGCCGCGACGAGGTGCTCGGCATGGGCGCCGAGGCGTGGGCCACGCACGACCTGAACGGCAACGGCCGCGAGGGCTCGTTCCCGTACGAGACCGTCAGCTACCAGGACGCCGCCGTGGGCGACTTCAACCGCGACGGCTACGACGACGCCGCCCTCACCTACCGCGACCCGAGCGGCAAGGCGCGCCTCGACGTGCTGCGCGGCACGTCGGCCGGGCTGGACGTCACCGCGAACCTCGGGGTGCCGGGCGGCCGTTCCGTGGCCGCCGGCGACGTCACCGGCGACGGCTACGCCGACCTCGTGGTCGGCCAGCCCTTCGCGAGCGAGTCGGCGGCCAACACCGGCGGCCAGGTCACGCTGCTGAAGGGCTCCGCGAGCGGGCTGACGGCGACCGGCAAGCAGATCGTCCACCAGGGCACGGGATCGGTGCCGGGTGCGTCCGAGGCCGGCGACGCGATGGGCTTCTCGGTCTCGGTCGGCGACGTGGACGCCAACGGCTACGCCGACGTGCTCACCGGCGTCTACCGCGAGGACATGACCCGCGACGGCGCCAACCGCGCGGACGCCGGCACGGCCCTGCTGCTGCGCGGCGGTTCCGCCGGGCTGTCGACGGCGTCCGGTTCGCCGAAGGCGTACCACCAGGACACCGCGGGGATCAGCGGCGTCAGCGAGAAGGGCGACCGGCTCGGCTCCTCGGTGCTGCTGGCCGACCTGTCCGGATACGGGCGGGCGGACCTCGTCATCGGCGTGATCGGCGAGGACGCCTACGACGGCACCCTGCTGCAGCTCGACAGCGGCAGCCAGGGCGTGTCGGCGTCGGGCGCCGTGTACTACGGCAAGTCCGCGCTCGGCACGCCGGCCGGCGGCCGGCTGGGGGTCGAGCTGGCGCCGTGAGGCGCTGACTCCCGGCACCTGTGCCGACGAGGGGCCGCCCCGGTTCGGGGCGGCCCCTTCGGCGTGCGTCGCCGGCGGCGGCCCGTCCCGTGCGGGCACGGGCCCGCGGCGTACGCGGGCCGCCGCCCCCGTACGCCCGTCAGCCGCCGCCCCGCACCGCCTTCGCGAGGTCCGCGAACTGCCCCCACCCCAGCCGCGGCTCGCGCGGGTCCCACACCTTCTGCGCCATCGCCGCCAGCGGCAGCCTGACGCCCCGCGCCACCTGCCCGGGCGTCTGCGCCCCCGCCCGGTCTCCCCACACCGCGAAGCGGGCGCCCAGCACCTCGTCGGGGCCCGCCAGCCGCTCCGGCACCGGCCGGCTGCCGCGCAGTACCGCGGGGGTCCACTCCTCGTAGATCCGCTCGCCCGTGGGGTACGTGAACTCGTTGGGCTCGCCGAGGACGTAGTACAGGTACTCGTCGTTGAGGTTGACCAGTTGCCACCCGTCCTCCAGGAACGCCTGCGGGTCGCGCGCGAACGCCTCCTTGCCCGTCCAGTACTCGACCTCCCGGTCCCGGGCCGGACCGACCTTCGCACCCGGGATGAAGCCGTCGTTCCACGCCTTGACCTTCTTGCCCTGCTTCTTGACCGTGTCCGCCCGCGCGTTGAGCCAGGCGGCGTTGAGGTCGGCGACGACGGCGCCGGCGCCGAAGCGGTCGCGCGCCGCCGCGGCCAGGTGCGGGTAGCGGGCCTCGGGGTCGGTCGCCATCAGTGCCACGTACTCGTCGCCGCCGATGTGCACGTACGGGCCGGGGAAGAGCTGCGCGTACTCCGTCAGCAGGTCGTCCACGATCCCGGCCGCGCGCGGCTTGGAGATGTCGATGGCGCCCTCCACCGGGCTGCCTTCCGGCGTCTTCAGTTGCAGGTCCGGGTGGGCGTCGAGGACGGCGCCGAGGTGGCCGGGGGAGTCGATCTCGGGGATGACGGTGACGTGCAGGTCCGCCGCGAGTTCGATGATGTCCCTGACCTGGGCCTTGGTCAGGTGCGGATCGGAGACCACCTCGGGGTGGGTCTCGCTCTCGATCCGGAACGCCTGGTCGTCGGAGAGGTGGAGGTGGAGCTGGTTGAGCTTGAGGTCGGCCATCTCCCGGACGCGGTCGGACAGCCATGCGGCGCTGAAGTGCTTGCGCGCGATGTCGACCATGAACCCGCGCTGCCGGCGGTCGGGGCGGTCGTCGATACGGCCGGGCGGTACGCCGCCGTCGGCGCGGGCGGCCTGCAGCAGGGTGCGGGTGCCGTAGAAGACGCCGGTGTCGGTGGCGGCGGTGACGGTGGCACGGCCGTCGGCGACGTCGATGCGGTACGCCTCGGGGCCGCCGGCGCGGCGGGGTTCGAGCCGGAGGCGGATGTCGCCGCTGCGCTGCCCCAGATCCGGGTCCGCGGCCTTGTCGCCGCCGTCGTCGTCCGCGTAGCGCATGCCGAGTTCGCCGGCCAGCCGCATGGACTCGTCGGTGACCGCGTCGTCCTCGGCGACGACACGGGCGCGGTCGGCGGGCCGCCAGCCGGTGCCGTCGGCGCGCTCGTAGGAACGGACGGCGGGGACGGTGCGGGGGTCGGGGAGAGGCTTGTCGCGGTCGGCTCGGGGCGGGCCGGGGCGGTCCTCGTCCCCGGCGGTGGGCGTGGCGGGGGTGTCGCCCTGCGCGGTGCGGTGGGCGGCGGCGCCGACGCCGCGGTGGGGGGAGCCGTCGCCGTCACCGCCGTCGAGCACGGGGCGGAGGGCGAGGAGTACGGCGGTGGTGGCCAGGGCGGTGGCCAGGGCCCAGTACAGCGCGCGCCGGGGGCCCCGGAGGGCGCGGAGCGGGCCGCCCGGGCGGCGGGCGTGCCGGCCGGCGGGGGACCGGCGCGGAGGACGGGACGGACGCGGTGGGAATCGCATGGGTGGGGACCTCCCGGAGGGCCACGGCAGAGCGTGGGGACGCGAAGCAGCACTCCTGTCGATTCAGTGCGACAAACCTCCTCTTCTGGGTGAACCGCCGGCCGGTACGACCGGAACGTTCGGTTCCGGACGCTAGCGTGGCGCAGCGCTGTTCGACCGTAGCCGCCCGCGGTACGCCCCCACGCACCCGGCACGCCCCAGGGAGCCACCCTGCCCACACCCACCCCCCGAGCGACCCGCGCCGCCGGTCCCGCCGCCGACCCCGCCCGGCTGGCGGCCTTCAACGCGGCATCCGCCGCCGACGCCGAGCGCGCGCTCCTCGACTGCCTCGACGACCGGCACTGGGCCCGCCGCCTCACCGCCCACCGCCCGTACCCCGACCTCGACGCCCTCCTCGCCGCCGCCGACGAGGCCAGCTACGACCTCGCCCCCGGCGCCGTCGCGGGCGCGCTGGCCGACGAGACGACCGCCCTGCCCGCGGCCGCCGGGCCCGCCGAGCGCACGGCGCTGCGGGCGGCGCACGCCGCGTACGAGAGCCGCTTCGGGCACTCCTTCGTCCTGTGCCTCGACGCCTGCCCCGAGGACGAACGCCTGGACCGCACCCTGGCCGCCATCCGCATCCGCCTCGGCAACGAACCCGACGAGGAGCGCCTCGTGGCCGCCGACGAACTCCGCCGCCGGGCCCGCGCCCGCCTCGCCCGTCTCCTCACCCCGGCAGCCGGCTCACCTCGTCCCTGACGGCGAAAACCCGCCACGCGCACCGGCGGCAAATCGGGACGCAACCGCACGGATCGCCACGCCAGCCAGCGCGGTTAGGCCACGCGCGTGCCTGATTGATCACACCTGCACCCCCGTGGCCGGTGTGCCGACGCACCGTCGCTACGATGGCGAAGGCCGGTGGACCGTACCCGGCCGGGTCATGACCGACAGTGCAGTACCCGAGCCCTGACGGCCGGCCCCCGATCAGTTTCCGGAGGGGTTTTTCCGTGCCGGCTGGAACGCTCTACCGCGGCCGGGAAGGCATGTGGTCCTGGGTGGCGCACCGCGTCACCGGCGTCCTCATCTTCTTCTTCCTGTTCGTCCACGTCCTCGACACCTCCCTGGTGCGGGTGTCGCCCGAGGCGTACGACGACGTGGTGGCCACGTACAAGACGCCGATCGTGTCGCTGCTGGAGTACGGGCTGGTCGCCGCCGTCCTCTTCCACGCGCTCAACGGGCTGCGCGTCATCGCCGTCGACTTCTGGTCGAAGGGCGTCCGGCTGCAGAAGCCGATGCTGTGGATCGTGGTCGGGATCTGGGCGGTGCTGATGGTCGGGGCGATCTACCCGGTGCTCGGCCACACCGCACGCGAGCTGTTCGGGAGCTGATGACCATGGCCACCTCCGATGTCGAGCTGACCGGCTCCTCCGCCGCGTACTCCGCCGACAACCCCGCCCCGCTCATCGAGGCCCCCCGCGCCCGCACGCCGCGCACCGCCCGCTCCACCTCCCGTACCCGCACCAACTTCGAGCTGTACGGCTGGGTGTTCATGCGGCTGTCGGGGGTCGTGCTCGCGGTCCTCGTCGTCGGCCACCTGCTGATCCAGCTGGTGCTCGACGGCGGCGTCAGCAAGATCAGCTTCGCCTTCGTCGCCGGCCGCTGGGCCTCCCCGTTCTGGCAGGGCTGGGACCTGATCATGCTCTGGCTCGCGATGCTGCACGGCGGCAACGGGCTGCGCACGGTCATCAACGACTACGCCGAGCGCGACGGCACCCGCTTCTGGCTGAAGATGCTGCTGTACGCCGCCACGGTCTTCACCATCCTCCTGGGCACGTTGGTGATCTTCACCTTCGACCCGAACATCCGCTGACGCGGCGAAGAGGTTCCCCTCATGCAGATCCACAAGTACGACACCGTGATCGTCGGCGCGGGCGGCGCCGGCATGCGCGCCGCCATCGAGGCGACGAAGCGCAGCCGCACCGCCGTGCTGACCAAGCTGTACCCCACGCGCTCCCACACCGGCGCCGCGCAGGGCGGCATGGCCGCCGCCCTGGCGAACGTCGAGGAGGACAACTGGGAGTGGCACACCTTCGACACCGTCAAGGGCGGCGACTACCTGGTCGACCAGGACGCCGCCGAGATCCTGGCGAAGGAGGCCATCGACGCGGTCCTCGACCTGGAGAAGATGGGTCTGCCCTTCAACCGCACCCCGCAGGGCCGCATCGACCAGCGCCGCTTCGGCGGCCACTCGCGCAACCACGGCGAGGCCCCGGTGCGGCGCGCGTGCTACGCGGCGGACCGTACCGGCCACATGATCCTGCAGACGCTCTACCAGAACTGCGTGAAGGAGGGCGTGGAGTTCTTCAACGAGTTCTACGTCCTCGACCAGCTCATCGTCGAGACCGACGGGGTGAAGCGGTCGGCGGGCGTGGTCGCGTACGAGCTGGCGACCGGCGAAATCCACGTCTTCCAGGCCAAGGCCGTCGTCTACGCCTCCGGCGGCAACGGCAAGTTCTTCAAGGTCACCTCCAACGCCCACACCCTGACCGGCGACGGCCAGGCGTCGGTGTTCCGGCGCGGCCTGCCGCTGGAGGACATGGAGTTCTTCCAGTTCCACCCGACGGGCATCTGGCGCATGGGCATCCTGCTCACCGAGGGCGCCCGCGGCGAGGGCGGCATCCTGCGCAACAAGGACGGCGAGCGCTTCATGGAGAAGTACGCGCCCGTCATGAAGGACCTCGCCTCGCGCGACGTCGTCTCCCGCGCGATCTACACCGAGATCCGCGAGGGCCGCGGCTGCGGCCCGGAGGGCGACCACGTCTACCTGGACCTCACGCACCTGCCGCCGGAGCAACTGGACGCGAAGCTGCCGGACATCACGGAGTTCGCGCGCACGTACCTGGGGATCGAGCCGTACACCGACCCCATCCCGATCCAGCCGACCGCGCACTACGCGATGGGCGGCATCCCCACCAACATCCGCGGCGAGGTGCTGGCCGACAACACCACCGTCGTCCCCGGGCTGTACGCGGCCGGGGAGGTCGCCTGCGTCTCCGTCCACGGCGCCAACCGGCTGGGCACCAACTCGCTGCTCGACATCAACGTCTTCGGCCGCCGCGCGGGCATCGCCGCGGCGGAGTACTCGGCGACGGCGGACCACGTCGAACTGCCGGAGGACCCGGCGGCGTTCGTGGTCGGCGAGGTGGCGCGGCTGCGTGACTCGGCGGGCAAGGAGCGGGTGGCGGAGCTGCGGCGCGAGCTGCAGGAGACGATGGACAAGAACGTGATGGTCTTCCGCACGGAGCAGACCATCAAGGAAGCGGTCGAGAAGCTCGCGGAGCTGCGGGCGCGGTACAAGAACGTGGGCATCCAGGACAAGGGCCGGCGGTTCAACACCGACCTGCTGGAGGCGATCGAGCTGGGCAACCTGCTCGACCTGGCCGAGGTCATGGCGATCTCCGCGCTGGCCCGCAAGGAGTCCCGCGGCGGCCACTACCGCGAGGACTACCCGAACCGCGACGACGTCAACTTCATGCGCCACACCATGGCGTACCGCGAGGTCGGCGACGACGGCGCGGAGACCGTCCGGCTCGACTACAAGCCGGTCGTGCAGACCCGCTACCAGCCCATGGAGCGTAAGTACTGATGGCAACACCCGTGTTGGACAAGGTCGAAGACGAGTTCCCCGAGTCGGCGGCCTCCCCGTACATCACCGCGACGTTCCGCATCCGCAGGTTCAACCCGGAGGCGGCGGCGGAGTCGTACTGGGAGGAGTTCCAGGTCGAGATCGACCCGAAGGAGCGGGTCCTCGATGCGCTGCACAAGATCAAGTGGGACATGGACGGCACCCTGACCTTCCGCCGCTCCTGCGCCCACGGCATCTGCGGCTCCGACGCGATGCGCATCAACGGCCGCAACAGGCTGGCGTGCAAGACGCTGATCAAGGACCTCGCACCGGAGAAGCCGATCACGGTGGAGCCGATAAAGGGTCTGACGGTGCAGAAGGACCTGATCGTCGACATGGAACCCTTCTTCCAGGCCTACCGCGACGTGATGCCCTTCCTGGTCGCCCACGGCAACGAGCCCACCCGCGAGCGCCTCCAGTCGGCGGCGGACCGCGAACGCTTCGACGACACCACGAAGTGCATCCTGTGCGCGGCCTGCACGAGCTCGTGCCCGGTGTTCTGGAACGACGGCCAGTACTTCGGCCCGGCGGCGATCGTGAACGCCCACCGCTTCATCTTCGACAGCAGGGACGAGGCGGGAGAACAGCGCCTGGAGATCCTGAACGACAGGGACGGCGTCTGGCGCTGCAGGACCACGTTCAACTGCACGGACGCGTGCCCCCGCGGCATCGAGGTGACGAAGGCGATCCAGGAGGTCAAGCGCGCCCTGATCACGCGGCGGTTCTAGGAGTGGGGGGAGGCGCGTGGCCTCCCCCCGGGCCGGAACGTCAGCCCTCTGCCGGGGCGGCGAAGAGTTCGTCGAGGCTGGTGGCGGTGGGGGCTCGGTCGAACCAGAGATCGAGGGTTTCTTGGTCACCGCAGGTGAGGATGCGGTGCCGGGTGTCCTCAGACAACGGGAAGCCCCGCACCTCCAGGATTTGGATGACCGCATCGCTCCAGATCGCCATCCGGAGTCCTTGCGCGCGGCCTTGGATGTAGCCCTGCTTGCGAAGGTTCTCGGCGACGTAGCTTCGGAAGGAAAACAAGCAGGTCTCCACGAAATTCCTCCAGATCGTCCCAGCCGGGGTCGCTGCCAGGATCGGCTGGTGGCCGTAGCGGTTGCGGAGGTAGCTGAGGTAATACGCCCAACTGTCGGGCTTGTCCTTGTCCGGCTTCGTCTGGGCTTCGACCAGCAGAAGGTAGGTATGACCGCCCGGGAACTCCAGCCGTAGCAGCGTGTCCACGTGGCGTTCTACCGGCCGCACCTCCCTGACGTCGCTGTCGATCGCCGTGACCACCGCCTCGCCCGGCACCGGAATGTCCAGCAGCCTGAAGGCGCTCGTGAATAACTCCGGGATCTGCTGGAAGGCCCGGTGGTGCGTCTCGTGTGGGGAGTTGACCATGATCGGGACGCTAGTCGCCTGCCAGATATGCCATCGGCATATCTGCTTATCTCACTCGCACGAGTGAGCGACCCCGACTCTGTTGACGGCCCCGCTCAGTCCAGCCTGTCCAGGATCAGCGGGCCCCGTTCCACCGCCGCGCCCGGGGGCGCCACGTCGTACGACGACTCCAGCGCCTCCAGTGCCTCCGGGATCCGCTCCGGGGTGTCCGTGTGCAGGGTCAGCAACGGCTGGCCCGCCGTCACCGGCGTGCCCGGCTTGGCGTGGAGTTCCACGCCCGCCGCCGCCTGGACCGGGTCCTCCTTGCGGGCGCGGCCCGCGCCCAGGCGCCAGGCCGCCAGGCCCACCGCGTAGGCGTCGAGGCGCGAGAGGACCCCCGTCGTCGGGGCCGGGACCGTGTGGGTCTCGCGGGCCGTGGGGAGCGGGGCCGACGGGTCGCCGCCCTGCGCGGTGATCATGCGGCGCCACACGTCCATCGCCGAGCCGTCCGCCAGCGCCCCCGCGGGGTCCGCGTCCGGCAGGCCGGCCGCCGTCAGCATCTCCCTGGCCAGCGCGAGCGTCAGCTCCACCACGTCCGCCGGGCCGCCGCCCGCCAGCACCTCCAGCGACTCGCGGACCTCCAGCGCGTTGCCCGCCGTCAGCCCCAGCGGCGTCGACATGTCCGTGAGCAGCGCCACCGTACGCAGCCCGTGGTCGTTGCCCAGGCCCACCATCGTCGCGGCCAGTTCGCGCGCCCGGTCCAGGTCCTTCATGAACGCGCCCGAGCCGACCTTCACGTCCAGCACCAGCGCGCCCGTACCCTCGGCGATCTTCTTCGACATGATCGAGGACGCGATGAGCGGGATCGACTCCACCGTCCCGGTCACGTCCCGCAGCGCGTACAACTTGCGGTCCGCCGGCGCCAGCCCCGTGCCCGGGGCGCAGATCACGGCGCCGGCGTCGCTCAGGATCGCCATCATCTCGTCGTTCGACAGCGAGGCCCGCCAGCCCGGAATGGACTCCAGCTTGTCGAGCGTGCCGCCGGTGTGCCCGAGGCTCCGCCCCGACAACTGCGGCACCGCCGCCCCGCAGGCGGCGACCAGCGGTGCCAGCGGCAGCGTGATCTTGTCGCCGATGCCGCCCGTCGAGTGCTTGTCGGCGGTCGGGCGCGGCAGGGCGGTGAAGTCCATCCGCTCGCCGGAGGCGATCATCGCCGCGGTCCAGCGGGCGATCTCGTCGCGGTCCATGCCGTTGAGCAGTATCGCCATGGCCAGCGCGGACATCTGCTCGTCGGCGACCTCGCCGCGGGTGTACGCCGCCACGACCCAGTCGATCTGCTCGTCGGAGAGCCGTTCGCGGTCGCGCTTGGCGCGGATGACGGAGATGGCGTCCATCAGTTCTGCGATCCTCCGCTCTCGGAGTTCTGGGAACCCTTCAATCTGCTCAGCTCGAACGGGCCGAAGGCGTCGGGCAGCAGCTCGGCCAGCGGCCGGATGCCCGCCGGGGTGTCGAGCAGCAGGTCGGGCCCGCCGTGTTCGCTGAGCAACTGGCGGCAGCGGCCACACGGCAGGATGAGCTGCCCCTCACCGTTGACGCAGGTGAAGTGGGTGAGCCGGCCGCCGCCGGTGGCGTGCAGCGCGGAGACCAGGCCGCACTCGGCGCACAGCCCGACGCCGTACGAGGCGTTCTCCACGTTGCAGCCGACGACGGTGCGGCCGTCGTCCACGAGCGCCGCGGCGCCCACGGGGTACTGCGAGTACGGGGCGTACGCCCGGGACATCGCGTCCCGCGCCGCCCGCCGCAGCGCCTCCCACCGCTCGTCGTCCTGCGACGTCACGTGCTCTCTCCCCTTCGGTAACGCTTGCCGATCCACTTCGGCACCCGCAGCCGCTGCGCGAACACCGCCAGCACCACCAGTGTGGTCACGTACGGCGTGGCTTCCACGACCTCGCGCGGCACCGTGTCCGTCGTCGCGTACAGCACCCCGAGGAGCACCGCCGCGACACCGGCCGCTATGGCCGCGCGGGCGCCGCCGCGCACGTACTTCCACACCGCGTACGCCGCGAGCAGCACCGCCAGCAGCAGGAACAGCGCGTGCACGGCCTCGCCGCCGCCGCGCAGTTGCAGGCTGTCGGTGAAGCCGAAGAGGCCCGCCGCCATCGCCGTACCGCCCGGACGCCAGTTGCCGAAGATCATCGACGCCAGGCCGATGTACCCGCGGCCGCCGGTCTGGCCCTCCAGATAGATGTGGGTGAACGTGACCAGGAACGCCCCGCCGAGCCCGGCGAGCGCGCCGGAGACGGCCAGCGCCGCGTACTTGTAGAAGTAGACGTTCACGCCCAGCGACTCGGCGGCCACCGGGTTCTCGCCGCAGGACCGCAGCCGCAGCCCGAACGCCGAGCGCCACAGCACGTAGTACGTGAGCACGAAGAGCGCGGCCGCGATGAGGATCAGGTACGACACGTCGTCGGTGAGACCGCGCAGGATCCCGGCGGTGTCGGAGAGGAAGAACCAGTGTTTGCCCTCCAGGTCTCCCAGCCAGCCGGCGGCCCCGTGCAGGGCCCCTGCGACGTCGGAGAGGAGGAACCAGTCTTTGTCTTCCAGGTCTCCTAGCCAGCCGGAGACCGCGGAGATGGAGAACGTGGGCATGTCGTCGACTTGCGGCGACTGCTTGTCCGTGCCGCCCGCCGCCAGCGCGCCCCCGTCCGCGAAGAAGATCTTCGCCATGTACTGGGTGGCGCCGAGCGCAAGGATGTTGATCGCCACACCCGAGACGATGTGGTCGACGCCGAACGTCACCGTCGCCATGGCGTGCACCAGCCCGCCCAGCGCCCCGCCGATCACCCCGGCCAGCGCGCCCGCCCACGGGCCGTGCTGCCAGCCGATCCAGCCGGCGAAGAACGTGCCGAGGATCATCATGCCTTCGAGGCCGATGTTGATCACGCCGGCCCGTTCCGCCCACAGCCCGCCGAGGCCGGCCAGGCCGATCGGCACGGCCAGCGCGAGCGCGCCGCCGATCTGCGCGGAGGCGGTGAGGTTGGTGGTGTCGGTGATCGCGCGGACCGCGGACAGCAGCAGCAGTCCCGCGGCGATGAGCAGGAGCACCTGCGGCATGCCGAGCCGCCGCTTGCCGCCGTCTCCCGGCGGTCGCTTCGCGGGCGCGGCGACGCCCGTCTTGGTCACCGTGCTCATGCGCCGGCCTCGCTTCGCCCGGCGGGCTGTGAGCACAGCGCGCACCTTTGAATGATTCGCTCGCTCCGCTCGCTCATGCGCCCACCTCCGCCTTCTCGGTCTTGCGTGCCTGGGCCAGCTCCTCGCCGACGCGGCGCTGCTGGTCGCGCAGCGCCCAGCGGCGGACCACCTCGTAGGCGATGACGACGCAGAGCACGATGATGCCCTTGATGACTTCGACGATCTTCTGGTCGTAACCCTCGAATTCGAGCTGCGTGCCGGTGCGCTCCAGGAAGGCCCACAGCAGCGCGCCGAGCGCGATGCCGACGGGGTGGTTGCGGCCGAGGAGGGCGATGGCGATGCCGGTGAAGCCGACGCCGAGCGGGAAGTCGGTGCCGTAGTTGTACGACTCGCCCAGCAGCGTCGGCATCCCGACCAGGCCGGCGACGGCGCCGGAGAGCACCATGCTGGTGACGATCATGCGCTTGACGTCCACGCCGCTCGCGGCGGCGGCCGTCTCCGACCGGCCGACGCTGCGCAGGTCGAAGCCGAAGCGGGTGCGGTTGAGGACGAACCAGTACAGGAAGCCGGCGAGCACGGCGAAGACGACGAATCCGTTGATGTCCCCGACCGAGGTCTCGATCATGAAGATGTGGCTGGAGGACGGGATGTTCGGGGTGTGGGTGAGGTTCCCGTCCTTCTCGCCGAGGCGGCCCGCGGTGAGGTAGTAGCCGATGACGGCGCCGGCGATCGAGTTGAGCATGATCGTCGTGATGACCTCGCTGACACCGCGGGTCGTGCGCAGCACACCCGCGATGCCCGCCCAGATCGCGCCGACGCCCATGGCGACCAGGATGATCAGCGGGATCTGGATGATGCCGGGCAGCGACAGCGCGCCGCCGACGGCCGCGGCGAAGAAGGCCGCGATGCGGTACTGGCCGTCGACGCCGATGTTGAAGAGGTTCATCCGGAAGCCGATGGCCACGGCCAGCGCGGAGAGGAAGAACATCGTCGACTTGTTGACAATGTAGATGGCGCTCCGGTCGGTCGTGCCGAACTCGATCATGACCTGGTAGGCCCGGAACGGGTCCTTCCCGGAGATCAGGATGATCAGCGAGGTCAGCACCAGCGCGGCGAAGACCGCGAGCACCGGGGCGCCGACCGCCGTGATCAGCTTGTCCCTGTCGAGGCGTTTCATCGCGTACGGCCTCCGCCCTGCGCGTCGTCGCTGTGGGTGGCGGTGCCGCGCGGGTGCGGCACCGGGGCGTCCTCGGCCGCCGAGGTGTCCTCCAGGTGCCCGCTCGCCGCGCCCGTCATCGCACTGCCCAGTTCCTCCGGCGTGATCGCCGCCGGGTCCGCGTCGGCGACCAGTCGCCCGCGGTACATCACCCGCAGCGTGTCCGACAGGCCGATCAACTCGTCCAGGTCCGCGGAGATCAGCAGCACCGCGAGCCCGTCGCGGCGGGCCGCGCGGATCTGCTCCCAGATGTCCGCCTGCGCGCCCACGTCCACGCCGCGCGTGGGGTGGGCGGCGATGAGGAGCTTCGGCCGGTGGCTCATCTCCCGGCCGACGATCAGCTTCTGCTGGTTGCCGCCGGAGAGCGAGGCGGCGGTCACGTCGATGCCGGGGGTGCGGACGTCGTACTCCGCGACGATCCGCTTGGTGTCCTTGCGGGCCGCGGCGGTGTCGATGAGCACGCCGCGGCTGTTGGGGCGTTCCGTGGTGTGGCCGAGGATGCGGTTCTCCCACAGCGGCGCCTCCAGCAGCAGGCCGTGCCGCTGGCGGTCCTCGGGGATGTAGCCGATGCCGCCCTCGCGGCGCTTGCGGGTGGCGGCGTGGCTGATGTCCGTGTCGTCGAGCACGATGCTGCCGCCGTCCGGGTCGCGCAGCCCCATGATGGCCTCGACCAGCTCGGACTGGCCGTTGCCCTCCACGCCGGCGATGCCCAGCACCTCGCCCTTGTGGATGGTGAAGGAGATGCGGTCCAGCACCTCGCGCGGTACGCCGTCGGCGTCGACGGCCGACAGGTGCAGGTTGCTGACCTGCAGCATCGATATGTCCGTGACCGTCGACTCGCGGGTCTCGGGGGTCGGCAGCTCGCTGCCCACCATCAGCTCCGCGAGCTGCTTGGAGGTGACGTCCGCGGGCTTCACGGCGGCGACCGTCGTGCCGCGCCGGATGACGGTGATGTCGTCGGCGACGGCGAGGACTTCGCCGAGCTTGTGCGAGATGAACAGCACGGTCAGGCCCTCGGCCTTCAGCCCGCGCAGGTTGTCGAAGAGCGCGTCGACCTCCTGCGGGACGAGGACCGCGGTGGGCTCGTCGAGGATGAGCGTACGGGCGCCGCGGTAGAGGACCTTGAGGATCTCCACCCGCTGCCGGTCGGCGACGCCGAGGTCCTCGACCAGGACGTCGGGGCGGATGCCGAGGCCGTACGCCTCCGACAGCTCCTTGATCTTCGCGCGCGCCCCGTCGCCGATGCCGTGCAGCTTCTCGCTGCCCAGGACGGTGTTCTCCAGCACGGTGAGGTTGTCGGCGAGCATGAAGTGCTGGTGCACCATGCCGATGCCGCGCGCGATGGCGTCGGCGGGGCTGGCGAACGTGACCTGCGTGCCGTCGATCGTGATGGTGCCCTCGTCCGGCTTCTGCATGCCGTAGAGGATCTTCATCAGGGTCGACTTGCCCGCGCCGTTCTCGCCGACGAGGGCGTGCACGGTGCCGCGGCGCACGGTGATGTCGATGTCGTGGTTGGCGACGACGCCGGGGAAGCGTTTGGTGATGCCGTGGAGTTCGACGGCGGCGGCGCCGGCGGGTGGATCCGCTGCCGTGGAGCTGCTGCTGGGGGCTGTGATGGCGCACACTCCTCGTCGAGGGCGGTGGATGCGGGGCGGCGGACGTACCGAAGCGCCGTACGGACGGCGCGAGTTACGTGACGCGAGTTACGGCATATCACGCTACGCGCGTAGTCCGGAGGCAGATGCGCGGGGTCCGGTGGACGGCCGACGCGCACCGCCCTCCGGACCCCGTCACACGTACCGTGCTCAGGGAGTGTCGCTGACCTTGATCTCGCCGTCGGCGATCTTCTGCTTGGCCGCGTCGATGTCGGCCTGGATGTCCTCGATGAACCCGCCGGAGGTGGCCAGGCTCACGCCGTCGTCCTTGAGCGCGAAGGTCTGGTCGCCGGTGAGCGGCTTCTCGTCCTGGACGCTCTTGATCACGTCGTAGACCGCCACGTCGACGTTCTTGACCACGGACGTCATGATCGCGTCCTTGTAGTCGGCCAGGGCCTTGTCGCGGTACTGGTCGGAGTCGACGCCTATCGCCCACGCGCCTTCCTGGGCGGCCACGGCCTCGATCGAGCCCGTGCCGGACAGGCCGGCGGCGCTGTAGATGATGTCCGCGTCGGAGTCGAGCATGCCCTCGGCGATGCCCTTGGCGCGCAGCGGGTCCTGGAAGCCCTTGAGGTCGCTCTCGTAGAGGTACTTCACGTCGACCTCGACGTCGGGCTTGGTGTCCTTGACGCCCTGGACGAAGCCCGCCTCGAACTTCTTGATCAGGTTGTTGTGCACGCCGCCTATGAAGCCGACCTTGCCGGTCTTGCTCTTCGTCGCGGCGGCCACGCCCGCCAGATACGAGCCCTCGTGCTCGGCGAAGGTGACACCGGCCACGTTCTTCCCCTGCGACGCCTCGTCGATCACGGCGAAGGTGGTGTCGGGGAAGTCCTTGGCGACCTTGTTGACCGACTTGCCGTAGGCGAAGCCGACCCCGATCACCGGGTTGTAGCCCGCCTCGGCGAGGGAGATGAGACGCTGCTCGCGGTCGGCCTCGGTCTCGCCGTCGCGGGCGGTCAGCTCCTTGCCGCCGAGGTCGAACTCCTTCTTGGCCTTGTCGTACCCGCGGGCGGCCGACTCGTTGAAGGAGGCGTCACTGCGGCCGCCGACGTCGAACGCGAGGCCGACGCCCTTGTCGCTGCTGCCGCTGTCGCTGCTGCACGCAGCACTGGTGAAAGCAAGGGCCGCGGTTGCCACGCCCGCGGCGGCGATCTTGGTTACCCGGCGCAAGAGGACTTCCCCTTCGGTCTTGGCGAAGCGCCTCTTTCCGGCGCTGCTTCGGGGGCATCGTAACGCGCGTAGAACAAGCTGAACCTCCGGCAACGAACCCGTTACCGGATCGTCTCCGCGCCGGTGCTTTCGGCGGTGCGCGCGACGCCGGCGCGTATCGGCTGACCTGTCGGTTCGCGGGGAACCGGGCGGGTTGCGGGGGCCTGTGCGCGCCCGCTTGCGCGGGGCGTCCGGCCGGCCCCCTCGCGCGCTGCGGTGCGGGTCGCCGCGGTGGCCAGGCGGGTGGCGTGAAGAGTGACGCCCGTGACGCCGGCGAGGGCCACGAGACCCAGGACGACGACCCCGTGCCAGCCGATCGCGTGGAAGGCGATCGCGCCGACGGTCGCGCCCGCGCTGTTCCCGACGTAGTACGCGACCTGGTAGAGCGCCGACGCCTGCGCCTTGCCGGTCTGCGCCGCGTGGCTGACGGAGGCGGAGGCGACCGCGTGCCCGGCGAAGAACCCGGCGGTGAGCAGCACCAGACCGGTCAGCACAGTGGCCAGGGAGTCGCCGATCGTCAGCAGCAGCCCGGCGGCGGTGGTGCCGGCGGCGGCGTACAGGGTGCCGCGGCGGCCGAGGCGCGCGACGAGCCGGCCGGCGGCGGCCGAGGAGCCGGTGCCGACGAGGTAGATCACGAAGACCGAGCCGATGAGGCCCGCGGACAGGCCGAAGGGGGCGCCGGCCAGCCGGTAGCCGATCATCGTGTAGACCGAGCCGAAGACGGTCATGAACAGCAGCCCGATCGCGTACAACCGGCGCATCAGCCCGTCGGAGAGATGGCCGCGTACGGTCCGGGCGAGCGCCCGCGGCGCCAGCGGCGCGGCGGTGAAGTGCCGGGCGCGCGGCAGGAGTACGCGGAAGGCGACCGCGCAGAGCAGCGAGAGCGCGGCGACCGCGGCCAGCGCCGCGCGCCAGCCCCAGGCGTTCGCCGTCCAGCCGGTGAGGATGCGGCCGGCCATGCCGCCGATGCTGTTGCCCGCGACGAAGAGCCCCACGGCGCCGATCACCGCCCGGGCCCGTACCTCGTCGGCGATGAACGCGATGGCCGACGCCGGGATCCCGGCGATCGCCACACCCTGGAGCGTACGGAGCGCGATGAGCGCACCCAGGTCCGGCGCGAACGGCATCGCCAGCCCCAGCAGCACGGCCGCCGTCAGCGACCACGTCATCGTCTTCCGCCGGCCGAACCGCTCGGAGACGGCGCTCAGCGGCAGCACGGCGAGCGCGAGGGCGGCGGTGGTGGCGGAGACCGTCCAACTGGCCGCGCCGGGACTGACGCCGAGGTCGGCGGAGATGGCGGGCAGCAGCGCCTGGGTGGAGAACAGAAGGGTGAAGGTGGCGACGCCGGCGGCGAACAGGGCGAGGAGCACGCGGCGGTAGCCGGGCTCGCCGGGGGCGTGCTTGGCGGGCACGTGGGCGGGGGCGCTCACATGGGGCGTAAGCGCCCCGGTATCGGAGGGCATGCGTCGAACGTACGGCGGGTCTCGCTCATGCGTCCAATGCGGAAAACGGTGATAATCGATGCTGTGGTGAATGAGCAGAGGTCACAGGGGTCGTTGTCACGGTCCCGTCATCAGGAAGACATCTCGGCCGCGGTCGCGGCCGCCGCCCCCGGGGAGCCGGGGGAGTGGGGGGCGGTGCTCGCGCCCCGGCTCGCGCAGTTCGCCGCGGTCGCGCGCGAGGAGCACGTCACGCGTGCCGCCCGCGCGCTCGGCGTCCCCCAGCCGACGCTGAGCCGCGCGATGGTACGGCTCGAAGCCGACCTGGGCGTCGCGCTCTTCGCCCGCCGCGGCCGCACGCTGTCGCTGACGACCGCGGGCCGCGACTTCCTGGCGTACGCGGAGCGGGCGCTGGCGGAGGTGGCCCGCGGGGCCGAGGCCGTACGCGCCGACGCGCACCCCGAGACGGGCAAGGTCGCCTTCGGCTTCCTGCACACCCTCGGCTCGGAGACCGTGCCGGGGCTGCTGCGGGAGTTCCGCAAGGACCACCCGCGGGTGCGCTTCTCGCTGGTGCAGAACTACGGGGAGTGGATGCTGCAGCGGCTGCGGGCGGGCGAGTTGGACCTGTGCCTGACCTCGCCGGTGCCGGACGCGCCGGATCTGGAGGCGCGGCGGCTGGACGAGCAGCGGCTCCGGCTCGTCGTGCCGGACGACCACCGGCTCGCCGGGCGGCGCCGGATCCGGCTCGCGGAGGTGGCGGAGGACCCGTTCGTGACGCTGGAACCGGGCTACGGGATGCGGCGGATGATGGAGGAGCTGTGCGCCCAGGCCGGGTTCGTGCCGCGGATCGCCTTCGAGGGCGAGGAGGCGGAGACGATCCGCGGGCTGGTGGCGGCGGGCCTGGGCGTCGCGCTGCTGCCGCCGCCCGCGGTGCCGCGGCCGGGGGTGGTGGAACTGAACGTCACGGCGCCGCGGGCGGTGCGGGAGATCGGGGTGGCGTGGGTGGCGGGACAGCAGGAGACGGCACCGGTGGGGGCGTTCCGGCGGTTTCTGCTGGGGCGGCGGGGGCAGTTGCTGGCGGGGTAGGGGCCCGCGGGCTACGCCGGGGCGAAGCCCGCGGCCAGCGGCATGCGCAGGCCGATCGGCGGAGGTGCCGCGAGCGCGTCGGCGAGCGGCCTGCTGTACGGCCGGCCGAAGAGCGAGCCCATGACGAAGTCGGCGCCGAGGGCGAGGACTTCGGACCGGTGCTGGTGCATGCCGTGCCCGTCGGAGTGCACCTCGAAGCGGCACACGTCGCGGTTGGCCTTCTTCGCCCGTACCGCCAGCCGGTACGACAGCTCCGGGTCGGTGCGCGCGTCGTCCGTGCCGTGCACGAACAGCACGGTGCGCCCGCTCAACTGCCGTACGGGCTCGGCGTCGGCCGCCTGCGCGTCCGGCAGCCACGGCGCCAGCGCCAGCACCGAGACGACCGCCTCGTGCCCGGCGGCGCGCAGCGCGGCCCGGCCGCCGACGTCGGTGCCGACCAGCGCCACGGGCACGTCCCCGTACCGCCGTACGACCTCCTCCAGCGCCCACTCCGCATCCTGCGCGGCGTCCGCCGCGGCGCCGTTCCAGCCCCGGTAGCGGTAGTGCACGGTGTGCGCGACGAGCCCGTCGCCGCGACCGGCGCGCCCGAGCCGGCGGGCCAGCGACCACACGGAGGCGGCGGCGAGCCGCGACGGCCGCCGGCTGCTGACGCCCTCGCCCGCGGGCAGCAGCAGCGCCACCGCCTGCGCGGAGGACGCCCCGGTGGCGCGTCCGAGCCGGGCGGGGCGGGGCACGCTGGTCTCCTGTCGCATGGCAGCACGATGGCAGATACGGCCCTCCGTGCCCAGTGGTCTGCACCACTCCCGACCCGCCCTCCCCACAAGGCAGTTACCGAGCCCCGCCACACCCCCACGAGCAGGCCACCGACCGGCACCGACAGCCCACCCCGGAGAACGCCCCACCCTCTCCCGGCAACCGCGGGCCCCGGCGCCCACGACGCCGCGGGGCGACGACCTGCGTGCAGGCCCCGGTGTGCCCCATCCGCATCCGCTCGCCGGCAGTCGGCGGGTCACCGCGCGGGTCCCCGCCCCGGGCGTCGCGGGGCCACCGCGCTCGCGCGAAGGCGCCGGTCCGCGAGGGCCGCACGGCCCCTGCCGGCCGCGCCGGTGCGATGCCGCGGCCCCGGGCGCCGGCCCGGCGGGGCGCCTCCCCGCTGCCCCCGGAACCCGCTCGTTACCGCCGCGACCCCGCCTCCAGCTCATCCACCCCGCTCCACCCCCCCCCGCAGCCCCTCCCCGCCCCGCCGAGCCCTCACCCCCGCGGCCGGCGCCCGCCGCCGGGCACTGCTCTACGCGCGTAGGATGGCGCAAATCGTGACGAGAGAGAGGTGCCGCATGGCGGATGACAACGGCAGAGGTGCGGTTTCCGGGGCGGTGCCGGACCGGGAGCGGATTCGGCGGGCGCCCAAGGTGCTGCTCCACGACCACCTCGACGGCGGCCTGCGCCCCGGCACCGTCGTCGACATCGCCCGCGAGACCGGCTACTCCGGGCTGCCCGAGACCGACCCCGAGCGGCTCGGCGTCTGGTTCCGGGAGGCCGCCGACTCCGGGTCGCTGGAGCGCTACCTGGAGACCTTCGCCCACACCTGCGCCGTGATGCAGACCCGTGACGCGCTGGTGCGGGTCGCCGCCGAGTGCGCCGAGGACCTGGCCGCCGACGGCGTCGTGTACGCCGAGGTGCGCTATGCCCCCGAGCAGCACCTCCAGGGCGGGCTGAGCCTGGAGCAGGTGGTCGAGGCGGTCAACGAGGGCTTCCGCGAGGGCGAGCGGCGCGCGCACGCCGCCGGGCACCGCATCCGCGTCGGCGCGCTCCTCACCGCGATGCGGCACGCCGCCCGGTCGCTGGAGATCGCCGAACTCGCCAACCGCTACCGCGACCTCGGCGTCGTGGGCTTCGACATCGCCGGCGCCGAGGCCGGCTTCCCGCCCACCCGGCACCTCGACGCCTTCGAGTATCTGAAGCGCGAGAACAACCACTTCACCATCCACGCCGGCGAGGCCTTCGGCCTGCCGTCGATCTGGCAGGCGCTGCAGTGGTGCGGCGCCGACCGGCTCGGCCACGGCGTACGGATCATCGACGACATCCACGTCGCCGAGGACGGGACCGTCAAGCTCGGCCGGCTGGCGGCGTACGTGCGCGACAAGCGGATTCCGCTGGAGCTGTGCCCGACGTCCAACCTCCAGACCGGCGCCGCCCCCTCGTACGCCGAGCACCCCATCGGGCTGCTGCGCCGGCTGTACTTCCGCGCCACGGTCAACACCGACAACCGGCTCATGAGCGGCACGAGCATGACCCGCGAGTTCGAGGAGCTGGTGCGCACGTTCCACTACACGCTGGACGACATGCAGTGGTTCACCGTCAATGCCATGAAGTCGGCTTTCATTCCTTTCGATGAAAGGCTGGCGATGATCAACGAGGTCATCAAGCCCGGTTACGCCGGGCTCAAGTCGGAGTGGCTTTTTCGCTGACCGCTTCTGACCTGCGAATTCAGATGGCTGAAGAGGCGTGGGTCGATGGTATTACGATCCGCGGATGGGGCCGTACGGGCCAATTCCGGGACCGGCGGGGCGGTCTTTGCCGCGGCGTTATCCGGCTGGCTACGTTTCACCTTGCCGCTCGATATCCGCAAGGACGAGGACCTGAATTCCATGAAGACCTGCAAGATCGTCGGTACCGCACTGCTCGGCGCCGCCTTCGCCGTCGCCGCGGCGGGCACCGCCTCCGCCTCGACCGTCCCCGGCCTGCCCGACCCGGTCGGCCAGTTGACCTCCCCGCTGGAGTCGGCCACCGGCTCCCTGGGGGCGGGCGACAAGGGCGACCAGGCCCAGCCGCTCTCCCAGCTCGGCCCGGTGACCAGTGTGCTCCCCGTGGACGCCCTGCCACTCTGACGTCCGTACGCAGCGAAGCCGGGGCCGGTATCCCTCGTGGATGCCGGTGCCGGCTTCGTGTCGTCGGGGTCCGTCCTCACCAGGCCGGATGCTGCACCTTCTCCTCGCCGGGCATCAGCACCCACAGCGCCAGGTAGAGCAGGAACTGCGGGCCCGGCAGCAGGCAGGACGCCAGGAAGACGACCCGCACCGTCCTGGGGGTCGTGTCGAAGCGCCGGGCCAGGCCGGCACACACTCCGGCGATCATCCGGTCGTCGCGCGGTCTCATCGGCATGGCCATGGCTGCGTCACTCCTCGGGTCGGCGTTCGCGGCCCGCCGTGTGCGGGCCGGTGATTCCACCGTAGGCACACAAGCCGGACGAAACGTCGCCCTACGGGGCGATCTCGACCCTGGTGATTCTCGGGGGCGGGCCCTGAGACTTCCCGTCCGCCGTACGCTCCGCCTCGTCCGCTCCGGCCGCCTCCTCCGCATGCGCCGCACCGGCCGCGCGGCCCGCGGGGTGCCGCCGGCGCAGCCGCGCGCGTGTGGCCGGGACCACCGTCAGATGCGCCAGCGCGACCCCCAGGATGTAGAGCAGCATTGTGTCCACGTTCGCGACCTGACCCGGCACCGTCGTCTTCAGCAGCTCGACGACCAGCGCCAGCATCGAGCCCGCGAAGACGGTGCGGGCGAACGACCCCGCCACCGAGGCGTTGACCCGCCCGCCGATCAGCGGCAGCAGCACCCCCGCGGGGGCCAGGACGAACAGCGACTCGACGGCGTACCGCAGCGCCGACCACGGGTCATCGCCGAACTCGGCCCGGATCGTCGTGAGCGGTCGCAGATTCGCCGCGTCAACCCACGGCACGGCATTGGGGCGGAGCGTAAACCACCAGACTGCGGTCAGATGCAGGACTAGGAGGACAACGCCGGCCACCCGGAATCTCAGGGCGGCCGATCCGCCCGTCGCATGGCGCTGCACGCAGGCAAGGACGCCGCTACCGACTCGTACGGTTCCCGGCATCCGCCGCCGGAGTGTGATCTTCGGTGCGGAGGCTCCTCAGCCGACCAGACGGCGGCGCCAGTCCAGGCCGGTGACGGGTATCGCCTGGCCCGGATCGCCGTCCCACCCGGTCCGCAGACCGGCCTCCCCGAGGGCGGCGACCACCTCGTGCCCGATGGCCGCGGTCGTCTCGGACGAGCCGTCGAAGCCGCCGTAGTAGAGCGTCAGCCCGCCGTCCGCCGCCGCGGACTCCGACGACTGGTGGATGAAGTAGACGAAGCCGCGCGCGTCCGGCTCGCCCGCACCGCCTATCTCGGCGTTGCCGCAGCTGCGGCAGCAGGCGAAGTGCTCACGGGCGGTGATGCCGGCCGCCCGCAGGGCGGTGAAGGCGCGGGTGATCCGTTCGGGGTCCGTCTCGCCCCGCCAGCCGGCCTGCTCGGCGACCCGCTCCAGCCACAGCCGGTCGGCCAGCGCCCGTGCCTGCGGGGCGGAGATGGGCCGGCGGTCCTCGGTGACCAGGAACTCCTCGGCGCACTCGGCCAGTTCGGCTCGGGTCGCGTAGCCCGCGGCCAGCACCTCGCGGACCCGCTTCTCCAGCTCCGTACGATCCTCTGCGCCGAGGTCCAGCGGCGGCACCTCGGACGCGGGCCCGGTATCCGTGCGCGACCAGGACAGCCCTGCCTCCCAGCCGGCCTCCTCGCGGGCCCAGCCGGTCAGCGCCGCGATCACGGCCTCGGGGCCGCCGGCCGTCGCGCCGAAGTGCCGGTCGCCGCCGCCGTCTCGGTACTCCACCGCGTAGTCCCCGCCGGCGTCGTGCCAGACCTGGGCGAAGAAGTCCGGCAGGTCGGGGATCCGCTGGAGCACGAGGAAGTGGTCGTCGGCGCCACCTATCCGCCGGACAAGCGCCGCCAACTCCGCAGCGGACACGCGCACATGCCGCTCCCCGCGTTCCGTCTTCACCACGATCCCGAGCATGCGGAAACTGTGGCACACGCCACTGACACCGGCCCCCGCGGACCGGAAGCGCTCAGGTCGCGGGCTCGCCGACGGTGTTCTCCGGCGCCCGCAGCGCGTCGTCGGTGCAGCGGTACGTGTACGGCGGGTCCCCCGCGTCCGGGCCTGCCAGCACCGCCGTACGCTCCTCGCCCGCCGCGTACGTGCAGACGATCTGCGCCAGCATCGGAGACCCCAGACCCTGCGGATCCCGGCTCAGCCGCACCGTGCCCGCCGGATCCCCGGAAAGACCGTCCGTCACCCGCAGCCCGGAGACGGCGGTGGAGTAGCCGGCCTGCTTCTCGTCCTCGCGCGGCTCCCGCTCCAGCTCCCTCAGCAACCGCGCCGCCAGCTCCGTACCGGCCAGGTCGTCCGGAACGCTCCGGGGCACCGGCGCCAACTGCGTACCGCACACCAGATACACCGCCCGCAGCGTCTCGCCGTCCGCCGATCGCGCCGCCGGCGACGGGCCGCCCGGCGCGCACTCCGCCCGCGACGGCGCGCTGCCGGCGTCCACCGGCACGGACGTGGGCCGAATCCCGCACCCGGTGGTCAGCACCGCGACGGTGGCCACGGCGACCGCCGCCAGGGCCGCGAAGACCGGCCGGTTCGAGGCTGGCGCCCTCACTCGTCCTCCTGCTCCAGGGCCTCCGCAGCCGCCGACGAGTCCCGCGGCAGCCGCAGCGTGAACACCGCCCCGCCCGCCGGGTCGTTGGCCGCGGTGATCGTACCGCCGTGGATCCGGGCGCTCTCCACCGCGATGGACAGCCCGAGGCCGCTGCCGTCGGAGCGCGGCCGCGCGGTGTCCGCCTTGTAGAAGCGGTCGAAGACGTGCGGCAGCACCTCGGCGGGGATGCCTGGCCCGTTGTCCTTGACCTCGATGACCAGATCGCCGGCGCCGGGCGCGTCCGCCGTGGTGCGCACCGACACCCGCACGGGGGAGCCGCCGTGCTTGAGCGCGTTGCCGATGAGGTTGGCGAGGATCACGTCCAGACGCCGCGGGTCCAGGCGCGCGACGATGCCGCGGTCGGCGTCCAGCTCCACCGCGTCCAGCCAGGCGCGGGCGTCGATGCAGGCGGTGACCAGGTCGGCGACGTCCACGTCGTCGAGGACGAGCCGGGCGGTGCCGGCGTCGAAGCGGGTCACCTCCATCAGGTTCTCCACCAGGTCGTTGAGCCGCCGGGTCTCCTGCACCACGAGCTGCACCGCGGGCGCGATCATCGGGTCCAGGTTCTCCTGTTCCTCCTCCAGCACCTCGGACACCGCGGTCATCGCGGTCAGCGGCGTGCGCAGCTCGTGCGACATGTCCGCCACGAACCGCCGGCTGGACTTCTCCCGCTCGCTCAGCTCCTCCACCCGCTGCTGCAGCCGCTCCGCGGTCTGGTTGAACGTCCGCGACAGGTCGGCCAGTTCGTCGGTGCCGGTCACCCGCAGCCGGGTGTCGAGCTTGCCCTCGCCGAGCCGCCGTGCCGCCTCGCCGAGCCGCTGCACGGGCCGCAGCACCGTGGACGCGGCGCCCTGCGCGAGCAGTGCGGAGCCGATGAGGGACAGGCCGGTGGCGATGCCCAGCGACCAGGCCAGCGAGTTGAGGTCCCGGCGCTCGGAGTCCAGGGACTTGAACATGTAGCCGGTCCAGTCGGTGCCGATCACCCGGGCGCCGCCGACGAGATACGGCGTGCCGTCCATCGTCACCCGCTGCCAGTACAGGTGGTACGGCCACTTCCCGTCGTCGCGCCGCTGGTCGACCGCCGTCTTCAGCGTCTTCGGCACGTCGTGCAGGGTGAACGACGGGTCGGAGCGCTCCACGCAGCCGGGTTCGCCGCCGCTGCCCCCGCCACCGGAGATGAGTATGACGTCGAAGTTCTGGGTGGTGCTCGACAGCCGCCGGGCGGCCTTGGCGAGATCCGTACAGCCGGCCCGCAGGTCCAGCTCGCCGCCCTCGTCCTGCAGCGACTCCCGGAAGTCCTTCAGCGAGGCGTCCTGGGTGCGGGTGAGCACCGAGTCCCGGTTGAGCCAGTACGCGATGCCGGCGACGGACACCGCGGAGACCAGGGCCACCAGCGCGAACACGATGACCAGACGCAGTCGCAGGCTGATCCAGCGCAGCAGCCCCGCCGCCCAGCCGCGTACGAGCCCCTGCCGCCCCTGCGCGTCGGAGGGGCCCGGACTCACGAGGGCGGATCCAGCCGGTAGCCCACGCCGCGTACGGTCTTGATCAGTGTGGGCGCGGACGGCACGTCCTCGACCTTCGCGCGCAGCCGCTGTACGCAGGCGTCGACCAGCCGGGAGTCGCCCAGATAGTCGTGTTCCCAGACGAGCTGCAGCAACTGCTGACGCGACAGCGCCTGGCCGGGCCGGCGGCTCAGCTCCAGCAGCAACCGCAGCTCCGTCGGCGTCAGTTGCAGATGCTCGCCGTCCTTGGTGACGGTCATCGCCGAGCGGTCGATGACGACGTTGCCGAACGTGGCCGAGTCGGTGGTCTCCCGCTCGCCGCGGCGCAGCACCGCGCGGATCCGGGCGTCCAGCACCCGCCCCTGCACGGGTTTGACGACGTAGTCGTCGGCGCCCGACTCCAGCCCGACCACGACGTCGATGTCGTCGCTGCGCGCGGTCAGCAGGATGATCGGCAACTGGTCGGTGCGGCGGATGCGCCGGCACACCTCGAAGCCGTCGATGCCCGGCAGCATGACATCCAGCACGATCAGGTCGGGCCGCTGCTCGCGCAGCAGCTTGAGCCCGTCCTCACCGGTCGCCGCGGTCGTCACGCGGTGGCCCTGGCGGGAGAGGGACATCTCCAGCGCGGTGCGGATGGCGTCGTCGTCCTCGATCAGCAACAGAGAAGGCACGCGGGTCATTCTGGCAGGGCGCGCCGGAAGGGGCGAGTTCGCCGTCATCACGGCCTCCGGGAAGGGCCCGTGTAAGGGGCACCCGCCCCTGTTGCACGCCTGTGACAGTCGACGGACAGCGCGATGAAGTCGGGACGACAGGATTCTGGTCGTCGGGCAAGCCCGGCACAGCGGGGCCGACCGAAGCAGACTCCACCGACGGGGGGCGTGAGATGAACGCACTGCACGACAGCACCACCAGCGCAGCGGTTCACACACGCCTGCACGCCAAGGGGGGGAGTGCCGAGGGGATGGCTCCCGCCCGCGCCTCGCGCGGTGCGGGGGAGTCCGGTGCCGCGAACGCGCGGGGGTGCGGTCGCGGCGCCGGGCGTCGTCCTCCTTACATGGTCGCGATCGCGGGCAGCACGGGCCCCGGGGGGACCGGCGTCATGCCGGCGGGGACCGGACCGGCCGTGGACCCGGGGGGGGACGACGGGGGGAAGAAGGCGTACGGAGAGGTGCCGGGGGAAACGGTCGGCAAGCAGGCCGGGGCCGCCGCGGAGGCTGACAGCACCGCGGCGTTCACCGCCTACGTGGCCGAGCGGCGCGCCTCTCTGTACGCCACCGCCTACCACCTGACCGGCGACCGGTTCGAGGCGGAGGACCTGCTGCAGAGCGCACTGTTCTCCACCTACCGGGCCTGGGACCGGATCAGCGACAAGGCGGCGGTGGGGGGCTACCTCCGCCGTACCATGACGAACCTGCACATCAGTGCCTGGCGCCGGCGAAAGCTCGCGGAGTATCCGACCGAGGAACTTCCCGAGGCGCCGGGGGAGTCGGACGCCATGCGCGGCACGGAGCTGCGCACGGTGCTCTGGCAGGCGCTGGCGCGGCTGCCCGAGATGCAGCGCACGATGCTCGTGCTGCGCTACTACGAGGGCAGGACCGACCCGGAGATCGCCGACGTGCTGGGGATCAGCGTGGGGACCGTCAAGAGCAGCATCTGGCGCTCGCTGCGCCGGCTGCGCGACGACGAGGCGCTGAGCTTCGGGCGGGACCGGGAGGAGTCGTTCGAGGAGCTCGTGGCCTGAGGGGCCGATGACCGGGGACGGGGGGACCTGGGGCCACGGGAGGGGAGAACGGGGGAAATCGGGGGATCGGGGGAACGGGGGGAAAGACCGCGAGACCGCACGGGGCCGGGGGGTGCCCGTCAGGGATCGGGGGATCGGGGGACGTGCAGGGGCCGGACGCGCGGGGGGTGCGTCCGGCCCCTGCTCGTGTGCGCGGGGTGCGGGTGCGCCGCGCCGCGGTGCGCCAGCCGCGGCGCGCGGGCCGCGGCTGTCGCCGGGCCGGTCGGCGGGCCGCCCTGCGCGGCCCGGGCGGCGCTGCCGGCGCACGGTCGTCGCGCCTCCCGCGCCCCTCGCGGTGCCCGCCCGCGTCCGTCGGCCCGTACGGACGGGCTGGGGCGCAGCCGCGTAGTCGTGCCGTCCGCGCCCTCGTCCCGTACGCCCCGCCGCCCCGGCCGGGAGGCCGTCAGTACGCCGAGCCGCTCACACCCAGGCTGCCCGTCGGGTGCCAGACCGTCTTCGTCTCCAGGAACGCCGTCAGCCGGCCCGTCCCCGGGTCCGCCGTCCAGTCGTACGGCGGCCGCGGGCGCAGCACCCGCTTCAGGTTGTCCGCCGCCGCGACCTCCAGCTCCCTCGCCAGCTCCGCGTCCGCGCCCGTCAGGTCGATGGCGTTGACGTCCTGGTGCGCGGCCAGCGTCGGCGCGATCTCCGCGGTACGCCCCGAGAGCACGTTGACGACACCCCCCGGCACGTCCGACGTGGCCAGCACCTCCGCCAGCGACAGCGCCGGCAGCGGCCGCTCCTCCGCGGCGACGACCACCGCCGCGTTGCCCGTGGCGATCACCGGCGCGAGCACCGACACCAGTCCCAGCAGCGCCGACTCCTGCGGCGCCACGACGGCGACGACACCCGTCGGCTCCGGCGCGGAAAGGTTGAAGTACGGCCCGGCGACCGGGTTTCCGCCGCCGGCGACCTGGGCGATCTTGTCGGTCCACCCCGCGTACCAGACCCAGCGGTCGATCGCCGCGTCCACCTGCGCCGCCGACTTGGCCTTCGACAGCCCCTCGGCGTCGGCGACCTCCGCGACATACTGCTCGCGCCGCCCCTGCAGCATCTCCGCCACCCGGTAGAGCACCTGCCCGCGGTTGTACGCCGTGGCACCCGACCAGCCGGCGACGGCCTTGCGGGCGGCGACCACCGCGTCGCGGGCGTCCTTGCGGGAACCGCGGGGCGCGTGGGCGAGCCAGCGGCCCTTCGCGTCGGTCACCTCGTACACCCGCCCGCTCTCCGAGCGGGGGAACTTCCCGCCCACGTACAGCTTGTAGGTCTTGAGGACCGACAGCCTCGCATCCGCCTGTGTCATCGCAGGTACGCCTCCAGCCCGTGGCGGCCGCCCTCGCGGCCGAAGCCCGACTCCTTGTAGCCGCCGAACGGCGAGGTCGGATCGAACTTGTTGAACGTGTTCGCCCACACGACGCCCGCGCGCAGCCGCTCGGCCACCGCCAGGATCCGCGAGCCCTTCTCCGTCCACACCCCGGCGGACAGCCCGTACGGCGTGTTGTTGGCCTTCGCGACCGCCTCGGCGGGGGTACGGAACGTCAGCACCGACAGCACCGGGCCGAAGATCTCCTCGCGCGCGATGCGGTGCGCCTGCGTCACGCCGGTGAAGAGCGTCGGCGCGAACCAGTAGCCGCTGCCGGGCAGTTCGCACGGCGCCGTCCAGCGCTGGGCGCCCTCCGCGTCACCGGCGTCGGCCAGCTCCGTGATCCGGGCGAGCTGCTCGGCGGAGTTGATGGCCCCGATGTCGGTGTTCTTGTCCAGCGGGTCGCCCAGCCGCAGCGTGGCGAGCCGCCGCTTCAGCGACTCCAGCAGCTCGTCGGCCACCGACTCCTGCACCAGGAGCCGGGAGCCGGCGCAGCACACCTGGCCCTGGTTGAAGAAGATGCCGCCGACGATGCCCTCGACGGCCTGGTCGATCGGGGCGTCGTCGAAGACGATGTTGGCGCCCTTGCCGCCCAGCTCCAGCGTGAGCCGCTTGTCCGTGCCGGCGACGGACCGGGCGATCTCCTTGCCGACGGCCGTGGAGCCGGTGAACGCGACCTTGTCGACGTCCGGGTGCGCGACGAGCGCCGCACCGGCGTCCCCGTAGCCGGGGAGGATGTTGACGACGCCCTTCGGCAGCCCGGCCTGGCGGCAGATGTCGGCGAAGAACAGCGCGGACAGCGGGGTGGTCTCGGCGGGCTTAAGCACCACGGTGTTGCCGCAGGCCAGCGCCGGGGCGATCTTCCACGCGAGCATCAGCAGCGGGAAGTTCCACGGGATGACCTGCCCGGCGACGCCCAGCGGCTTCGGCTCGGGACCGAAGCCCGCGTGGCCGAGCTTGTCGGCCCAGCCGGCGTAGTAGAAGAAGTGCGCGGCGACCAGCGGCAGGTCGGCGTCGCGGGTCTCGCGGATCGGCTTGCCGTTGTCCAGCGTCTCCAGCACCGCCAGCTCGCGCGAGCGCTCCTGGATGATGCGAGCGATACGGAACAGGTACTTGCCGCGCTCCGCGCCCGGAAGCGCCGACCAGGAGGTGAACGCCCGGCGGGCGGCGGCGACCGCCCGCTCGACGTCCGCCTCGCCGGCCCGCGCGACCTCCGAGAGCACTTCCTCGGTCGCCGGGGCGACGGACTTGAAGACCTTCCCGTCGGCGGCGTCGGTGAACTCGCCGTCGACGAACAGGCCGTAGCTGGGCGCGATGTCGACGACCGAGCGGGACTCGGGCGCGGGCGCGTAGGCGAAGAGCTTGTGTTCAGCGGTCATTCGGCTCGGTCCCCCTCTAGTCCACGGTCACGTAGTCGGGGCCGGAGTAGCGGCCGGTGCGCAGCTTCTGCCGCTGCATGAGCAGGTCGTTGAGCAGGCTGGAGGCGCCGAAGCGGAACCAGCGGTTGTCCAGCCAGTCGTCCCCGGCGGTCTCGTTGACCAGCACCAGGAACTTCACCGCGTCCTTGGCCGTGCGGATGCCGCCCGCGGGCTTCACGCCGACCTGGACGCCGGTGGCCGCGCGGTAGTCCCGGACGGCTTCGAGCAGGACCAGGGTGTTGGCGGGGGTGGCGTTCACGCCGACCTTGCCGGTCGAGGTCTTGATGAAGTCGGCGCCGCCCAGCATGCCGAGCCAGCTCGCCCGGCGGATGTTGTCGTACGTGGACAGCTCGCCGGTCTCGAAGATCACCTTCAGCCGGGCGCCGGCCGCGGCCTGCCGCACGGCGCGGATCTGCTCGTAGACCTCCAGATAGCGGCCGGCCAGGAAGGCGCCGCGGTCGATGACCATGTCGATCTCGTCGGCGCCCGCGGCCAGCGCCGCACGGGTGTCGGCGAGCTTCACCTCCAGCGCCGCCCGCCCGGAGGGGAAGGCGGTGGCCACCGAGGCGACCTTCACGCCGGAGCCGGCCAGCGCCTCGGCGGCGACGGCGGCGAGGTCCGGGTAGACGCAGACGGCAGCGACCTGGGGTGTCGTACGGTCCGTGGGGTCGGGGGTGCGGGCCTTGGCGCACAGCGCGCGCACCTTGCCGGGGGTGTCGGAGCCCTCCAGCGTCGTCAGGTCGATCATCGAGACGGCCAGGTCCAGGGCGTACGCCTTGGCCGTGGTCTTGATGGAGCGGGTGCCCAGGGCGGCGGCGCGGGCCTCCAGGCCGACCGGGTCGACGCCGGGCAGCCCGTGCAGGAAGCGGCGGAGCGCGCCGTCGGAGGCCGTCACGTCCGCGAGGGACGCCGGCGGGCCCGCGGCTGCGGTGGGTATGCGGGGCATGGTCACCACACGAGCATATCTACCCGCGTAGCGTCCCGGGAGTGGGCCTACGGACCCCGCGGACCCGGCGGATCGATGCGGGACCGCAATACCGGTGCGATGTCCGGATTCCGGACCGTCGGGCAGAATCGGCGGCATGAGCAAGGACACCCCGGACACCCGGCCGAAATACGCCGACCGCGCCTACCGCTCCGTCGCGGGCATCGCCGCCGGCGTGCTGCTGCTCGTCCTCGGCGGCTGGCTCGGTGTGGACGCCCTGGTCCGCGGCAGCGGGCAGGCGCGGGTGATCGCGGTGGCCGCGCTGGTCGCCGGGGTGCCGCTGGTGGTGTCACTGACGCTGCGGCCGGTGGTGTACGCGGGCGAGGAGCGGCTGCGGGTGCGCAACCCGTTCCGCACGATCGTGGTGCCGTGGGGCCGGGTGGAGGAAATCCGCGCGGGCTACTCCAGCGAGGTCGTCACCGAGGACGCCAAGTACCAGATGTGGGCCATCCCCGTCTCGCTGCGCGCCCGCAAGAAGGCCAACCGCCGCCGGGACCGCGCGGCCGGCGGCGGCGGGCTCTTCAGCCCGTCCAGCCGCCCGGCTCTGTCGGACCCGGCGATGCGCCGCCCCGGCGGCACGGGCGCCGCCGGCCTGGACCCCTCGGCGGGCGACCTGACGCCGACGGCCGACAAGTCGATCCGCGAGCTGCGCGAACTGGCGCACACGTACGCCGAGCGCGAGGGCGCGCAGGGGCCGGTCACGGTGCGCTGGGCGTACGAGATCCTGGGCCCCGCGATCGCGGGAAGCCTGGCCCTGATCATCGCCATCGCCGTCGGCTAGGCACCCCCGAGCCGCTGGTGACGCCTCCGTCAGCCGGGGCGGATCGCGCTGTGGACCGGCATGCTGTAGATCGACTCGGAGCGGACCACGGCGCCGGGACGCGGGGCGTGGATCATGTGGCCACCGCCCGTGTAGAGGCCGACGTGGCTGATGTCGTCGAAGAAGAAGACCAGGTCGCCGGGGCGCAGTTCGGCGACGGGCACGGAGGCGCCCGCGGTGACCTGGTCCCACGTCACGCGGGGGATCTCCACCCCCGCCGCCCGCCACGCGGCCTGCGTCAGACCGGAGCAGTCCCACGCGTCGGGGCCGGTGGCGCCCCACACGTACGGCTCGCCCGCCTGCGCCTCGGCGAAGGCGAGGGCGGCCTCGGCCCCCTGGGATAGGGGGCCGTCCTCGGCGGGCGCGGTGGCCTCGCCGGTGATGGTCCGCTCCGCCAGCTCCTGCCGCGTCTCCTCCTGCCGCTCCCGCAGCCGGCGCTCCTCGGCGGCCTCGCGCCGGGCGTGCTCACGGGCCCGCCGCTCGGCCTCGGCGCGCTCCGCGCGCTCCAGCTTGTCGAACTCGGCCCGTTCGCGGCCGGACAGGTCGGCCTTCAGCTCGCGCGCCTCGGTGAGCTTCGCCCGCAGCGCCTTCTCCTGGCGGCGCAGCGACGCCTCGCGGTCCTTGAGGCCGTCCACGGCCGCGGCGGCGGCCTTGCTGCGCTTACGGGCCTCCCGCTGCCGCGCGGTGAACTCGTCCAGCGCGTGCTGCTGCCGCTCGGACAGCCGGCTCAGCAGGTGCCGGTGGTCGGCGTACCCCTGCGGGTCCTCCGCGAGCAGCAGAACGGCGGCCTGCGACAGGCCGGTCGCCCCGGTGCGGTACTGGGTGGTGACGTAGCCGGTCAGCGTCCGCCGCGCGTCGTTGACCCGCGCGGTCGCCTGCGCGGCCCGCGCCAGCAGCCGGTCGGCCACCTGCTGCTGCTCGTCGGCCGCCGCCCCGGCCTCGTTGACCCGCTGCCCGGCGACACTGGCCTGCCGATCCAGCTCCTCGACGCGATCCCGGACTTCGGCGGCCCGCCGCGCCGCCTCCTGGGCCCGCCCCCGCTGCTCCCCGACGGCCGACGGGCCGTCTCCCGGCTCGTCCGCGACGGCGACCTGCGCCACCAGAATCGCCGAGGCCAGGGCGAACCCGGTAACGGCCCCGGAGCGCCGGCGACGGACCCGGGCGGGGCCGGCCGTGACCGGTCTCTCCTTCCGCGAGCGGACTCCCGGAGCGTGTGCGGAGGAGCCGAACGCACCGGAGCGGCCCGGTATCCAAGAAGAAAACGTCACCCCGACCCGCTACCCACCCCCGGGACGCCCCACGCACCACCGGGGCCGGGCCGCGGTCTCACCGCGGGGTACCGACGCCCCGGTGTCTCAGAGGCCCGCCGCCGCGGACAGGTCCGTTTTCAGGTCCGCCAGGACCTCCGCCGCCGTCGCCCGTGCCGCCGGGAGGCCCGGGAGTCCGGCCGGGACCGGGATCACGGCCTCCAGGTAGCACTTCAGCTTGGGTTCCGTGCCGCTCGGGCGGACGATCACGCGGGCCGCTTCCACACCCCGGGCCCCGTCGCCCGCCAGCGTGTAGCGGAGGCCGTCCGTCGGGGGCAGCGCCGGGGTGCCCGTCGAGAGGTCCTCGGCCCGCGTCACCCGGAGGCCCGCTGCCGTCCGCGGCGGGGACGTGCGGAGGCGGTGCATCGCCGTCGCGATCACGTCCAGGTCGTCCACGCGGACGGAGAGCTGGTCCGTGGCGTGCAGCCCGTGCTCCACGGCGATGTCGTCCAGCAGGTCCTGGAGCGTACGGCCCGCCGCCTTCAGCTCCGCCGTCAGCTCGGCGACGAGCAGGGCCGCGGTGATGCCGTCCTTGTCGCGGACGCCGGCGGGATCGACGCAGTAGCCGAGGGCCTCCTCGTAGGCGTAGCGCAGGTCCTCGACCCGGGCCAGCCACTTGAAGCCCGTCAGCGTCTCCTCGTACGGCAGGCCCGCGGCCCGCGCGATCCGGCCCATGAGGGACGAGGAGACGATGGACGCGGCGAAGGTGCCCGCGGCCCCTTTGCGTACGAGGTGCGTGGCCAGCAGGGCGCCGACCTCGTCGCCGCGCAGCATCCGCCAGCCCGCGCCCCCGTCCGCCGCCGCGTCCGGGACGGCCACCGCGCAGCGGTCGGCGTCGGGGTCGTTGGCGATGATCACGTCGACGTCCCCGCCGGCCGCCGCGCGGGCCGTGGCGAACGCCAGGTCCATCGCCCCGGGCTCCTCCGGATTGGGGAACGCGACGGTCGGGAAGTCCGGGTCCGGCTCCGCCTGCGCCGCGACCGGCACCGGGGCCGGGAAGCCGGCGCGGGTGAAGGCGGCGGCGAGGGTGGCGGCGCCGACGCCGTGCAGCGCGGTGTGCACGGTCCGTACGCCCCGGGGGCCGCCCGCGGTGACGACCGTGGCGGCCCGGTCGAGGTACGCCTCCACGACCTCCTCGCCCAGCACCTCCCAGCCGCCCTCCGGGCGGGGCACGTCCGCGAGCGGGCCCACCGCCGCGATGGCCTCGGCGATCCCCGCGTCGGCGGGCGGGACGATCTGGGAGCCGCCGCCGAGGTAGACCTTGTAGCCGTTGTCCCGCGGCGGGTTGTGGCTGGCGGTGACGGTGACCCCGGCGACCGCGCCGAGGTGGCGGATCGCGAAGGCCAGCACCGGCGTCGGCAGCGGCCGGGGCAGGACGGCGGCCCGGAAGCCGGCGCCGGTCATCACGGCCGCCGTGTCCTCGGCGAAGGCGTGGCTCTTGTGCCGGGCGTCGTAGCCGACGACCACCAGGCCGCCGCCCGCGCCCTGCTCGTTCAGATACGCGGCCAGCCCCGCGGCGGCGCGGATGACGACGGCCCGGTTCATCCGCATCGGCCCCGCGCCCAGCTCACCGCGGAGCCCGGCGGTGCCGAACTGCAGCGTGCCCGCGAAGCGGTCCGCGAGGGCGGCGGTGTCGTCGGCCCGGAGCAGGGCCGCCAGCTCGGCCCGGGTGTCGGGGTCGGGGTCCTCGGCCAGCCAGGTCCTGGCCCGGGCGGTGAGCGCGGCGGCGTCCGTGGTCACCGGTTGTCGTCCTCAGTCACTGTGGTCCTCTCCGTCCGTCCCCGGCCGCCCGTCCCGGCGTCCGTGCCCGTCGCGGCGTCCGTGCCCGTCGCGGCGTACGCCCCGGCGCGTACCGCCTGAAGCCTCACACCCGGCGCAGCACCTCGGCCAGCAGCCCGCCCATCCGCGCCGCCGAGTCGCGCCCCGCCTGCAGGACCTCCTCGTGGCTCAGCGGCTCGCCGGTCATGCCCGCCGCCAGGTTCGTCACCAGCGAGATCCCCAGCACCTCGGCGCCCGCCTCGCGGGCCGCGATGGCCTCCAAGACCGTCGACATGCCCACCAGGTCGGCGCCGAGGCGGCGGAGCATCTCGATCTCGGCCGGCGTCTCGTAGTGCGGGCCCGGCAACTGGGCGTAGACACCCTCCTCCAGGCTGGCGTCCACCTGCTTGCACAGCGCCCGCAGCCGCGGCGAGTACAGATCCGTCAGGTCGACGAAGTGCGCGCCCTCGATCGGCGAGGCCGCGGTGAGGTTGATGTGGTCACCGATCAGCACCGGCTGGCCGGGCCGCATGCCCTCGCGCAGTCCGCCGCAGCCGTTGGTGAGCACCACCGTCTTGCAGCCCGCCGCCGCGGCCGTGCGCACGCCGTGCGCCACGGCGGCGACGCCGTGGCCCTCGTAGAAGTGCGTGCGGCCGAGGAAGACCAGTGCCCGTTTGCCGCCCAGCCGGTACGAGCGGATCCGCCCGGCGTGGCCCTCCACCGCGGGCGGCGGGAAGCCCGGCAGGTCGGTGACGCGCAGCTCGTGCTCGGGCGCGCCGAGCGCCTCCGCCGCCGGTACCCAGCCGGAGCCCATCACGACGGCGACGTCGTGGGTTTCGGCCCCGGTGAGCTCGCGGAGGCGGTCGGCGGCGGCCGCCGCGTCGGGGGCGGCGTGCGGAGTGGATGCGTTCACGCGACGAGCGTAGCCCGTCACCCCCTACGCGCGTAGAAGCGGCCCCCCCACTGGGGGCCCGCCGCCCCGCGCGGGAGCCGTCGGCGGCGGCGGGGGACAATGGGGTACGTGACTCGGATCGTGATCATCGGTGGTGGCCCCGGCGGGTACGAGGCGGCGCTCGTCGCCGCGCAGCTCGGCGCGGAGGTGACGGTCGTCGACTCCGACGGCCTGGGCGGTGCGTCGGTGCTCACCGACTGCGTGCCGTCGAAGACGCTGATCGCCACCGCGGAGGTGATGACCACCTTCGACTCCTCGTACGAGGAGCTGGGCATCATCGTCGCGGACGACACGCCCCCGGAGAAGCAGGCCGCCCGCGTCGTCGGCGTGGACCTGGGCAAGGTCAACGCCCGGGTGAAGCGGCTGGCGCTGGCCCAGTCCGAGGACATCACCACGAGCGTGACGCGCGCCGGCGGCCGGGTCGTACGGGGCCGGGCGAGCGTCTCGCCGCAGCAGGCGCCGGACGGCTCGCGCACGGTCCTGGTGGCCGGGGCCGCCGACGGGGAGCCGGCCGAGCTGGTCGCGGACGCGGTGCTCGTCGCCACCGGCGGCAGCCCGCGCGAGCTGCCCGACGCGCAGCCCGACGGCGAGCGGATCCTGAACTGGAAGCAGGTCTACGACCTCGACGAGCTGCCCGAGGAGCTGATCGTCGTCGGCTCCGGCGTCACCGGAGCGGAGTTCGCGGGCGCGTACCAGGCGCTCGGCTCGCGGGTCACGCTGGTCTCCAGCCGGGACCGGGTGCTGCCGGGCGAGGACCCGGACGCGGCGGCGGTGCTGGAGGACGTCTTCCGGCGCCGCGGCATGAACGTGATGAGCCGCTCGCGCGCACAGGGCGCCAAGCGCGTCGGCGACCGGGTCGAGGTGACCCTCAACGACGGCCGGGTGATCACCGGTTCGCACTGCCTGATGGCGGTCGGCGCGGTGCCCAACACCCGGGGCATCGGCCTGGAGGAGGCCGGGGTGCGGCTGACGGACTCCGGACACATCTGGACCGACAAGGTGTCGCGCACCAGCGCGCCGGGCATCTACGCCGCGGGCGACTGCACGGGCGTCTTCGCGCTCGCCTCGGTGGCGGCGATGCAGGGCCGGATCGCGATGTACCACTTCCTCGGCGAGACCGTCGCGCCGCTGCGGCTGAAGACGGTCTCCGCGAATGTGTTCACGGACCCCGAGATTGCCACGGTGGGTTACCAGCAGTCGGATGTGGACGAGGGGCGCATTGATGCACGGGTGATGAAACTGCCGCTGCTGCGCAACCCGCGAGCCAAGATGCAGGGGGTGCGGGACGGATTCGTGAAGCTGATCTGTCGCCCCGGCACCGGGATCGTGGTAGGGGGAGTTGTGGTCGCGCCGCGGGCCAGCGAGCTGATCCACCCCATCTCGATCGCCGTCGACAACAATCTGACCGTCGAACAGATCGCGAAGGCGTTTACCGTCTATCCCTCGCTGTCGGGGTCGATCGCCGAGGTCGCGCGGCAGCTCCAGGCCAGCAAGCCGGGCGGCGACGACTAGGCCCGTACCTGGTCGGGCCGCGGGTGGTGCCGAGCGCAACCGAGCACCTATACCACCTCTGGATGTCGCCAAGGAGCATTTTCTTCTCATCGACGCAAGCGGCTGAAAGAACACGGTCTTTGGCGTTACTGTCGGTTTCGTGTTCGCTGCAGAACGTCGTCAGTTGATCCTGGAAATGGTACGGGCCAATGGGGCCGTATCCCTCCGAGAGCTTGCCCGAGTCGTACAGACCTCCGAGGTGACCGTACGCCGAGACGTACGTGCCCTGGAGGCAGAAGGGTTGCTGGACCGAAGGCACGGAGGGGCGGTCCTTCCGGGCGGGTTCACCCGTGAGTCGGGCTTCCCGCAGAAATCACATCTCGCGACCGCGGAGAAGACCGCGATCGCCGATCTGGCCGCCGGATTCGTCGAGGAGGGCGAGGCCGTCGTCGTCGGTGCCGGTACGACCACGCAGGAGCTGGCCCGCCGGCTCGCGCGCATCCCCGGCCTGACCGTCGTGACCAACTCCCTGCTCGTCGCCCAGGCGCTCGCGCATGCGAACCGGGTCGAAGTCGTCATGACCGGCGGCACGTTGCGCGGCAGTAACTACGCGCTGGTGGGCAGCGGTGCCGAGCAGTCGCTCCAGGGGCTGCGCGTCTCGCGCGCGTTCCTCTCCGGCAGCGGGCTGACCGCCGAGCGCGGGCTGTCCACGTCCAACATGCTGTCGGCGAGCGTCGACCGGGCGCTCGTGCAGGCCGCGGCGGAGGTCGTGGTGCTCGCGGACCACTCCAAGCTGGGCACCGACACGATGTTCCAGACGGTGCCCACCGACGTGATCACGCGCCTGGTCACGGACGAGCCGCCGTCGAACGACGAGCGGGCGGGCACGGAGTTGCAGGCGCTGGCGGACCAGGGGGTGCAGATCGCGGTCGCGGGCCCGGAGCAGCCGGCGGGCGGTGAGAGCGGCCCCCCGGCACCCCGCCGGCACCCCCGGCACGGGGGTGAGCGGCGGCGCGGCGAGGAAAGCGTCCCACTCCCGGGCCAGCGCCGGACACCCCAGTCGGCGGCGTCGGCCATGCGTACCGCCACGGCCCTCCCCGACCAGGGCAGGGTGGCAGACCTGGCCCCACGCCGCCGGTAGTTCCGCGAGCCCCCTGGGGCCCGGGAGAGCCCCGGGGCGCCGGCCACGGAAGCGGTGCCTGCCGTGAGGCCGCGCTGCCGGCGACGCGCGGGTAAGTGACTTCGGGGCCGCGACGTGTTGTTCAGGTGCCGTCCGGCCATGTCAGGCGCCGGGTGCGGTGTATCCACACGGCGACGGCCGCCAGGGCGGCCGCGCCGCCGCCGAACGTCATGACGGCGGACGGCGAGGTCTGGTCCACGGCGACGCCGCCGGCCAGGGCACCGAGGGCGATCGTGGCCTGGAAGGAGGCGGTGAACAGCACCGCCGCCGCCTCGGGCGCGTGGGGCGCCGCCTTGGCGAACCACGTCTGGGACGAGACGGGGACCGCCCCGTAGGCCACGCCCCAGAGGACCAGCAGCGCCACGGCACCGAACGGCCGGCCCCCCAGGACGGGGAGCAGGAGCGTGGCGGCGGCGATCACGACCGCGACGAGACCGAAGGTCCCGCGGGGACGGCGGGTGACCAGGGCGCCGCCGAGGAAGTTGCCGATGATGCCGGCGGCACCGTAGACCAGCAGGAGACCGGTGATCAGCCGGGGGCCGGCTTCGGTGACCTGCTCCAGGAACGGCGTCACGTAGGTGTACGCGCCGAAGTGCGCCAGCACGATCAGGATCGTGACCACGAGTGCGAAGCGGGTGTTGACGCCTCGCAGCATGCCGCGCAGGACGTGGAGCCGGGTGGTCCGCGTGGGCGGCAGGAGCGGCACGGAGACCAGCAGCATGACCAGTACGCCGACGGTCAGGGCGCCCAGGGCCACGAACGCGGTGCGCCAGTCGGCCAGGTCTCCGAGGAGGGTGCCGGCCGGTACGCCGAGAACCGAACCGAGCGGTACCGCGGAGAAGATCACCGCCCTGGCGCGGCCCACCGACGGGGCGGGCACCAGGCGCTCGGCCAGTGAGGCGCCGATCGACCAGAAGCCGCCGATGACGACGCCGACGACGACCCGTGACGCCAGGACGACCCAGTAGTCGGGCGCCGCGGCGGCCAGGAAGTTCGCGCCGGCCAGCAGGGCCATGAACGCACACAGCATCAGGCGGCGGTCGACGTGGGCGGACGCCGCCGTCACCACCGGGGCGGAGGCCGCCGCGAGGAGGCCCGGCATGGTCATCATGAGCCCGGCGTTCCCGTCGGAGACGCTGAAGCTCGTCCCGATCTCGGTGAGGAGACCGATCGGCAGGATCTCCGTGGTGACGATCGCGAAGATGCCGAGCGTCACCGAGACGACGGCCGGCCAGCCGTTCGCCGCGGAGCCGGGGCGTGGGCGGCCGGGCTCGCCGGACGGGTGTGCGGGGGAGGTGGTCGGTGCAGCCATGGAGTCCGCCCTGTGAGGTTCCGCTGTTGCAGGACCAGTGCAACAAGGGCCTCACGGTGCGGTCTGGCCGATTCCCGACGTCATAGTGACCGGCAGGGTGCTGTCGCGAATCCGCCGGCCCGTCAGGACGGAGGCCGGGTGCGCAGGCCGTCCAGGGCCAGGCCCAGGAGGCGGTCCGCGACCTCCGTGTCCTCCGGGTTCTTCGCCGACGCCTTCTCCGCCGCGTACGCGATCGCGCTCGTCAGCCGCAGCAGGTCGTCCGGCGCGACGTCCGCGCGCAGCTCGCCGGTCTCACGCGCGCGCGAGGCCAGCAGCTCGACGGTCTCCCGCAACTGCTCCTTGCAGTTGACCATCAGACCCTCGTCCATCAGCGTCGCCGCGACGCCGCGGATCGTCGAGGACACGTCCACATACCGCCGCATCCACGCCGCCAGCGCCCCCATCGGCGTCCTGCCCGCCTCCGCCGACAGCATCCTGGCCGCGGCGTCCAGCTCGTCGACCTGGGTCTGGAACACCTCGCCCATGAGCGCGAAACGGTCCGGGAAGTGCCGGTACAGCGTGCCGATGCCGACGCCGGCGCGGCGCGCGATCTCCTCCAGCGAGGCGTCCGCGCCGTGCTCGGCGAAGGCCACCGCGGCCTCGCCGAGGAGGCGTTCGTAGTTGCGGCGTGCGTCCGCACGCATCGGCCGGCCCTGCACCGTTCCCATGGGCACCACCCTTCGTCGTCCCCGCTGCCGCCCAAGAATGCCATTGCAGAAACGGAGGCAGCCTCCGTATAGTCAAGCGGAGCTACCCTCCACTTCATTCTCTGCCGGAGGCACATCTGTGTCCACATCCCTGCGCACGCCCCCGGGCCACGGCATCCGCGGTCAGGGCCGAAAGGCCCGCGGCGCCCGCCCGGGGCTCGCGCTCACCGCGATCGTCGCCACCCAGCTCATGTTCCTGGTCGACGCCACGGTGGTGAACGTCGCACTCCCCGACATCGCGCTCGACCTCGCCTTCTCCCCGACCCGGATGTCCTGGATCCTCAACCTCTACACCCTCGCCTTCGGCGGCCTGCTGCTCCTCGGCAGCCGCATAGGAGACCGCATAGGCCGGCGCCGCGCGCTCGTCACCGGCGTGCTCGCCTTCACCGCCGCCTCCCTCCTCGCCGGCCTCGCGCCCAGCGGCGGCTGGCTGCTCTTCGCCCGTACCGCCCAGGGCGTCGCCGCCGCCCTCGCCGCCCCCAGCACCCTCGCCCTGATCGCCACCACCTTCCCCGAAGGCCGCCAACGCGCCCGCGCACTCGCCGTCTTCGCCTCCATCAGCGGCGCGGGATCGGCCCTCGGCCTGGTCCTCGGCGGGGCGCTCACCGACCTCGTGTCCTGGCACTGGGTCTTCCTGATCAACCTGCCCGTGGGCCTCGCCATCGCCTGGCTCGCACCCCGCCACCTCGACGAAACCCCGCGCCAGCGCGGTCCGTTCGACGCCCTCGGCGCGCTGCTCGGCACGCTGGGCATGACCTCGCTCGTCTACGCCTTCATCCGCACCGCGGAGCGGGGCTGGGGCGACGGGCTCGCCCTCGGCGCCTTCGCCGCCGCCGCGGCGCTGCTCGGCGGCTTCCTCGCCGTCGAACTCCGCGTCCGCCGGCCGCTGGTGGTCCTGTCGCTCTTCGCGGACCGCAACCGCTCGGTCTCGTACGGGACGATGCTGATGGTCCCCGCCGGGATGTTCGGCGTCTTCTACTTCACCACGCAGTACCTGCAGCGGTTCCTCGACTACAGCCCGTTCCGCGCGGGCCTGGCCTTCCTGGCGCTCACCCTGCCGCTCTTCGCCGCCTCGCGCTTCGCGCCGCGCGCGCAGGCCAGGTTCGGGCCGAAGCGCACCGCACTGGTGGGACTGACGCTCAACACCGCCGGCATCCTGTGGCTCACCCGTCTCGACGGCTCCTCCGGCTACGTCGACGGGCTGCTGGGTCCGCTGCTGCTCATGGGCGTCGGGGTCGGGCTGACGATGATGCAGCTCACCACCCTCATCCTCAGCGGCGTCGGGCCCGAGGACGCGGGGTCCGCCTCCGGGCTGCTGCAGACGATGCAGTACGTCGGCGGCAGCCTGGGCCTGTCCGTGCTCGTCTCCGTCTTCGACGCGGGCCTGCGGCACTCCCCGGGCCACACGTTCTTCGACGGTACGGGCGCCGCGTTCACCGCCGCGGCGGCGTTCTCCGCGGTCGCCCTGCTGCTGATGGCGGGGGCCCGGAACGTACCCCGTACGCCGTGAAGCCGCGTCGGGGGCGGGCCCGCCGGGCCCGCCCCCGACCGTGTCAGTCCTTGATCTCGCAGATGACGGCGCCCGACGTGACCGTCGCGCCCATCTCCGCCGCGAGGTCCTTGACCGTGCCCGCGCGATGGGCGTTGATGGGCTGCTCCATCTTCATCGCCTCCAGCACGATCACCAGATCGCCCTCGGCGACCTCCTGGCCCTCCTCGACCGCGACCTTCACGATCGTGCCCTGCATGGGCGAGGCCAGCGCGTCGCCCGAGACCGCCGAGCCGGACTTCTTCGCCGCCCGCCGCTTCGGCTTCGACCGCCCGGCCGCCGCCGAGGCGACCGCGCCGAGCGACGACGGGAGCGACACCTCCAGGCGCTTGCCGCCGACCTCGACGACCAGCGTCTCGCGGCTCTCCTCCGCCGCGTCGGCGTCCGCGCCGCCGGCGAACGGGGCGATGCCGCCCGCGAACTCCGTTTCGATCCACCGGGTGTGGACGGCGAACGGCTCGATCGCGGAGGCCGGTGCGAACGCCGGGTCCCGTACCACCGCGCGGTGGAACGGCAGCGCCGTCGCCATCCCGGAGACCGTGAACTCGTCCAGCGCGCGCGCCGCGCGCTGCAGCGCCTGCTGCCGGGTCGCGCCCGTGATGATGAGCTTGGCCAGCAGCGAGTCCCAGGCCGGGCCGATCACGCTGCCCGCCTCCACACCCGCGTCCAGCCGCACGCCGGGCCCGGCCGGCGGCTCGAAGGCCGTCACCGTGCCGGGCGCGGGCAGGAAGTTGCGCCCCGGGTCCTCGCCGTTGATACGGAACTCGAAGGAGTGACCCCGCACCGGCGGGTCGTCGTACCCCAGTTCCTCGCCGTCGGCGATACGGAACATCTCCCGCACCAGGTCGATGCCCGTGACCTCCTCGGTCACCGGGTGCTCCACCTGGAGCCGGGTGTTGACCTCCAGGAACGAGATCGTGCCGTCCTGGCCGACGAGGAACTCGCAGGTGCCCGCGCCCTCGTAGCGCGCCTCCCGGAGGATCGCCTTGGACGCCCGGTACAGCTCGGCGTTCTGCTTCGGCGACAGGAACGGCGCCGGCGCCTCCTCCACCAGCTTCTGGTGGCGGCGCTGCAGCGAGCAGTCCCGGGTGGAGACCACGACCACGTTCCCGTGCTTGTCCGCGAGGCACTGCGTCTCCACGTGCCGCGGCCGGTCGAGATAGCGCTCGACGAAGCACTCGCCGCGGCCGAAGGCGGCGATGGCCTCGCGCACCGCCGACTCGTACAGCTCGGGGACCTCTTCGAGGGTGCGGGCGACCTTCAGCCCGCGACCGCCGCCGCCGAAGGCGGCCTTGATCGCGATCGGCAGCCCGTGCTCCTCGGCGAACGCCGTGACCTCCTCGACGCCCGCGACCGGGTCCTTCGTGCCGGCGACCAGCGGCGCGCCGGCACGCTGGGCGATGTGCCGGGCGGACACCTTGTCGCCGAGGTCGCGGATCGCCTGCGGCGGCGGGCCGATCCACGTCAGGCCGGCGTCGAGGACGGCCTGGGCGAACTCCGCGTTCTCCGACAGGAACCCGTACCCCGGGTGGACGGCGTCCGCACCGGAGTCCTTGGCGGCCTGGAGCACCTTGCCGATGTCGAGGTAGCTCGTGGCCGGGGTGTCACCGCCGAGCGCGAAGGCCTCGTCGGCCACGCGGACGTGGAGTGCGTCCCGGTCCGGCGCGGCGTAGACGGCCACGCTGGCGATACCGGCGTCCCGGCAGGCGCGGGCGACCCGGACGGCGATTTCGCCACGGTTGGCGATGAGCACCTTGCGCACGTTGGCTCCCTTCTCGGAACACCGAGATTTTAGGTAATGGCGACACCTCTGCGCTGCGGGATCCCGGAGGTGAGTTTTCCCACACAGAGGGTGATCCGCGCCGCCGCACTCGGGCGCGTAGCCCTGAGTTCCCAAGGTACGCCGCATCCCGGGCCGTGCGCGCGAAACCCGCGTGTGGCCAAGGTCTCGCGCGCATGGAGCAGATGGACGGCGCATCTTTTTGTGGGAACCATACGAAGGCGAGACGGAATCTTTTCGGGTTGCCCGTCCGGTCGGATCCATGGCGCAAGCCTGTCGGGTGCCCGTCGCGTGTCCCTCGTGTGTCCGTCGTGCGCGCACACGTGCCGCCCCGAACTACCCATCAGTAGCGTGAAGGGGCGGAACGGACCCGGTCCAGGGGTGCCGCTTCCCGTACGCGGCCGCAGGCGCGGCATCCCGTACGGGCCCGGAACGCGCCCTAAGCCCAGAGGTCCGTGATCTGCACCCCCAACTCCGCGAGCAGGCGGCGCAGCAGCGGCAGCGAGATCCCCACGACGTTGCCGTGGTCGCCGTCGATGCCGTCGATGAACGCCGACGAGCGGCCGTCGATGGTGAACGCCCCGGCCACGTACAGCGGTTCGCCCGTCGCCACGTACGCCGCGATCTCGGCGTCGCTCGGCTCGCCGAAGCGCACCACCGTCCCGGCGGTCGCACTCGCCCGCCGGCCCGACGCCGTGTCGATCACGCAGTGCCCCGTCTGCAGCACCCCGGAGCGGCCCCGCATCGCCTTCCACCGCGCCGTGGCGTCCTCGGCGTCCACCGGCTTGCCCAGCGCCCTGCCGTCCAGCTCCAGCACCGAGTCGCAGCCGACGACCAGCGCCCCCGCCGCCTCCGGCCGCCCGGCGACGGCGCCGGCCTTCGCCTCGGCGAGCACGAGCGCCAACTCCGCGGGGGTCGCGGCGGTGACGGCGTCCTCGTCGACACCGCTGACGACGACCTCGGGCGCGAGCCCCGCCTGCCGGAGCAGGGCGAGCCGGGCGGGGGACTGCGACGCGAGCACGAGCGTGCGGGCGGGGTGGTGGGTCATGCGCGTCATCGTAGGCGGCGACCGTGACATCGCCGCCGGGCGCCGGGCACCGCTTCACAAGTCGTCATGCACGCACGACGACTTGTGAAGCGTCACCTGCCGTGGCGCCCGTACGCCGGCGGCTCACGTCGGCAGCACGTCGGGTCCCGCCGCCCCCAGGGCCATCGTCACCACCGCCGCCAGCGCAAGCAGCCAGCCGGCGCGGCGCAGCCGCCGTTCCGCCGCACGCAACTCCGCGTCGGGCTCGTCTGGAGGGTCGGACCAGAGCATCTTCCGATGGTGCCGGGCCGCAAGCCCGGACGCCTGAGTACGGGTACTCAATTACGGGCGGTGCGGCCCGGACTACGACGGCCAGTACGTCGTACGCCACGCCTTCGGCCCCGGCTGCGGCGTCCGCCGGGCCGGCACCCGCCGGGCCGGATCCGCCCACTCGCTCGCCGGCCCGCCGCCCGCACCCGGGGCGGACGACGCCGCCCGCGCCTGGACCACCGCCAGCGCCACCGCCAGCTCCTCCACCGTCGGGTTGCCCCGGACGACCTTGATCTCGTCGGACATCGGCCCTCCTCGCCACCGTCGCTCTACAGCGGGATGTTCCCGTGCTTCTTCGGCGGCAGCGCCTCCCGCTTGTTGCGCAGCACCCGCAGTCCCTTCGCCACCTGCCGCCGCGTGTCCGACGGCATGATCACGGCATCCACATACCCGCGTTCGGCCGCCGCATACGGGTTCAGCAGCGCGTCCTCGTACTCCCGGATCAGCTCCTCGCGCCGCGCCTCCCGCTCCTGCTCGTCCTCGATGGCGGCGAGCGTGCGGCGATACAGGATGTTGACCGCGCCCTGTGCGCCCATGACGGCGATCCGCGCGGTGGGCCAGGCCAGGTTCAGGTCCGCGCCGAGGTGCTTGGAGCCCATGACGTCGTACGCGCCGCCGAACGCCTTGCGGGTGATCACGGTGATCAGCGGCACGGTGGCCTCGGCGTAGGCGTAGATGAGCTTGGCGCCGCGGCGGATGATGCCGTCGTACTCCTGGTCCGTGCCCGGCAGGAAGCCGGGGACGTCGACGAAGGTGAGCACGGGGACGTTGAAGGCGTCGCAGGTGCGCACGAAGCGGGCGGCCTTCTCGCTCGCCTTGATGTCCAGACAGCCGGCGAACTGCATCGGCTGGTTGGCGACGACGCCGACGGGGTGGCCCTCGACGCGGCCGAAGCCGGTGATGATGTTCGGCGCGTACAGCGCCTGGGTCTCCAGGAACTCGCGGTCGTCCAGCACGTGTTCGATGGCGGCGTGCATGTCGTACGGCTGGCTCGCCGAGTCGGGGATGAGGGTGTCCAGCTCCCGGTCCTCATCCGTGACCGACGCCTCGCCCTCCTCGGGGAAGGCGGGCGGCTCGCTGAGGTTGTTGGACGGCAGGTACGACAGCAGCGCCTTGACGTACTCGAAGGCGTCCTTCTCGTCGCCCGCCATGTGGTGCGCGACACCCGAGGTGGTGTTGTGCGTACGGGCGCCGCCCAGCTCCTCGAAGCCGACGTCCTCGCCGGTGACGGTCTTGATGACGTCGGGTCCTGTGATGAACATGTGCGAGATGCCGTCCACCATGACGGTGAAGTCCGTGATGGCCGGGGAGTACACCGCGCCGCCCGCGCACGGGCCGACGATGACGCTGATCTGCGGGACGACACCCGAGCTGTGCACGTTGCGGCGGAAGATCTCCGCGAACAGCCCCAGCGCGACGACGCCCTCCTGGATGCGCGCGCCGCCGCCGTCGTTGATGCCGATGATCGGGCAGCCGGTCTTCATGGCGAAGTCCATCGCCTTGACGATCTTCTCGCCGTAGACCTCGCCGAGGGAGCCGCCGAAGACCGTGAAGTCCTGCGAATAGACCACGACGGGGCGGCCGTCGACGGTCCCGTAGCCGGTGACCACGCCGTCGCCGTACGGGCGGTTGGCCTCGATGCCGAAGTTCGTCGCGCGGTGCCGGGCGAACTCGTCCAGCTCCGTGAACGACCCGTCGTCCAGCAGCAGGTCGACCCGCTCGCGCGCGGTCAGCTTGCCCTTCGCGTGCTGCTTCTCCACCGCGCGCGCCGATCCGGCGTGCGTGGCCTCCTCGATCCGCCGGCTCAGATCGGCGAGCCGGCCGCCCGTCGTGTGGCTGTCCGCCGTCTCGGCGGGGGGCTCGTGCGCCATGGCCATCGCGGTGCAGCTCCTGCTCGTCGGGGGCCTCCGGGCGGGGGACCCGGGGGAGTGCGGGACTTACCGCTACGTAGGTTATCGGCGCGCGGCTGCCCTACGGGTGCGGCGTTGGCCACACCCGCCGCGTGGCGCCGTCGGGGCGGTGGTGACGCCGGCACCCGGCGGGCGTAAAGGCCGCGTGGCGTCGGCGGCGGTGGGGCCGATGTCTGGCCGTAGGGTGGCCGTATGAGTGCAGATCGGGGAAGCCGCTGGTCCGACCTCGACCGTCCGCCGCTGAACGCCGACGCGCTGCGCCGGGCGCTCGTACGCACCGGGGGGCTGTGGACGTCGCTCGACGTCGTCGAGGCCACCGGCTCCACGAACGCCGACCTCACCGCGCGCGCCCGCGAGGGGGCGGCCGAAGGTGCGGTGCTGGTCGCCGAGGAGCAGACCGCGGGGCGCGGCCGGCTGGAGCGCCGGTGGTCGGCACCGCCCAGATCCGGGCTCTTCTTCTCCGTACTGCTGCGCCCCGAGGGCGTGCCCGTCAGCCGGTGGGGCTGGCTGCCGCTGCTCGCGGGCGTCGCCGTGGCGACCGCGCTGCCGCGGGCCGCGGGCGTGGACACCGCGCTGAAGTGGCCGAACGACGTGCTCGTGACCGTCGGCGGCGAGGAGCGCAAGGCGGGCGGCATCCTCGTGGAGCGCACCGACGCCGCGAGCGAGTCCGTGGTCCTGGGCATCGGCATCAACGTCACCCTGCGCGCCGGGGAACTGCCCGTCCCGCAGGCCGGCTCGCTGGCGCTGGCCGGCGCGAAGGTCACGGACCGGGACACCCTGCTGCGCGCGCTGCTGCGGTCGCTGGAGCGGTGGTACGGAAGCTGGCGCAGCGCCGGCGGAGACCCGGCCGGCGCCCGGCTGCAGGAGACGTACGCGGCCGGCTGCGCGACGCTCGGCCGGCAGGTCCGCGCGGAGCTGCCGGGCGGGACGGCGGTGACGGGGGAGGCCGTCGCGGTGGACGGTGACGGCCGGCTGGTTCTGGCCACGGCGGCGGGGCTGGCGGAGCCGGTCAGCGCGGGGGACGTGGTGCACCTGCGGTCCGCTGCGCAAGCGGAGTGAGCTGGGCCACAATTCCCGTATCGTGGGGACCGCAAGGGCGGTGGCCAGGGAACGGACGGGGGGAGGGGGCAGCCGGTGAGTGAGGTTGCGGGCTCCTCAGGTGCGGAGGAGCCGAGGGACCCGGTGGGTCCGGAAGGCTCGGCGGCCGCCGCGGACTCGGCGGGCGCTGCGGCCGCCGCGGGCCCCGAGGGCGTAGAAGACCCGGATCTTCCGGAAGCTCCGGAAGATCCGGAGGAACCCGAGAGTGACGAAGACCCGATCGCGATCCGCATCGAGCAGCTCATCCTGGGCTCCGACCGCCGCTACACGCCCTTCCAGGCCGCCCGCGCCGCGGGTGTGCCGATGGAGCTGGCGGCCCGCTTCTGGCGCGCCATGGGCTTCGCCGACATCGGCCAGGCCAAGGCGCTCACCGAGGCCGACGTCCTCGCCCTGCGCCGGCTGGCCGGCCTGGTGGAGGCCGGGCTGCTGAGCGAGGGCATGGCCGTGCAGGTGGCGCGCTCCACCGGGCAGACCACGGCCCGGCTGGCGGACTGGCAGATCGACTCCTTCCTCGAAGGGCTCACCGAGCCGCAGGAGGGCATGTCCCGTACGGAGATCGCCTACCCGCTGGTCGAGCTGCTGCTGCCGGAGCTGGAGGAGTTCCTCGTCTACGTCTGGCGGCGCCAGCTCGCCGCCGCCACCGGCCGGGTCGTCCAGGCACAGGACGACGACGAGATGGTCGACCGGCGTCTCGCGGTGGGCTTCGCCGACCTGGTGGGCTTCACCCGGCTGACCCGGCGGCTGGAGGAGGAGGAGCTGGGCGAGCTGGTCGAGGCGTTCGAGACCACCGCCGCCGACCTGGTCGCCGCCCACGGCGGCCGGCTCATCAAGACCCTGGGCGACGAGGTGCTGTTCTCCGCGGACGACGCGGGCACGGCGGCGGAGATCGGCATCCGCCTGATCGAGACCCTGGCCCACGACGAGACGATGCCGGAGCTGCGGGTGGGGATCGCCTTCGGCACGGTGACGACGCGGATGGGCGACGTCTTCGGCACGACGGTCAACCTGGCGTCGCGGCTGACGTCGATCGCGCCGAAGGACACGGTGCTGGTCCACGGCGACTTCGCCGAGGAGCTGATACGGGACGGTGCCGCCCCGGAGTCGGAGGCCGCGGCCACGGCGGCGGAGAAGGCGGCGGCGGAGGGCGGCACCGAGGAGGCGCCCTCGTACCGCTTCGCGCTGCAGCCGATGTGGCAGCGGCCCGTGCGGGGGCTGGGCGTGGTGGAGCCGTGGCTGCTGAGCCGCCGCGGCTGACGGTCCCGCCACCTACCCCTGATTCCCCGTCTGCCGCCCTCTGAACGATCTGCGGCTCCGCCCCCGCGGCGGGTCGTCCGCCAGCCGCGTCACCTCCCTGTCCCGCCCCGCCACCACCGGTCCCTCCGACCCCGCCGCCTTCGCCGCGTACTGCGCCGCGTCCGCCAGCCGCAGCAGCCGCCGCCCCGACGGCACCGGACCGATCGGGTCCCCCGTCGACGCCACCCCGCACGCGACCCCCCGGCCCGGGTCCAGCGTCGCCGCCCGTACGCACAACTCCGTCGCCGTGCGGACCACGTCGTCCGCCGGAGGGCCCGCCGACAGCAGGCAGAACTCGTCGCCGCCCAGCCGGGCGGCCAACGTGTCCGGCAGCGCGGCCCCGTGGAGCGACAGCAGCGAGCCGAATCGTTCCAGCAGACGGTCGCCGCCCGCGTGGCCGAGTGAGTCGTTGACCTCCTTGAGCCCGTTGACGTCGCAGACCACCAGACTGACCACCGTGCCCGCCGCCCGGTGCTGCGCCACCGCCTCGTCCAGCCGCAGGTCCAGCGCCCGGCGGTTGGCCAGCCCCGTCAACGGGTCCGTGAACGCCAGCCGCCGCGCCTCCTCCAGCCGCTCCGTCTGCGCCAGCGCCGCCGCCACCACCGCGCTCAGCGCCGCCGCGAAGCTCTCGTCGTACGGGGTGAAGGCCGCCGCGCCGCGCGGGCGGGCGACGTACAACTCACCCCACGCCCGCCCGTGCACCGGAATCGGCGCGAACAGGCAACTGCCCCGCCCCCGCCGCCGCAGCATCTCCCCCCTTGGCCCCGGGGAGTCCTCCGTCGCCGTCCAGGGGCCGCCGGGCGAAGCCAGGTCGGGGAAGTCGCGCAGGGGGTACGACTCGTCCGGCGGGAACTCCTCCTCGTCGGGCGTCCGCTCGCCGTCGTTCACGAGCACCCGCAGCCGCCCGCGCTCCCGCTCCCAGACGGACACCGCCGCGAACGATCCGGCCAGCGCGCGCCTGGCGCCCGCCGCCGCCGCGTGGACGGTGTCGCGGGGCGTGGCCGCGTCCGCGAGCGCCCGGGCCAGCTCGACCACGGCGCGCAGCGGTTGGTCCGGGGGCCGGTCGTTGCCCGTCACGGCTCCAGGGTAGGCAATCAATCCCCATTTGCAGGATTTAGGCCGATTGCTCACTATGAGGGAGGCGACGCCCTTCGCCCGCCCCTCACGTCCCCGGCCACTCCGGTTTGCGCTTCTCGTTGAACGCGGCCACGCCTTCCTTCCGGTCGGCGGACAGCGCCGTCCGGTGCCAGGCCGCGTCCTCGATCTCCAGCCCCGCCCGCAGCTCCCGCCCGTAGCCCAGCCGCAGCGCGCGCTTCGCGGCCCGTACGCCCACCGGCGAGTTGCCCGCGATGCGCCGCGCCAGGTCCAGCGCCGTCGTACGGGCCTCGCCCGCCGGCACCAGCCGGTCGACCAGGCCCAGCGCATGGGCCTCCGCCGCCTCCACCCGGCGCGCGGTGAAGATCAGCTCTGCCGCCCGCGCGGAGCCCACCCGGCGCGGCAGCAACTGCGTCCCGCCGCCGCCCGGCACCACCCCGACCGACACCTCCGGCAGCCCGACCACCGCCGTCTCGTCGGCGACGATGAAGTCGCAGGACAGCGCCAGCTCGTACCCCCCGCCGAGCGCGAAGCCGTGCACCGCCGCGATGGCCGGCATCGGCAGCTCCAGCACCCCCGTGTACGCGGCGCGCGAGGTGGGGCGGTGGCGGTGCATGTCGGCGTCGGTGAAGCCGTTGCGCTCCTTGAGGTCCGCGCCGACGCAGAACGCCCGCTCGTGGCTGGAGGTGAGCACCACGGCCCGTACGGAGGCGTCCGCGGCCAGCCGCGCGGTGGTCTCGGTGAGCACGCGGGCCAGCTCGGTGGAGACGGCGTTCATGGCCTCCGGCCGGTCGAGGACCAGCTCGGCGACGTGCTCGTGCGTGCGGACGGCGATGCCCTCGCCCATGCGTATCGGCCTCCGGCGGCTCGTGGCGTTAACGCTCGCTAACGTAGTGCGTGAAGCCGTGCCGCGCCAGGGCTGACCAAGTGCGTTTTCTGATCAGTTGGACGTCCGGCGAGGGGGTCCGTGCAGCGCCCGTGACAGCTCAGGATTCACTTCGTAAGGTTTCTGAATATGAATATGCACTCCCGTCCCGCGCCGGTCGTCCTCGGGCCCGCCGGCACCACCGCGGACGACGTCCTCGCCGTCGCGCGCCGCGGCGCCCCCGTCGAGCTGTCGGCAGGCGCCCTCGACGCACTTGCCGCCGCGCGCCGCGTCGTGGACGACCTCGCCGCCAAGCCCGACCCGGTGTACGGGGTCTCCACCGGCTTCGGTGCGCTCGCCGTCCGGCACATCAGCCCCGACCTGCGCGTGCAGCTCCAGCGCAACATCGTCCGCTCGCACGCGGCCGGCATGGGCCCGCGGGTGGAGCGCGAGGTCGTACGGGCGCTGATGTTCCTGCGCCTGAAGACGCTGGCCTCCGGCCACACCGGCGTACGGCCCGAGGTCGCGCAGGCGATGGCCGGGATGCTCAACGCCGGCATCACCCCGGTCGTCCACGAGTACGGCTCCCTCGGCTGCTCCGGCGACCTCGCGCCCCTCTCGCACTGCGCGCTGGCGCTCATGGGGGAGGGCGACGCCGAGGGCCCCGACGGCGTCGTGCACCCCGCCGCCGAACTGCTGGCAGCGCACGGCCTCGCGCCCGTGACCCTGCGCGAGAAGGAGGGCCTCGCGCTGCTCAACGGCACCGACGGGATGCTCGGCATGCTGCTCATGGCCTGCGCCGACCTCGCCGCGCTGCTCACCGCCGCCGACGTCACCGCCGCGCTCACCCTGGAGGCACTCCTCGGCACGGACCGGGTGCTCGCGCCGGAACTGCACGCCGTACGTCCCCACCCCGGCCAGGCCGCCAGCGCCGCCAACATGCTCAAGGTGCTCGCCGGCTCCGGCCTCACCGGCCACCACCAGACCGGCCACGACGGGCTGCCCGCCGCGCCCCGGGTACAGGACGCGTACTCCGTACGCTGTGCGCCGCAGGTCGCCGGCGCCGGCCGGGACACCCTCGCCCACGCCCGTACGGTCGCGGACCGCGAGCTGGCCGCCGCCGTCGACAACCCGGTGGTGATCGGGGGGCGCGTGGAGTCGAACGGCAACTTCCACGGCGCCCCCGTCGCATACGTCCTGGACTTCCTCGCCGTCGCCGCCGCCGACCTCGGCTCCATCGCCGAGCGCCGCACCGACCGGCTGCTGGACAAGAACCGCAGCCACGGCCTGCCCGCCTTCCTGGCCGGCGACCCCGGCGTGGACTCGGGCCTGATGATCGCCCAGTACACCCAGGCCGCGCTGGTCAGCGAATTGAAGCGGCTGGCCGTGCCGGCGTCGGCCGACTCCATCCCGTCGTCGGCGATGCAGGAGGACCACGTCTCGATGGGCTGGTCCGCGGCGCGCAAGCTGCGTACCGCGATCGACCATCTGACCAAGGTGCTGGCCGTCGAGATGTACGCGGCCACCCGGGCCGTCGAGCTGCGCGCCGGACTCACGCCGGCGCCCGCCACGCAGGCCGTGCTGCGCGCCGTGCGCGACGCGGGGGTCGCGGGGCCGGGGGACGACCGGTTCCTGTCGCCGGATTTGGCGGCAGCAGAGGGATTGGTCCGTTCTGGTCGGCTCGTCGCGGCGGCGGAGTCCGTCACAGGGCCTCTTTCCTGATTCGTCGCAATCTGATCGAATGGGCGCTGACCTGCGCCGTTCCCTCTCCTTCCGACCGGATGCGGGGCGATACGCCCGACCGCCGGTCAGGAGCGTCGGTGGCGTGTGCCACAGTGGGTAGGCAGTACGGAACGGACTAGTGGGGACTGGGCGTCCTACTCCGTGAGACAGGGCATCGTGCCCTTCGCGGTGAAGGGGAGTTACGACGTGAGGGTGTACGGCAAGGGGCGGCGCGGGGTGGCGCTGACCGCGCTGGCGATGAGTGCCGTGCTGGGGCTGACCGCATGCGGCGGCGACAGCAATGCGGAAGGCTCCGGGGACAAGAAGGAGTCCGCCTCGGACGAGAAGAAGAACGTGCCGGACGCCCGAATATCGATCGCGCCCAAGGACGGTACGGAGAACGTCGGGATCAACTCCGACACCGAGGTCACGGTCAAGGGAGGCAAGCTCACCGAGGTCGTGCTGACCGCGGTCGGCAGCACCGAGCCGATCGCCGGCACCATCGCGGACGACGGCGCCTCCTGGACCCCGGACGCGGCGCTGGAGCGCGGCACGGAGTACCGGATCACGGCCAAGGCCAAGGACGGCGACGGCCAGGTGTCCACCTCCAACGCGAACTTCTCCACGGTGTCCGCCGAGAACAGCGTGATCGGCTACTTCACGCCGGAGGACGGCACCGAGGTCGGCGTCGGCATGCCCGTGTCGCTCAACTTCGACAAGCCGGTCGAGGACAAGGCGGCCGTCGAGTCGAAGATCGGGGTCGAGACGAGCAGCGGCCAGGAGGTCGTCGGCCACTGGTTCAACGACACCCGGCTCGACTTCCGTCCGGAGGAGTACTGGGAGGCGGGCTCCACCGTCACCATGGACATGAACCTCGACGGCGTCGAGGCGTCGCCCGGCGTCTTCGGCGTGCAGGACCGCGAGATGAGCTTCACCGTGGGCCGCTCGCAGGTCACCACCGTCGACGTCAAGGCCATGACGATGGAGGTCGTGCGGGACGGCAAGAAGGTCAAGACCATCCCGATCTCCGCCGGTTCGCCCGAGAACCCCACGTACAACGGCCAGATGGTGATCTCCGAGAAGCACAAGGAGACCCGGATGGACGGCTCGACGGTCGGCTTCACCGACGACGAAGGCGAGAGCGAGTACGACATCCCGGACGTGCCGCACGCCATGCGCCTGTCCACCTCCGGCACGTTCATCCACGGCAACTACTGGGGCGGCCGGGGCGTCTTCGGCAGCGCCAACACCAGCCACGGCTGCGTCGGCCTGTTCGACAAGCAGGGCGCGGACGACTCCGGTACGGACGGCGCGTGGTTCTACGACCAGTCGCTGGTCGGTGACGTCGTGATCGTCAAGAACTCGCCCGACGAGACCATCGCCCCGGACAACGGCCTCAACGGCTGGAACATGGACTGGGCCGCCTGGCAGCAGGGCAGCGCGCTCTGAGCCGAGGCGCGCCGCCGCCGAGCCGACGCGGTGCGCCGAGGGCGCACGGAGCCGATGCCCCGTGCGCTCCGGCGTACCGCAGGGCAGGGGGGCGCGGAGCGCCTTCCTCCGGCGGGCGCCGCGGGCGTGCGCCGTAGCACCGGCACAGGGCCGGGACCTGGACCGTACGACGTACGTACGGCGAGGCCCGGCCCTTTCTCATGGCACTCTCACGGTGACCTCAGCCTTTCCCCAACATCGCGCCATAGCTTCGCCGCATGTTCCTCACCTACCTGCGGCGCGAGTTGCGCCGGCGCAGAAAGGCCGCACTGGTCGTCGCCCTCGGCCTCGCGCTCGGGATCGGCCTCGTCATCACCGTGTCATCCGTGGCCGCCGGCATGCGCGACGCCCAGGACGAAGTCCTCCACTCCCTCTACGGCGTGGGCACCGACCTCACCGTCAGCAAGGAGGCGGACGAGAGCGGCGGCGGTCCGCAGAGCTTCCGTATCGGACCGGGCGAGGACGGTGAGGACGCCACCAAGACCGACGACCGGCTGATGCCGCTCGGCGGCTTCGACCACCTCGACGACTCGGTCGTCGACGAGGTCGAGGCCCAGGACGGCGTCGACACGGCGGTGGGCGCGCTGGCGCTCAACGACATCGAGTTCAAGGGCGACTTCCAGCAGGGGAAGATCGAGGGCGGCGCCACCGATAAGGCGGCTCCCGGCCAGGGCGGACCCGGCGGCGGAGGCGGGGGCGGCCCGCGGATCGAGGGCGGCGGCGCCGACATCGACGTCGACTCCTTCACCGTCACCGGCCTCGACGTCACCGAGCAGGACGTCGGCCCGCTCTCCTCGTCCAAGATCAGCGACGGCGTGACCTTCGGCAAGAACGACACCGACGCCCTCAAGGCGGTCGTCGACAGCGCGTACGCCAAGGACGAGGACCTGAAGGTCGGCGACGAGGTCACCATCAAGGGCAAGAAGTTCGAGATCGTCGGCATCGCCACCGCCGACACCGGCGCCGCCACCGCGAACGTCTACATCCCGCTCAAGCGCGCCCAGGAGCTGTCCGACGCCGACCTGGAGGACAAGGTCTCCACCATCTACGTCAAGGCCGACAGCTCCGAGGACATCCCCGCCGTCGAGGACGCCATCGACGAGAACGTGGCCGGCGCCAGCGTGACCTCCGCCTCCGACCTCGCCGAGCAGGTCTCCGGCAACCTCTCCACCGCCTCCAACCTGGCCACCAACATCGGCAAGTGGCTCTCGGTCGTCGTGCTGATCGCCGCCTTCCTGCTCGCCGGGCTGCTCACGATGTCCGCGGTCGGCCGGCGCGTGCGGGAGTTCGGCACGCTCAAGGCCCTCGGCTGGCGCAGCGGGCGCGTCGTCCGGCAGGTGATGGGTGAGGCGTTCGTCAACGGCATCCTCGGCGGCGTCCTCGGCATCGCGCTCGGGGTCGCCGGGGCGTACATCGTGACGACCGTCGCCCCGACGCTCGACGCCTCGGTGGGCCCCGGCTCCGACATGCCCGAGGGCGCCGTGATGCGCGGGCCGAAGGAGATGGTGGACGCGGCGAACTCCACCGTGGAAGTCGCACTGCAGGCGCCCGTGACGCTGTCCGTGATCGCCCTGGCCGTCGCGCTCGCGGTCGCCGGCGGGCTGATCGCCGGCCTCTTCGGCGGCTGGCGGGCGGCGCGGCTGCGGCCGGCGGACGCGCTGCGGCGCGTCGAGTAGCCCCACCCTCCCCCGACCACCTCACCCCGCGGCACCCAGGAGTTGACCACGATGTACCAGCTCACCGGCGTCACCAAGCGCTACCAGCGCGGCAAGGAGGCCATCGACGCCCTCGCCGGCGTCGACCTCACCATCGCCGACGGCGACCAGCTCGTCGTCCGCGGCCCCACGGGCGGCGGCAAGTCGACGCTGCTGCAACTGCTCGGCGGCCTGGACCGCGCGACCTCCGGCACGCTCAGCCTCGACGGCACCGACCTCGGCGGCCTCAGCGAGGCCGCGCTCACCCGGGTACGGGCCGCGACCATCGGCTTCGTCTTCCAGAGCTTCAACCTCATCCCCACCCTCAGCGCCCAGGAGAACGTCGAGACCGCCCTCGTGCCGCTCGGCGTGAAGGCGACCGAGCGCGCCAAGCGGGCGGCGGAGGCGCTGGAGTCCGTGGGCCTGACCGAGCGGCTGACGCATCTGCCCGGCGAGCTGTCCGGCGGGCAGCAGCAGCGCGTGGCCATCGCGCGGGCGCTGGTGAAGCAGCCGAAGGTGCTGCTGGCCGACGAGCCGACCGGCAACCTCGACGAGGACACCCGGGACGACATCGTGGCGCTGCTGGAAGGGCTGTGGAAGGAGCTGGGGTTGACGTACGTGCTGGTCACGCACGACAGCGCGATCGCCCGGCGGGCACCGCGGCTGGCGGTGATCAAGAAGGGCCGGCTGAAGGTCACGGAGCGGGAGGCGGCGTAGCGCCGGAGAGGCACGGGGGTCTCGGGGGGAGGGCGCGTACGGGCGCGAAGGTGCCCGTACGCGCCCCTGCGTGCCCCGGGGCGTACGGGAGGCGCCGCACGGCATACGTCGTACGGCACGGGCGGGGTCGTACGGAACGGGTAAGTCAGCGGCGGCGCGGCGAGGCCAGCAGGTACATCCCGCCGTCGCGCTCCGGGTGTTCGGAGACCTGCCAGCCGGCCGCCTCCAGCACCCCCGCGGCGCGTACCAGCTCCCGCAGCGCCGGCCCGGGGCGCCAGTCGGCCCGTACCGCCTCCGGCTGGTGCGCGGCGGGGGCGACGGTGTAGCCGCCGGTCTCGGGGGTGGCCGGGGGCAGGCCGCCGGCCTCCAGCGCGAGGGCGACGGCAGACGCCAGGTGCGTGCGCTCCCAGGCGCACGGCATGTCGGTAGCGCCGTCGGCGTTGGTGACCCGGCGCAGCTCGGCGAGGCCCTCCCAGGCGCTGCGCACCTCGCGGGCGCGCGCCTCGGCGTCGGGCGGGGCGGGCTCGCCGCCGGTACGGGCCGCGAACACCCCCGGTTCCGCCGGGTCCCGGCCGCTCACCGGCTCCGCGTCGGCGGCTTCCGCGTCGGCCAGCAGCCGGTCGCGCAGCTCACGCCCGGCGGGGGTGAGGTAGTGCCGGTGCGGCGGGCGCGGATGCCGTACCGCGAAACCGCCGTCCACCAGCCCTTCCAGCACGCGCTCACTCGCGCGCACCAGCCCGGTCGCGGCGTCGGCCCCGGCCACGGCGCGGCGCCGGGCGGGCGTCAACTTGGCGGTGCTCATGGCACCACGGTACGCAGTCGCCGCGCACCCCCGTCCGCGTGCCGCCCCGGCTCCTTCGGCGACGGGCCCCTGACGCCCCGGGAAGGCCGCCTGACCGCCCGTTACTCCCCTGGGAGTAAGAAAGTTGACTCCTGTGGACGGACGACCGGCACACGCCGCCACAGGCAGACTGCGTGGTAAGCGACGAGGAGGCCGCCCACCATGCGCATCAGCATCAACGTCACCGACTTCTCCTGGCCCGGCGGCCCCACGGCCCTCGCGCCCGCGCTCGCCGAGGTCGTCGGCGCGGCGGACACGGCGGGCGTGGACACCGTCTGGGTCGGTGACCACCTGCTGCAGGCCGATCCCACGTGCACGCCGGACGAGCCGGTGCTGGAGGCGTACACCACCCTCGGCTACCTGGCCGCGCGCACCGAGCAGGTCCGCATCGGCACGATGGTCACCGGCGTCACGTACCGTCCGCCCGCCCTGCTCGTCAAGGCCGTCACCACCCTCGACGTGCTCTCCGGCGGCCGCGCCTGGCTCGGTCTCGGCGCCGGCTACCGCGAGGACGAGGCGTACGCCATGGGCCTGACCATGCCGCCCGCGATCGAGCGGGTCGAGCGGCTGGAGGAGACGCTGCGGCTGGCGCAGCAGATGTGGGCGGGCGACACCGGCCCGTTCGACGGGCGGCACTTCACACTGGACTACCCCGTGTGCAGCCCGCAGCCGGTGCAGCGGCCGCGGCCCGCGGTGCTCGTCGGCGGCGTGGGCGACGGGCCGATGCTGCGGCTGGCGGCGCAGTACGCGGACGCGTGCAACTTCTTCGACGTACCGGACGGCGGCCTGACGCTCCGCCGCGAGCTGGACGTGCTCGCGGACCACTGCGCGGCGGCGGGGCGGCCGTTCTGGGAGGTCGAGAAGACGGTCACCGCCCGGATGGAGCTGGGGGAGCCGGCGGAGTCGGTGGCGGAGCGATGCGAGTCGTTCGCGGAGTACGGGATCGAGCACGTGGTGTTCGTCGCCGTCGGGCCGTGGTCGGTGGAGGCCGTCGAGGCGGTGGGCGAGGCCGTGCCGGTGGTGGCGCAGATCAAGCCGAACAGCGAGGTGGGCGTCTGGTGAAGCCCGCGGCCCTCATCCGCGGCGGAAGGTGACCACGGTCCCCGGCGTCACCGGCGCGGGCGCCTGCGGCGCAGCGGCCACCCGGCGCTCCAACTCCGCGAAGCCGGCCTCGATGTCGGCTTCCGGCATGTGCTCGAAGAGGGAGAACGCCCGCGTACGCAACCGGGCCAGCGCCCCCGCCCACGTCCCGGGCGCCGGCAACCCGACCTCGCCCACGCCCTTCAGTTCCCACCCCGCCGTCTCGAACGTATCGCGCAGCACTGACAGCGGCTCGTAGAGCGCGGCGAGGACGTCGCGCCCGTGCGGAAAGGCGTCGAGGTACCACAACTCGGGCAGCGAGTCGGTGAGTTCCGTACGCAGCAGCAGGGTGCCGCCGGGCCGTAGCACGCGGTGCAGCTCGCGGGCGCCGGCGTGCTTGTCCCGTACGTGGTGCCAGACGAGGAAGCCGAGCGCGAAATCGACCGACGCGTCCGCAAGCGGCAGCGCCTCGGCGCGCCCCGGGACGTACGCGACCCGCGGATGCGCGGCGTACGCGACCGCCTGCTCGCGCATCCGCGCCGACGGCTCGACGCCCGTAACCGGACCGCCGAACTCCGCGGCGAGCAGCGGTGTGAACCGCCCGGTGCCGGACCCGAGGTCCAGCCCGCGCAGCGGCCGGGCGGCGGGCAGGCGGGCGGCGAAGGCGCGGGACCAGGCGGTGCGTTGGGCGTCGGTGAGGGCGCGGCCTGCGGCGTAGGTGCGGTGGAGGCGGTCGTCGTAGTCCACGGGGCGCATGCCCGATTGCTACCCGGGCGGCGGCCCGTTCGTGCGCTTCCGCTTCGCCCGGCCGACGGGCGGGGGAGGGAGTGGCCGTCACGCGCTAGTCTGGCCAGCCATGTCGCTGAACGGCCCCGCACCGCCCTCCGATTCCGCTTCCGCTTCCGCCCAGGGGGGCGGCGCGGTGCTCGTGGCGGGGCTCGCCACGACGGGCGGCGGCTGGATCGGCCACCACCGCCACCCCGTGCCGCAACTGGCGTGGGCACGGAGCGGTGTCCTGATGGTGCGGGCGCTGGGGCGCACGTGGGTGCTGCCGACGACGTCGGCGCTGTGGATCCCCCCGGGAGTGGGCCACGCGACCGGCACGGCGGGCACCACGGAGCCGCGGGCGCTGTACGTCCGGCATCCGGGCCCGGCCCCGACGGCCGCGGACCACCCGCTCCGTACCCGCCCGGCGGCGGACCGGCACACGCGCTCGGCCCGGATCCGGGCCGGGGCCGAGACGGGCCCGGCCCTGGCCGCCGAGCGTGCGGCCTGGGCCCAGGAGCCGACGGCGGCGGACTGCACCCCGGCCGCCGGGCGCGCGCCGGGGGCAGCGGACCCGGGCGCGGCCGACGCCGCCCCCGTCGCCCCGGGGTGGTCGGAGCCGACCGTGGTGGCGGTGACCCCGTTGCTGCGGGCCCTCTTCGACCACCTCGCCGACGACGCCCCCGCCCCGGCCGCCCGCGCCCGCGCGGAGGCCGTGCTCCTCGACCAGCTCACCCCCGTCGCCGCGACGTCCGTGCTGGCGCCCATGCCCCACGACCCCCGCCCCCGCGCCGTCGCCGAGGCGCTGCGCGACACTCCCGCCGACGCCCGCACGCTCGCGGAGTGGTCCCCGTACGCCGGCGCGGCGCCCCGTACGCTGGCGCGCCTCTTCGTCGCCGAGACCGGCATGCCCTTCGGCCGCTGGCGTACGCACCTGCGCCTCCAGGCCTCCCTGCCGCTGCTCGCCTCCGGCGCGACGGTGGCCACCGCGGCCCGGCACGTCGGCTACGCCTCGCCGAGCGCGTTCGTGGCGGCGTTCCACCGCACCGTGGGGGCACCGCCCGGCACGTACTTCCCGCGCGACTGAGGAAGCGCGGACAGGCACGTACCGTGTCCCCGTGCCAGCCTCCCGCCTCCGCCGCGCCGCCGTCCTCGTCCTCGAAGGCGCCAAACCCCTCGACGCGGGCATCCCCGCGCAGGTCTTCAGCACCCGCCGGAGCATGCCGTACGAGGTGCGCGTGTGCGGCGCCGCACCGGGGCTGGTCGCCGGCGGCGACGGTCTCTCGTACCACGTCGCGCACGGCCTCGACGCGCTGGCCTGGGCCGACATCGTCTTCGTCCCCGGCTACCGGTTCCCCGACCGCGACGACCCCCCGCCCGCGGTCACCGAGGCCCTGATCGCCGCGCACCGCCGCGGCGCCCGCCTCGCCGCCATCTCGACCGGCGCCTTCGCCCTCGCCGCCACCGGCCTCCTCGACGGCCGCCGCGCCACCACCCACTGGCACTACACGCGCGCGCTCACCGCGAAGCACCCGCGGGTGCGGGTCGACGAGAACGTGCTCTTCGTCGACGAAGGCAGCGTCCTGACCTCCGCGGGCGCGGCCTCCGGCATCGACCTGTGCCTGCACATCCTCCGCGGCGACCTCGGCGTGGCCGCCTCCAACCACGCCGCCCGGCGCCTGGTCGCGGCCCCGTACCGCAGCGGCGGCCAGGCGCAGTACGTGCCGCGCAGCGTGCCGGAGCCGCTCGGCGAGCGGTTCGCCGCGACGAGGGAGTGGGCGCTGCACCGGCTCGGCGAGCCGCTGACCCTGGAGGCGCTGGCCCGGCACGCGGGGGTGTCGACGCGCACGTTCTCGCGGCGGTTCGTGGACGACACCGGGTACACGCCGATGCAGTGGATCATGCGGGCCCGTATCGACGTGGCACGCGAACTGCTGGAGCGCTCGGAGCAGAGCGTGGAGCAGATCGCGGACCGTGTCGGCCTCGGTACGGGCGCGAACCTGAGGCTCCACTTCCAGCAGATTCTGGGGACGACGCCGAGCGAGTACCGGCGCACGTTCGCGAGGGGCGAATAGGCGGCGGGGAGCTGGCGAGATCCTTGCGGAGTGTGGCACCCAGGCCGCTGTCACGGGACCGTACGGCGGGCGAACCTACCGGTAAAGCGCAGGAAACCGTGGGAAAGCCGCAGACACCCGGAAGGCAGGAAGACCATGACCCGCATCGCCATCAACGGATTCGGCCGCATCGGCCGCAACGTGCTGCGCGCGCTGCTGGAACGCGACAGCAGCCTCGACGTCGTCGCCGTCAACGACCTCGCCGAGCCCGCCACCCTCGCCCGGCTCCTCGCCTACGACACCACCGCCGGCCGCCTCGGCCGCCCGGTCACGGCGGACGGCGACACCCTCGTCGTGGACGGCCGCCGCATCAAGGTGCTCGCCGAGCGGGAGCCGGCGAAGCTGCCGTGGGCCGAACTCGGCGTGGACGTCGTCCTCGAAGCCACCGGCCGCTTCACCGCGGCCACCGCCGCCCGCGCACACCTCGACGCGGGCGCCCGCAAGGTCCTCGTCAGCGCCCCCTCCGCCGGCGCGGACGTCACCCTCGCGCCGGGGGTGAACACCGAGGCGTACGACCCGCAGGCCCACACCATCGTCTCGAACGCCTCCTGCACCACCAACGCGCTCGCCCCCCTGGCCGCCGTACTGGACGAACTCGCCGGCATCGAGCACGGCTTCATGACCACGGTGCACGCCTACACCCAGGAGCAGAACCTCCAGGACGGCCCCCACCGCGACGCCCGCCGCGCCCGCGCCGCAGCCGTCAACATCGTCCCCACCACCACGGGCGCCGCGAAGGCCATCGGCCTCGTCCTCCCCGGCCTGGACGGCAAGCTCTCCGGCGACTCGATCCGCGTCCCGGTCCCGGTCGGCTCGATCGTCGAACTCAACACCACGGTCTCCCGCGACGTCACCCGCGAAGACGTCCTCGCCGCCTACCGCACAGCGGCCGAAGGCCCCCTGGCCGGCATCCTCGAATACTCCGAAGACCCCCTCGTCTCCGCCGACATCACCGGCAACCCGGCCTCCGCCGTCTTCGACTCGGCCCTCACCCGCGTCGACGGCCGCCACATCAAGGTAGTCGCCTGGTACGACAACGAATGGGGCTTCTCCCACCGAGTAATAGACACCCTCGAACTCCTCACCACCACCTGACGTCCACCTGCCCCGTACCTCGGAGGGCCAGTCGATCGCCCGGGTCGCCGGTCTTCTTGTCGCACGTCGCGGAACTCACGAGAATGCTGCGCACGACAAGGGGGACTGAGGGGGAGACACATGACCGTGCCGGGTGAGCAGGAACTCGGTGCCTTCGTAGGGCGCCACCAGACCGACGTGGCACGCCACGGGCGGACCGGGATCATCTCGTTAGTGATCGGGGTGGCGGCGGCTGCCGTCTCCATCCCGATCGTCATCCAGACCTTCGAGGAATCCACCAGCGGCACCTTCGCCGGCCTGGTGGTGGGCGTGGCCCTGCTGTGCCTGTGGTCGGGCATCACCAACGGCCTGCGCTACACCACCCGCCACGGCGAGGTCTACACGGTCCGCCAGGGCGGCCTCGTCTACCGCAGGACCGGCGAATCCCGGGTGATCCCCTGGGAGAGCATCCGCAAGGTCTCCGACAGCGGCCAGAAGAACGCGATCAGCGCGGCCATGGGCTGGGACGTCCACTGCCGCATCAAAGTCCACGACGGCAAACGCCTCCTCCTCACGGGCTTCACCCGCGACGCCGCCGAACTCTCCCAAACGATCCACCGGGCGGTAAGAGAGGGAATCCACCCCCTCCCCACGGAACGCACTTAGCCCGACCGCCCGCGCCGAGGCTCCTCTGCTCGTGCGCTGTGGAGTGGATATCGCCTGCAAGCACGGCACGTGGCGGGACCGGCGTAGAGCCGCTGAGGTCGCGGAAGTTCGGTGACGAGGCATCGAACGGCGGCGCGATCCGGACGACGACGATCAGGTGGTCGTGAGGCTCACCGGTGGAACTCTGCTGTCCTCATGGACATATCACCCAGGCCGAGTAGTGTAGTGGGAGCGCTCCCATCTGTGTTCTTCCACCGAAGAGGAGACCCCCCATGCACAAGCCAAGCCCATCCGGCAAGCGCTCCCGGCCGGCCGCCCGCCGACCTCTCCGGGCGCTCACCCTGCTGATCGCCGTGGTCGTCGGCGCGCTGGCCTGGACCGGCCCCGCCCAGGCGCACGGCACCGTCGTCGACCCGGCAACCCGCGCCTACCACTGCTGGGACGAGTGGGGAGACGACCACCTGAACCCGGTCATGGAGCAAGAGGACCCCATGTGCTGGCAGGCCTACCAGGCCAACCCCAACACCATGTGGAACTGGATGAGCATGCTCCAGGACGGGCTCGGCGGGAGGTTCGAGGAGCGGACCCCCGACGGGAAACTCTGCAGCAACAACCACCAGAACTTCGAGAGCCTGAACAACCCCGGTCCCTGGACGACGACCGACGTCACCGACAACTTCTCGATCCACCTGTACGACCAGGCGTCCCACGGAGCCGACTTCTTCCGGGTCTACGTGAGCAAACAGGGGTTCGACCCCAAGACCCAGGCCCTCGGCTGGGATGACCTCGACTTCATCACCGAGACCGGCAGTTACCCGCCGGCCTCCGACATCACGTTCCCCGTCCAGACCTCCGGCTACTCCGGACACCACATCGTCTTCACGATCTGGCAGGCCTCGCACCTCGACCAGGCCTACCTGATGTGCAGCGACGTGAACTTCGGCTGAGCCGGAAGGCCCGCACGCGCGAAACCCTGGCCGGCCCGGTGCACAGTGAGCCCGGCACCGGGCCGGTGGGGAACGCAGCGAGCCGCCGGCGCCAGTCCCCCGCGGCGGCGACCAGACCGCCACGGGCACGGGACACCCGCGCCTGCGGAGGTGTCGTCCGCGTGCGACCGCCGTCGCGGCACTCGTGCGGCACTCGTTCATCCCGGGCGGCCAGGTGCGTCCTGCTGCTCGACGAGGAACCGGCGCCCCGCCGAGAGTGTGCCGAGGGCCCGGGGCGACCCGTGCAGTCGGTCGGCCAGGGCGTCCGTCATCACGAGGAGGCGGCGCGAGTCCGCCGAGCGGGTGGAGAGGTAGGCCTGCACGAAGGCGAGATTTCGGGTGAACACCCGCTCGTCGTCGACGTAGACGGCCGCTGCCAGGGAATCCAGAAAACGGCCGAGAAACCCGGCGCCCTCCTCGTGCTCCGCGCCGGAGCCGAAGACGTGCTCCGTACCCGAGCTTCCGCGCAAGCCCGGGTCCACGTCACGCAGCGCGGCGGCCAGATGTTCCAGCAGCCCGGGTCTCTGCCTGACGAGCATGGCGTACGCCTCTACGGCATCCGCCGGGACCGACGACTCTCCGCGCAATACCGGCGGCCAGTGGCGAATCAGCGCTTCCGCGGCGCCGCGCGCGTCGGCCGCGTACAGGTCCGCACCCAGCGCGTACGCCCATGTGCCCTCGGGACCGAACCCCGCGCCGCCCGTGATGACGGGAACACCGGCCCACCGGCAGATCTCGATCTGCCGGTGGGCGAGCGGAAGGTTCCAGGGCAGGGTGCACGACAGAGCGACCACGTCGGGGCCGTTCTGGTGTACGTCCGAGAGAATCCCCTGCGGGGACACCGACCCGCCCAGTGAGCGCACGTCGAAGCCGCGCAGTCGCAGCACCTCGGTGAGGATCTGCGAGGGGAGGACGTGCCATTCGCCGTCGCTGCACGCCACCACCACGTGGCCCCGTGAACCGGCCCCGCCGGGCGAGCGGGCGGTGCCGCGGGCAGCGGACGCGACCCCGTCCACGGCCTTCGTGCTGACATGGGTGGCTGCGTGCTCCTGCGCCACCGTCCACTCGCCGGACTCCCACCGCTCACCGACCTTCACCTGTGCGGGCGCCACCAGTTGGAGCAGTACGTCCTCCGCGCTCACGCCGCTCGTCACAAGACCGACGGCCAGCTCGACCGCCGCATCCTCGTCCGCAGCCGCCAGGCAGGCATCGAAGCCGGCCCGGTCGGCCTCGGTGATCCGGGCCTCACTCATGGAAATCCGGCCTTTCCGGCAAGGGGGGACTCGCGCGGCTCCCGGGCCGACGGTGCAGGGAGGAGCCCCGGCGGGGCGGTGCCTGAAGCGTCAGGATGGAGATGTCGTCGTGCGGGCGGCCGGCGAGCCATTCGGTCGTGAGGAGCTCCAGCCGCTCGGCGACCGACGCGGCCTGCATGTCGGTGCAACTGGCCAGCGCGTCCACGAGGCGTTCGTCGCCGTACATCTCGCGCCCGCTCGGACCACCTCGTGCTTCGGTGACCCCGTCGCTGTAGAAGAGGATCAGCTCGCCGGGTTCGAGAAGGAACTCCGTAAGGCCGAAACTGGGATCGGGCACCGCCCCGACGAGCGTGCCCTCGCAGACGATTTCCTCCACTCTTCCGTCGCCGCGCAGTGCGAGCGGGGAGAGGTGGCCGCCGCCGGCGATCTCCACCTTCACCGAGCCGTCGTCGCAGGGGCGGGCGGAGCCCGTGACCAGGGTCGTGAAACGGTGGCCGTCGCTGAGGACGATGTCGTTGAGCAGATGCAGGTCACGCAGGGGTTCGCTTTCCTTCGCGACCATGGCCAAAGTCCGCATGCTTTGCCGTAGGTGCCCTGCCAGCACGGCGGCCTCCGCGCCCTTGCCGGACACGTCACCGAAGAAGAACGTGACCCCGCCCAGGGCGGAGGGGGCCACGTGGTAGAAGTCGCCGCTGATGTGCAGCGTCTCAGCGGCCGGCCGGTAGGCGGCGCCGAGCCTGAGGCCCTCGGAGGAGGGCAGCGGTTCCGGGGCCATGCTGGCCTGCAGGACGGCGATGGTGTCGGCCTGCTGCGTATAGAGTGCCGCCGTCGCCAGCGCGAGTCCGGCCCGTACGGCGAACTGATGCGCCAGCTCGATGTCCGCGTCGTCGAAGCGGTCACGTTCCGGGCCGCGCAGCATGATCAGCGCGCCTGCGGGCACGCCCCCCGCGGCGAGCTGGGCCACGAGCGGCTCTCCGCCTGGAACGAGCTCCGCGGGCATGAGACTGCCGAGCGCGTCCAGCTCTTGAGGGCCGATGACAGTGGGGCGCGGTTGGAGGCCGTACAGCGCGTTCGCGACCTCGGGCACCTCTTCGAGTCTCTCGACCGCCACCTCTCCGAAGGAGCGTTCATCGCCAGGACCCGCCCGGTGCCAGTCCGTACGCCGCCCGCTCGCAGGCAGGACGACCACGGACGCGTCCGCCAGTTTCGGGGTGAGGATCTCGACGAGCGTACGGGCGGTGCGGCCGTGATGGAGCGAAGCGCCGAGGCGCTGGGCGGCCTCCTCCAGGAAGGCCGACCTGGCGCGTTCGTCGACGAGCGCCGCCTCGGCCTCCTGTGCGCTGCTGACCTGACTGACCAGCCATACCGCGAGTCCGTCGGCGGTACGCAGGCGACCGCGGAGCCTGCGGCCCTCGTGGGCGGCGGAGAAGCGCGTCGCCCTCCGGGCGGCGGCACGAGCGAGGGGTGCCGCCGACGCACTCGCCGGCTGTCCCAGGCGCAGCCGGGGAAAGAGGCGGGCGGCGGCACGGTTGAACCCCCGGATCGTCCCCTCGGCGAGGTCGCACGCGACGACGGCCTCGTCGACAAGATCCAGCAGCTCGCCCAGCTGCCCGGAGGTGTGGCTCCACGCGCCCGCGCCGTCTCCGTCGTCCGCCATCGGCTACCACCTCTTGCGCGCTCCGCTCCTGCGCCCGCAGCATCCAGATCGTATCCGAATTTGTGCTATTTACCCCATTGTGACGGTGTCCGGCGCGTCAGGCGCGGCACCGTGGTGCCTTGGAGCAGCAGCGCACGTGGCGGGTGTACTACCGGGAGTGGGAGTGCGCTGCGAGGTGACATGGATATTCAGTGACCAGCGCTTCACAGAGGTCGGTCTCGAACTGGACCCCAGTCACCAGGTTCTGCTGCCGAAGTCGGTGACGTCCATCCCGGTACCGGCCAGGTCAACGAGCTGCCCGGCCAGTCGTTCCACCTCCGCCACCACGGGGGGTGGGGATACCGCCTGCGACCTGCTCGTGGTCCGGGTCGTACTCCCAGCGCCAGTCGAGGCTCACCGGGGCGGACGGCTGAAAGCGGTGTGTGCTTCGTCGAGGATCCTGCCGGTCTCGGACGCAGCACGTGGTGCCTGCACAGCGTCGCCCGACTCGGCGGTGTCCTCCCAGCGGCGCCAGCTCCTTCGCTGGGTCGGGATGGCGCTGGATGTGGACGTAGACGGCCCACTGCGCGATGAACCGCTGGAGCGGCCCGGGTCAGGAGCCCTGCCGGGCCTGATCGGCCGCTTGGTCCAGTTCGCGGGTGAAGGCCGGCAGCGCGGCGGTCGCGACTGGCTGACGGCCTGCCGCAGGGCGGTGACCGTCGGGGGCGGCTGAGGGATGAGCGGTTGCCCGGCAGTGGAGGTGGTCATCGCTGCTCCCATGGGGCTGAGTCCGATCCCTCGTGGCAGCGTATGGGGCGCCGGCCCGATATCGCCGCTCGAACGAGCGAGGGAGGAGCGTTTTAGCGGTCTGCCGGGGCGATGCGATGCCGGTGGGGCCAGGAGCCGGCGTTCGACCGGTCACTGAGCTTGACGCCCGTGCGCGCGAGCCTGCCGTGCCTGTGATCGTTGGGCCAAGCCGCCACAGCCCGGACCATGGCACGCCTATGCTCCCCGGTCGTGGAGTGGATATCGCCGGTAAGCACGGCGCTCGGTGCGGCGATCGGAGTGGGGGCGACACTGTTCTCCGATCGGTTGCGGTGGCGGCGCGAGCGGGAGGACCGGGCGCTGGAGTCGCGCAAGCAGTTGTACGCGGACTACTCGGCGGCGCTCTCGCGGATCAGGACGGCGCTGATCCGGGTCGTACTCCCAACGCCACCGCGCGCTCACTGGATCGGGATACCGAGGGCGGTGTGTGCTGCGTCCAGGATCTTGCCGATCTCGGAGACTGCTCGCCGCGCTTGGGCGCTGTCGTCCCCTTGGGCGGTGTCCTCCCAGTAGCGCAACTGGGCGGCCATGTCGGGATGGCGCTGGATGTGGACGTAGACGGCCCACTGGGCGATGAAGCGCTGGAGCGGACCCATCTCGGAGCCCTGCCGGGTCTGGTCAGCCGCCTGGTCAAGCTCGCGAGTGAAGGCCGGCAGCGCGGCAGGCGCAATCTGTCTGACGGCCTGCCGCAGGGTGGTCACCGTCGCGGCCGGCTGAGGGATGAGCGGCTGCCCGGCGGTTGAGATCGTCATTGCTGCTCCCATGGGGCCCGAGTCTGATCCCTCGTGGCAGCGTACCGGGTGCCAGTCCGTTCCCGCCGCTCGAACGAGTGAGGGAGAAGCGATTCAGCTCGGCGTCGCTCACCCCGGTCCGGTCACTCGGCGCTGGCGACGCCGATCGGGCAGCTCACGCCGGTGCCGCCTATGCCGCAGTAGCCGCCCGGGTTCTTGTCCAGGTACTGCTGGTGGTACGCCTCCGCCGGGTAGAAGGGGCGGTCGGCTGCCGGGAGGATTTCTGTGGTGATCTCGCCGTAGCCCGAGGTCTTCAGGACCTGCTCGTACGACGCGCGGGAGGCGTCCGCCGCCTTGGCCTGGGCGGGGGTGTGGGTGTAGATCGCCGAGCGGTACTGGGTGCCGATGTCGTTGCCCTGGCGGAAGCCCTGCGTGGGGTCGTGGGACTCCCAGAACAGCTTGAGCAGCTCCTCGTACGACACCGCCGCCGGGTCGTACACCACCCGGACCGCCTCCGTGTGGCCCGTCCGGCCGGAGCACACCTCTTCGTACGTCGGGTGCGTCGTATGTCCGCCCTGGTAGCCGACCAGGGTCGTCCACACGCCCGGCGTCTGCCAGAAGTTGCGCTCCGCGCCCCAGAAACAGCCCAGCCCGAAGTCCGCGACCTCCAGGCCCTCCGGATACGGGCCCTCAAGCGGGTTGCCCAGCACCGTGTGGCGCTCCGGGACGGAGAAGGCGGGCGCGGGCCGGCCGGGAAGGGCCTCGTCCTTGGTGACGAGGTGGTTCTTGTGGCGGTTCAGGAACATCTCCCGGCCTCCTCCGCTGACACTGCTCTTTCCCTTTGAAGGGAACGTATCGTGCACCCCTGACATTCCCGCAGTCACTTCAACGCCGCACCCCTGCCGCCCTCGTACCCCGCCACCGCCAGCGCCCGGTACGCCGCGTACTCCGCCGCCGGCTGCTCGCTCAGCGACCACGGGAGCGCGCCCACGTACCCGTCCACGTGCCGCATCTGCTCCAGTGCCTCCTCGTACCGCTCCGCCCGCACCAGGAAGCACGCCAGCAGGTGCCGTACGTGCGGCAGCATCGGGTGGTCCGCCGGCGCGTGGTGCACCGCGTACTGCGCGCCCTCGATCGCCTGCCTGACGACCTCGCCCTCGTACAGCCCCCGCACCAGGTTCGCCTCGGGCAGGTGCTCCCAGACCGCGAACAGCGGCAGCGCAGGCAGCAGCGTCCCCGGCCCCGCCGAGGCGGCCGCGCGCTGCGCGAAGTCGTACGCCGCCTCCCTGGAGCCGTGCCACTTCTCGCACGCGTACTGCAGCGCCGCGAGATGCGCGCCCATGTGGTCGCCCGCGCGCTGCTCGACCGTGTGCCACAGCTCCTCGAAGTCCGCCTCGCGGTAGTGCACGCCCCGGGCGATGGCCAGCTCGATGATGTACGGCATCGGGCTGCCCGGCGCCAGCATCGCCGCCTCCGAGCAGACCTTCTTCGCCTCCTCCAGGATCACCGGGAACTCCTCCGCCCCCGACCCGGCCATCCACGCCTGCCTGACCAGGAACTCCGCGTGCACCTCGGCGCCGCCCACGTCCTTGGGCCTCTCCGCCCGCCACGAGCGCAGCCACGCGCCGCCCTCGCCCGGCTGCTGCGCGAGCTCGAAGGCCGCCGCACCCGCCAGCGTCTGCACCCGCTGCCAGCGCAGCTCCCACTCGTCGTCGGTGAGGGCGAGCAGCCGGGAGGCCGCCTGCCAGTCCTGGTCCTGCTGCAGCTCCTGCAGGACCTCGGCGAGCTGCGGGTCGGGGCCGGGGAGGCGGACGTCGAGCTCGTCGACGGGTACGAAGCCGTAGCCGCCGGCCGGGTCGACGGCCCGCGCGTTCGACTGCAGTACCTCCCGGCCACCCCGGCCACGCCGCAGCAGGGGCACGGCGACCCACGCGATCAGGGCGATGGCGAGGAGTGCGAACAACAGTTCCATTAATATGTCCTGGCTTCTCAAAGAGGGTGCGGTCCGGGCTGGTACACGTACGGGTCCTCCCCTCCAGCAAACCAGACGGCCGCGCGCAACGGCCCCCCTCCAGGGCTTATCCTCGGGCCGCATGAGCCAGCCCAGCTTCGAGACCGTCGCCATCCACGCGGGCCAGGAGCCCGACCCGGCGACGGGCGCGGTCGTACCGCCGATCCACCAGGTGTCCACGTACAAGCAGGACGGGGTGGGGGGCCTGCGCGGAGGCTATGAGTACAGCCGTTCCGCGAACCCCACCCGCACCGCCCTGGAGCAGAACCTCGCCGCGCTGGAGGGCGGGGCCCGTGGCCTCGCGTTCGCCTCCGGCCTGGCCGCCGAGGACTGCCTGCTGCGGACCGCGCTCACCCCCGGCGACCACGTGGTCATCCCGGATGATGCGTACGGTGGCTCCTTCCGGCTGTTCGCGCAGGTCGCGGCGCGCTGGGGGGTGCAGTTCTCGGTGGCGCACACCGGGGACCCGGCGGCGGTACGGGCCGCGCTGACCGACCGTACGAAGCTGGTGTGGGTGGAGACGCCCAGCAACCCGCTGCTCGGCATCACCGACATCGCCGCCTCCGCGGCCGTCGCCCACGAGGCCGGCGCCCTGCTCGTCGTCGACAACACCTTCGCCAGCCCCTACCTGCAGCAGCCGCTGGCGCTCGGAGCCGACGTCGTCGTGCACTCCACGACCAAGTACATGGGCGGGCACTCGGACGTCGTCGGCGGCGCGCTCGTCGTGGCCGACCGCGAGCTGGGCGAGCGGCTGGCGTTCCACCAGAACGCGATGGGCGCGGTGGCCGGGCCGTTCGACGCCTGGCTGGTGCTGCGCGGCATCAAGACGCTGGCCGTACGGATGGACCGGCACAGCGCCAACGCGGCGCGGGTCGCGCACATGCTGGACCGGCACCCGCGGGTGACGCACGTGTACTACCCGGGCCTCGCGGACCACCCCGGACACGAGACCGCGGCGAAGCAGATGCGCGACTTCGGCGGCATGGTGTCGTTCCGCGTCGAGGGCGGCGAGGAGGCGGCGGTCGAGGTCTGCAACCGGGCGGGGCTGTTCATCCTCGGGGAGTCGCTGGGCGGCGTCGAGTCGCTGATCGAACACCCGGGGCGGATGACGCACGCCTCGGCGGCGGGTTCGCCGCTGGAGGTGCCGGACGACCTGGTGCGGCTGTCGGTCGGGATCGAGTCGGTGGACGACCTGCTGGCGGACCTCACGCAGGCGCTGGGCGGCTGAGGCACGGGACGCACGGGGCCCGGACGTACGGGCCCCGGCACACCGGCCCCGGCGGCCTCACCAGCCGTCGAAGTCCGGGGTCGTCTCCGCCGGGTGATCCACCCACGCGCCGCTCACCGCCGCCCACACCGTCAGTGCCGCCAGCGCCGCGACGAGCAGCAGCCACACCCCCGACCGCAGCAGCGTCCGGCGGCGCAGCAGCCGCCGGCCGCGCGCGGCGGCCAGGTCGGCGAGCTGGGGCGGCACGGCGGGGTGCGGACCGTCGAGGAGGTCGCGTACGGCCTGCTCTTTGCGGGCGGTGATGGAGATCACGACGTCGCCACCTCCCGGCGCGTGCGTTCCGGGGCCGGCGTGTGCCGGCTGAGCATGGCGGCGCTCGCCCGCAGCAGTATCTGGTGGACTCGCTCGGGCGGCAGCCCGAGTGCGGCCGCGGTCTGTTCCTCGGCGACGCCCTCGGACATCCGCAGCACGAGCACCAGCCGCTCCTGCGGCGACAGCCGGTCGAGCAGACCGCCGGTGGTGCGGCGGTAGCGCCAGGCCGTCTGCGCGTAGCGGGCGACGAGCTGCTGCCGGGCCGTCTCGTACGGATCCTCGCCGCGCAGCCGGTCCCAGCGGGCGTACGTACGGGCCAGGGCCTGGGTCAGCAGCCGTTCGGCCTGCGGGGCGGCGTCCGGCGGCTCGGCGGTGAGGAGTTGGGCGGCATGCAGCAGCCGCCCGGCCGCGCCCGCGCAGAAGGTCTCGAACTCCAGGGCACGGCGGCGCTGTTGTGCCGAGCGCCGCTGACGCACAGCGCTGCTCCCTTCACCGCCCTCGATCCCATAGGACGGCAGCCGGGCGCCGGGGTCAAGATGTCGGCAGCACCTACGTGGCCGGAGGACCGGACGGCGTCAGCCGCCCCCGTCCCGCGGGCCGTCCAGGCCGTCCCGCTCCCCGGTCTCCTCCCCGTCCTGCCGGCCGGGCTGCCGGCCTTCCTGCTGCCCGGCGTTGGCCTGTGAGACCGAGGTGTTGAAGCGCGTGAGCAGGGTGCAGAACGTGGCGCGCTCCATCGGCGTCCAGTCGGAGGTCAGCCGTGCGACCAGCTCGCGCCGCGAATCCTGCACCTCGTGCAGCCGCGCCCTGCCGAGTGGTGTCAGCTCCAGCACGACGGCGCGGCCGTCCTCGGGGTGCGTGGCGCGCTTGACCAGGCCGCCGTCGACGAGCGGCGCGACCTGCCGGGTCACGGTCGAGGAGTCGATGCCCATGCCGGCGGCGAGGGCCTTGACGCCCGTGGGGCCGTGCTGCTCAAGACGGTTGAGCAGCAGGTAGGCGGCGCGGTCCATCGTGTTGCGCATCTGCCCGGCGCCGGCGAGGCGCGTCTGCTCGGCGCGGCGGGCGAAGACGGCCAACTGATGCTGCAGGTCGTTCAGCAGGTCGGCCACTGCGGGGGTGTCGGTGGGAGAGGAGGGGGAGGGCATGGACGGTGCTCACTTCGTGAGGACGTTCACCGGCTGCGGATCTGGCCGCCGATACGGGTACGGCGGCGAATGCTGCTAGCGGGTGGCTCGGATACGGGCACGGACACGGGCGCGGATCGGTCCGTAGGTCAGGGGGTGGACACGCGAATTCGAACTGGGCCACAGATTACGCGGCCCCGCCGTTTGCCGTACGGCCTGTGGAAAAGCCCCTGTGGAAAACCCGCCGTCATCTCAGCGTGCGAGACTGTGGCCATGAGCGCAGCCGCGGCCGGTGCCGTCAGCCTGGACGACGTTCGCGACGCACAGGACATCCTCGGCGGCATCGCACGGGTCACCGCGCTGGAGGGCAGCAGGTTCCTCTCCCGGCTGGTCGACGCCCCGGTCCATCTGAAGTGCGAGAACCTGCAGCGCACCGGATCCTTCAAGCTCCGCGGCGCGTACGTGCGCATCGCCGGGCTGGGCGAGGGGCAGCGCGCCCGCGGCGTGGTCGCCGCCAGCGCCGGGAACCACGCGCAGGGTGTGGCCCTGGCGGCGTCCCTGCTGGGCGTGCGCTCGACGGTCTTCATGCCGGTCGGCGCCCCGCTGCCCAAGGTGGCCGCGACGCTGGACTACGGCGCGGACGTACGGCTGCACGGGCAGGTCGTGGACGAGACGCTGGAGGCGGCGGAGTCGTACGCCGCGGCGACCGGCGCCGTCCTCATCCACCCCTTCGACCACCCCGACGTGGTGGCGGGCCAGGGCACGGTCGGGCTGGAGGTGCTGGAGCAGTGCCCGGAGGTGTCGACGATCGTGGTGGGGATCGGCGGCGGCGGCCTGGCGGCCGGTATCGCGGTCGCGGTCAAGGCGGTACGGCCCGACGTACGGATCGTCGGCGTGCAGGCGGAGGAGGCGGCGGCCTATCCGCCGTCGCTCGCGGCGGGGCGCCCGGTGGCGCTGGAGTCGTTCGGGACGATGGCGGACGGCATCCAGGTCGGCAAGCCGGGCGACGTCCCGTTCAAAATCATTGGCGAGTACGTGGACGAGGTGCGTACGGTCTCCGAGGACGCGTTGTCCGCCGCGGTACTGCTGTGCCTGGAGCGGGCGAAGCTGGTCGTCGAGCCGGCCGGAGCGGCTCCGGTCGCCGCGCTGCTGTCCGACCCGGAGGCGTTCGGGGGCGGGCCGGTGGTGGCGGTGCTCTCCGGCGGGAACGTCGATCCGCTGCTCGTCCAGCGCATTCTCCGGCACGGCATGGCGGCGGCGGGGAGGTACCTTTCGCTCCGGCTGCGCGTGACCGACCGGCCCGGGGTGCTCGCGACGCTGCTGGGGGTGTTGTCAGAGGCGGACGCTAACGTCCTCGACGTGAGCCACGTGCGGACGGATCCGCGCCTCGGGCTCACGGAGGCCGAAGTCGAGCTACAGCTAGAGACGAAGGGGCGGGAGCACTGTGATCGGGTGCTCGCCGCGCTCCGGAAAGCCGGGTACACGGTGACTGCCTGACACACGCGAGTACGACGAGCACGAAGCGCTGCACGACGCCCACCACGCCCCACGGGCATCACGCGTCACGGAGCGCCCCCGCGCACGACGCACCGGACACGCGCCGCGGCGCCGCAGGTCCGCCCCGTACGCAACCGCGCTCCTCAGCGCACACACCCCCTCAGCCCACCATTCACCCACCTCACGCGACTCTGCCACTCGCGACTTGACGCGATATATCGTGTGTTCTATTCTCCTGCTGTTGTCCGACCGTCCGCCCATGTCTGACATTTGTTGAGAAGTGCCGCCAGACCCGTCCACCACCACGACTTCCATCCAACCTGGGGAGATCTCTATGCCAGGCGCCATCCACGCCGAAGGGCTGGTCAAGCACTTCGGCGATGTGCGGGCACTGGACGGCGTCGATCTCGACGTCCCCGAAGGCTCCGTTCTCGGCCTGCTCGGTCCCAACGGGGCCGGCAAGACCACCGCCGTACGTGTCCTGACCACACTGCTGCGGCCCGACTCCGGCCGCGCCGAGGTCGCGGGGATCGACGTCCTCAAGCACCCGAACGAGGTGCGCAGGTCCATCGGTCTGTCCGGCCAGTTCGCCGCGGTAGACGAGTATCTGACCGGCCGCGAGAACCTCCAGATGGTCGGCCAGCTCTACCAGCTGAGCGCCCGCGACGCCAAGGCGCGCGCCGCCGTACTGCTGGAGCGGTTCAACCTCGCCGACGCCGCGGACCGCACCGCCAAGACGTACTCCGGCGGCATGCGCCGGCGGCTCGACCTGGCCGCCGCGCTCGTCGTCGAGCCGCCCGTGATGTTCATGGACGAGCCGACCACCGGCCTCGACCCGCGCAACCGCCAGCAGCTCTGGGACGTCATCCAGGAACTCGTCAAGGGCGGCACGACCCTGCTGCTCACCACGCAGTACCTGGAAGAGGCCGACCACCTGGCGCACGACATCTGCGTCATCGACCACGGCCGTGTCATCGCGCGCGGCACCTCCGACGAGCTCAAGGCCAGGACCGGTGGCGAGCGCGTGGAGGTCGTCGTGCACCAGCGCGACGAGATCTTCGCCGCCAGCGAGGTCCTCGGCGCCCTCGGCCAGGGCGAGGTCACGGTTGCGGACCACACCCGCAAGCTGACCGTGCCCGTCAGCGGCGGCGCCCGGCTGCTCGCCGACGTCATCCGGGACCTGGACGAGCGCGGCATCGCCATCGACGACATCGGGCTGCGCCGCCCCACCCTGGACGACGTGTTCATCTCGCTCACCGGCCACGCGGCCGAGACCGAGGACGGGAACGGGAAGGCAAGCGAGGACGGCGACGGAAAGGCCGCCGACGACGCCGCGAAGGAGACTGCCAAGTGACCGCCTCGACCGCCCCGGCGCGCCCCGGACCCACGGCGCCACCCGCGCTGGGGGGTGTCGGCCAGTCCGCCCGGGACTCACTGGTCGTCGCCAAGCGCAACCTGCTCCGGATGTCCCGGATCCCGGAAGTCGTCATCTTCGGCCTGATCCAGCCGATCATGTTCGTGGTGCTGTTCTCGTACGTCTTCGGCGGCTCGATGAACGTCGGCGGCAGTACGAACTCCGAGGTGTACCGCGAGTTCCTGATGGCCGGCATCTTCGCCCAGACCGTCACCTTCGCCACCGCGGGGGCGGGCGCCGGTATAGCCGAGGACATGCACAAGGGCCTCATCGACCGCTTCCGGTCGCTGCCGATGGCCCGCGGTGCGGTCCTCACCGGCCGCACCCTGGCCGACCTGGTGCAGACCGCCCTGACGCTGGTGGTGCTGGCCGTCGTCGCCGCGCTGGTCAGCTGGCGGTTCCACGAGGGCCTGCTGAAGGCGCTGGCCGCGTTCGCCCTGCTGCTCCTGCTCGGCTACGCCTTCACCTGGGTCGGGGCGCTCATCGGGCTGTCGGTGCGTACGCCCGAGGCGGCCACGTCCGGCGGACTGGTCTGGCTGTTCCCGGTGACGTTCGTCTCGAACGCCTTCGTGGACTCCAGCAACATGACGCCGTGGCTCCGGCACATCGCCGACTGGAACCCCTTCAGCGCGACCGTGCAGGCATGCCGCGAGCTGTTCGGCAACCCGGGCGTCTCCCAGTCCGACGCCTGGCCGATGCAGCACCCGGTGCTGGCCTCGCTGATCTACTCGGTCGTCATCATCGTGATCTTCCGCACGCTGGCGGTGCGGAAGTACCGCAACTCCGCCGGGTAACGCGCCCCGCGGCACACGTCGAAGCCCCCGGTCCGGGAACCTCGGTTCCCGTCGGGGGCTTCGCGATGGGCTGCTGCGTCCGACGCGCGGTCAGGCTGCGTAGGGCTTGGCGTTGAGGATCGTCACCATCGCCTTTTTACCGTTCGGCAGCTCGTAGCTGGCTTCCTCGCCGATCTTCTTGCCGTTGACTCCCACGCCCAGCGGCGACTGCGGCGAGTACGTCTCGATGTCCCCGCTCGCGTACTCCCGGGAGGCCATCAGGAAGGTGAGGGTGTCGCTCTCGTCGCCGTCGAAGGCGATCGTGACGACCATCCCGGGCTCGACGACGCCGTCGTCCGGCGGAGCCTCGCCGACCTTCGCGTTCTCGAGAAGCTGCTGAAGCTGGCGTACGCGCAGCTCCTGCTTGCCCTGCTCCTCCTTGGCCGCGTGATACCCGCCGTTCTCCCGCAGGTCACCCTCTTCGCGAGCCGCCTCGATCTTCTTGGCGATCTCGGTGCGTGCGGGACCCGACAGGTTCTCCAGCTCGGCCTTGAGCTGGTCATACGCCGCCTGGGTCAGCCAGGTGACGTTGTCGCTGGTCTGGGTCACAGGTGCTCCTTGTCGGTGGTGGTTCTGGTGCTGGGGGAACTTCTCATGCGTCTGGGATGCAGCAATCGCCCTACCCAGAAGAATTGCGCCTTCGTGGGTGGGGCGAAACCACGATCGTAACAATTCCGGCAGCGAGACGGCGACTGTTATCGCTCGTCGGCCGCCTTGCAGCCGACCAGCTCGGCGTTGGCGCCGCGCTCGGTGGTCCGGATCGACACCACGGTGTCGATGCGGGTCTTCCGCTCGTCGATGCGCACGTCGCGGACGCCGACCTCGGACTTGTCCGCTGCCAGCGAACGCAGCGTGCAGACGGCGTCGACGTCGGTCTTCTTGCGGACCTCGATGTGCACCTGGACCTCGGCGTCGGACATCACCTGGAAGCGGATCAGCTCCCCGGACGCCTTCGAACCGGCCGTCGCATCGACAGCGCCCCAGGCCACGAAGCCGAGCAGGGCCGTGCCGAGCACGGCACCGACGACCTTCAGCCGCCGATCGGCACGGGCGTCGGCCGAGCGGCCGTACCGGCCCTCGGGCAGCGTTCGGGGCGCACCGGCCATGATGGTCCCTCCCGGCAGAGCGGCTGGCTGCGGCTGACGGCGGAATGAATTGTCAGTCCGCTCAGTCACTATAGAAGCCGGCCTAGACGACCTGTTACCGAGGATTGAATCTGTGAGCGATGACCTGCGGCTGATGGCCGTCCACGCACACCCCGACGACGAGTCGAGCAAGGGTGCGGCCACCATGGCCAAGTACGTCTCGGAGGGCGTAGAGGTCCTGGTCGCCACCTGCACCGGAGGCGAGCGGGGATCGATCCTGAACCCGAAGCTCCAGGGCGATGCCTTCATCGAGAAGAACATGCACGAGGTACGGCGCAAGGAGATGGCCGAGGCGAGGGAGATCCTCGGCGTGAAGCAGGCGTGGCTGGGGTTCGTCGACTCCGGGCTGCCGGAGGGGGACCCGCTGCCGCCGCTGCCCGAGGGCTGCTTCGCCCTGAAGGAGGTCGACGAGGCGGCGGAGGCGCTCGTCCGGCTGATCCGCGAGTTCAAGCCGCAGGTCATCACGACCTACGACGAGAACGGCGGCTATCCGCACCCCGACCACATCATGACCCACAAGATCACGATGGCCGCCTTCGAGGCCGCCGGCGACCCCGCGCGCTACCCGGACGCGGGCGAGCCCTGGCAGCCGCTGAAGGTCTACTACAACCAGGGCTTCAACCGGCCGCGGACCGTCGCGCTGCACGAGGCGATGCTCTCGCGCGGGCTGGAGTCGCCGTACGGGGAGTGGCTGGAGCGGTGGAAGGAGTTCGAGCGCAAGGAGCGCACGATCACGACGTACGTGCCGTGCGCCGACTTCTTCGCGATCCGCGACAAGGCGCTGATCGCGCACGCGACGCAGATCGACCCCGACGGGCCGTTCTTCAAGATCCCCATGGAGGTCCAGCAGGAGGTCTGGCCCACCGAGGAGTACGAGCTGGCGAAGTCGCTCGTGGATACTTCCCTCCCCGAGGACGACCTCTTCGCCGGCATCCGCGACAATTGAGCGTGTGAACACCACATTGGCTGCCGATCTCGTCCCGCTCGCGGAGGAGCTCGACAAGAACAAGGTCACGCCGGGCGTCCTCGGCTTCATCGTCTTCGCGCTTCTCGGCGTCGCGGTGTGGTTCCTGCTGAAGAGCATGAACCGGCACCTGGGTCAGGTCGACTTCAAGGAGAAGACCGACCGCGGCGACGCCGGTCCGGGCGGCACGCGCCCGGAGGGCGAGGGCCCGGGAGACGGGGGCGATCCGCGTGACGACGCGCCTCGTGGCGACGCCCCGCGCGGGTCCGCCCCGCGCGGTGACGCGCCCCGCGGTGGCGCCCCGCGCGACGACAGCCCGCGCGGCGAGTCACCGCGCACCCCGGCGCCGGCGGAGAGCCCGGAGGCAGACAAGCAGCCGGTCGGCCGCCGCCGCTGACGACGGCCGACGGGATACTGCCCAGCGGCGGGCATGGCTCCGCGTGGGCACGGCTTCACGGCGGGGCACGGCCAGGCGCCCGGCAGCGCGGGCACGGCCCAGCGGACGGTACGGACCAGGTCCGTGGCTGCCCCGCGTCCGCACCGGCACCGGTCGGCGCGGGACATGCGCGAACCGTTCGGTAATGCGCCGAGCCGGGGGCCCGGGCGTCGTCAGCGCTCGCTACGCCGTCGCCCCTGCCCGGGCGTCGCCGGACGGGGCCGTCCTGCCGGCCTCGGCCGGCCGGCAGTCCCCGCCCGGCTCCCCCCGGGGCTGCTGGTCAGCCCGCCAGGGCGCCGTCGTCCGTGGAGGCCGCGCCGTCCAGGGGGACGCCCATGACCTCCCGCGCGTGCCGGCTCGGGACCATGCCCAGGCGCCAGGCCTGCCAGCCCGTCTCGGGCTCCACGCCCCGCTCCAGCACGAGCTGGAACGTCTCCGCGTAGTCCTCCAGCGCCGGGTCGACGACCCCGCGACGCCCCGCGGTCGCCGTACGCAGCTCGTCCAGCAACTCCGACAGCTCCTGCTGCGCCACCGCCGCGCCCACCACCGAGCCGCCCGGCGAGGCGAACGGCAGCAGTGTGCAGCGCAGGAACCGGGCCCACGTGGCCCCCCGCCGGTCGCCGATGCCGCCGAACAGGTCTATCGCCGTGTCCACCAGCTCCAGCGCCTGCCCCGCGCGGCCGTTGCCCGCGTCGATGACGGCCAGCTCGATGCACGACCATCCCTCGCCGTGGGCCACGCCCACCCGGCGGAAGTCCTGCCGGGCGTCCTGGAGCAACTGCCGGGCGAAGCCGCTGTTGCGCAATGTGCCGGTCTGCTCCGCGCGCAGGTCGCGGGTGACCCGCGCGGAGTGGTGCCGCGCGCAGGCCAGCCCGTACACGTCCCGCATGCGGCTGAACATCGACCGGGACCGCTCCAGCGCCCGTACCGCCGACTCCCGCTTGCCGGCGCCCTCCTGGGCCTGGCCCAGGTAGTACAGCGTCCAGGCCTCACCGCGCGCGTCGTCGTTCTCCCGATGCCGGGCGAGGGCCGCCTTGAGCTGCGTCACCGCCGTCGCCGGGTCGGCGGCGACCAGGCGGGCGCGGGCGAGCTGCGTCATCGCCCAGGCCTCGCCGCGGCCGTCGCGGGTGCGCGCGTACTGCTCCAGGGCCTCCTCCAACTGCACCTCGGCCCCCGGGACGTCGCCCATCCGCAGCCGCACCTGCCCGAGCTGGAAGTGCGCCCACGCCTGGCCGTGCACGCTCTCGCTCTCCTGGTGCAGCGCGAGCGCCTGGTCCAGCAGCGCCAGCGCGTCGCCCAGCTGCGCGCGGTCGCGCAGCACGGCCGCCAGCGCGTGCAGCGTCCAGGCGCGGTCGCCGCGCATGTTCTCGCCCTGCTGCATCTGCAGGGCCTCGCGCAGCTTCGCCTCCGCCTCCCGGAGGCTGCCCTGCTGCTGCAGGGTGATGCCCAGGTCGCGCAGGGCCCGGGCGGCGCCGGCGGAGTGCTGCGCCTCGCGGTAGAGGTCGACCACGGAGGACAGCGTCGAGCGCGCCTTGTCCAGCTCGCCGAGCTGCCGGGCGGCGACGCCCGTACGCCACTGCACCGAGCGCATCAGCAGTCCCTGGTCGGCGGCCTTGGTCAGCTCGTTGAGCTCGCCGAGACGGTACAGGTCGCCGCGCAGCAGGCAGTAGTCCGCGAGGGCGCCGAGCAGGTGCAGCACGGCGGCCTGGTCCACGCCCTCGGCGTGCCGCAGGGCGGCGGTGATGAAGCTCTGCTCGTCGTCCAGCCAGCGCAGCGCGGAGTCCAGCGAGGTGAAGCCGTGCGAGCCGAAGCGGTCGGCACGCGTCGACGTATGCCCGTCGACCAGCCGGATCACGGAGTCGGCCAGCTCCGCGTAGCTGCGGATCAGCCGCTCGTGCGCGGCGGCGCGCACCTCGGGGTCCTCCTCGTCGAGAAGCCGGGCGTAGGCGAAGCGGCGCACCAGGTCGTGCACCCGGAAGCGGGAGCTGCGTACGTGCTCCACCAGCCCGGCGCGGGCCAGCGCCGTCAGCCGCTTGCCCGCCTCCTCCTCGCCGACGCCGAGGAGCGCGGCGCAGGCCGCCGCCCCCAGGCTCGCGCGGCCGACCAGCGACAGCCGGCGCAGCAGCGCCCGGGTCGGCTCCGCCAGGTCGCCGTAGCGGAGCCAGAGGGCGCGCTCCACCGGCCCCACCGGCCCGTAGGCGTCCAGCGCCTCGGCGAGCCCGACCAAGCTCCGCCCGTCCAGCGCGGAGCCGGCGATGCGCAGCGCCAGCGGCAGCCCGCCGCAGAGCAGCCCGATGCGGTCGGTGGACTGCGCGTCGTACGGGTCGGCGGAGCGCTCCGCGCCCTCCGTCCCCTGGGCCATCTCGCTCAGCAGTTCCTCGGCCGCGGTCGGCTCCAGGCCCTCGACCGGCATGTGGTGCACCCAGGCGTCGAGGTCGCCGGGCAGCTCCAGCCGCTCCCGCGAGGTCACCAGCACCAGGCTCTCGGAGCGCTCCGGCACCAGCAGCCGGACCTGCTCGGCGTCGACCGCGTCGTCCAGCACTATGGACACCGGCAGGGACGTCAGATGCTGGTGGTACAGCTCGATGAGCCGGCGCAACTGCGCGTCGTGTGCCGGGCGCTCGCGGAACATGAGCTGATCGCGCGGCGCGCCGAGGCGGTTGAGCAGGTGCAGCAGCGCGTCCCGGGTGGGCAGCGGGTCCTCGCCCAGGCTCTCCCCGCGCAGGTCCACCACCACGGCGGCACGGAACTGCTCGCGCAGCTGGTGGGCGGCGCGGACCGCGAGCGTGGTGCGCCCGGCGCCGGGCGGGCCGTGCAGCAGGACGACGGTCGGCTTGGTCTCCGTACTGGCGCGGCCCTGCTGCACCCACCCGGCGATCTGGGTGAGCTGCGCCTTGCGGCCGACGTACACCCGGGAGGCCTCGGGCAGCTGGCGGTAGGACTGCTCCAGGGTGGCCCGCTGCCGCGCCTCCTGGCTGCGGTTCCGGCGGGACTGGGGTTCGCGGTCCGTGCCTCCGCCACCGGCTCCGCTCGGCCGGGGGCGGTCGGCGGCGGGCTCGCTGCGGCTGCCCGTGCGGGTGGCGGCCGAGATCATTCGCTGCTGGTCGAAGAAGGGCCGTACGCCGCGCAGCTCCAGCGCCGTCAGCCACTGCAGCCGGAGCTGCTCGGGGCCGCCGGGCTGCCGGGCGGCGCCCGAGCGCGTGTTGCCCGAGAGCCAGTGGGCAAGCCCGATCTGCACCAGGCCCGCGGTGAACCCGGCGAGGCCGGCGGCCACCCCGGTCCAGAGCGCGGCCGTGGAGCCCAGGCCCTCTTCGGCCGAGACGAGCAGGGCGATGGCGGCGGCGGTGAGCGTCGCCGTCACGGCGGGCCCGACCGACTGCGGGGTGAAGCGCTCGGCGAGCGAACGCCTCCCGGCGGCGGCCTCGTCCAGCGCGCGCACGAACGCCCCGTACTCCTCGGCGGCGCGCTCCGCCATGTCGTCCAGCGCCGCCCGCGCCCGGCCGAGCAGCACCACGCCGTCCGTCCGGCCACCGGAGCGGCGCACTTCTTCTTCGACCGCGCGGGTGAGAAGAAGCTCTGCCTCCCCCCGATGCTTGTCGCGCAGTCGGGACGCTGTGCCCGGCATGTGCTCCCCTCCCATACCCGTCGCTCGCCCGTGCAGTTGCGTTGCACTGCCAAGTCTTCCGCGTTTCCCGGGCATTCGGCATCCCCCTGTGGATAACTCGGCCGGATGATGCGGTGAATGAAGAGCTGATATCACCGCGTACCCGGGCCTTGAGCGGAATTGGGGAGGGGGAAACACGGACCGGCGGGTACGACGCCGTTGTCGTACCCGCCGGTCCGGCCGGCCGCGTAACCAGGTCAGCCCAGGCGGTCGACCAGTGCGCGGTACTCGTCCCACAGCTCCTTCGGAGTGTGGTCGCCGAAGGTGTCGAGGTGCGCGGGGATCAGCGCGGCCTCCTCACGCCAGACCTCGGGGTCCACGGAGAGCAGGAAGTCGAGTTGCTCTTCGGTGAGTTCGAGCCCGTCCACGTCCAGGGCGCCCTTTGCGGGCAGCACCCCGATCGGGGTCCGGACGCCCTCGGCCTCCCCGTTGAGCCGTTCGACGATCCACTTCAGCACGCGGCTGTTCTCGCCGAACCCGGGCCAGACGAACGACCCGTCCGCGTCCTTGCGGAACCAGTTGACGTAGTAGATCTTCGGCAGCTTCGCGGCGTCCGCGGAGGCGCCGACCTTGAGCCAGTGGCCGAAGTAGTCGCCCATGTTGTAGCCGCAGAAGGGCAGCATGGCGAACGGGTCGCGGCGCAGCTCGCCGACCTTGCCCTCGGCGGCGGCGGTCTTCTCGGAGGCGACGTTGGCGCCGAGGAAGACGCCGTGCTGCCAGTCGAAGGACTCGGTGACCAGCGGCACCGCGGTGGCGCGGCGGCCGCCGAAGAGGATGGCCGAGATGGGCACGCCCTTGGGGTCCTCCCACTCCGGCGCGATCGTCGGGCACTGCGCGGCCGGCACGGTGAAGCGGGCGTTGGGGTGGGCGGCGGGGGTGCCGGACTGCGGGGTCCAGTCGTTGCCGAGCCAGTCGGTGAGGTGCGCCGGGGGCTCGTCGGTCATGCCCTCCCACCACACGTCGCCGTCGTCGGTGAGGGCGACGTTGGTGAAGACGGAGTTGCCCCACAGGGTCTTCATGGCGTTGGCGTTGGTGTGCTCGCCGGTGCCGGGCGCGACGCCGAAGAAGCCGGCTTCGGGGTTGATCGCGTACAGCCGGCCGTCCTCGCCGAAGCGCATCCAGGCGATGTCGTCGCCGATGGTCTCCACGGTCCAGCCGCGGGTGGTCGGCTCCAGCATGGCGAGGTTGGTCTTGCCGCACGCGGACGGGAACGCGGCGGCGACGTACGTGGACTCGCCGCGCGGCGGGGTGAGCTTGAGCACCAGCATGTGCTCGGCGAGCCAGCCCTCGTCGCGCGCCATGACGGAGGCGATGCGCAGGGCGTAGCACTTCTTGCCCAGCAGGGCGTTGCCGCCGTAGCCCGATCCGTAGGACCAGATCTCGCGGGTCTCGGGGAAGTGCGAGATGTACTTCGTCGAACTGCACGGCCAGGGCACATCCTGCTGCCCGGGCTCCAGGGGGGCGCCGACGGAGTGGACGGCCCTGACGAAGAAGCCGTCGTCGCCCAGCTCGTCGAGGACCTCGCGGCCCATGCGCGTCATGGTGCGCATGGCGGTGGCCACATACGCCGAGTCGGTGATCTCGACACCGAGCGCGGAGAGCGGGGAGCCCAGCGGGCCCATGCAGAAGGGGACGACGTACATGGTGCGGCCGCGCATGGCGCCGCGGAAGAGGCCGCCCTCGCCGGAGGTGCCGGTGAAGACCTCGCGCATCTCGGCGGGGTCCATCCAGTGGTTGGTCGGCCCGGCGTCCTCCTCCTGCTCGGAGCAGATGAACGTACGGTCCTCGACCCGCGCGACGTCGGTCGGGTCGGATGCGGCGTAGTACGAACCGGGCCGCTTGACGGGGTCCAGCTTCGTGAACGTGCCTTTGGCGACGAGCTCAGCGCACAGGCGGTCGTACTCCGCCTGGGAGCCGTCGCACCACACGATCTCGTCCGGCTGGGTGAGGTCGGCGATCTCCTGGACCCAGGAGACGAGCCCTTCGTGTTTGGTCGGGGTGGTCATGAGTGCCGCTTGCTCCAGATGTAGAGGGTTTGGGCCGTTTCTTCTCTGATGACACATCTATCTGGTTTTCAAGACCGTTACCCCTTGGGGGTGCCAACCCGGTTGCCGCTCATATGAGCTCATCCGGTGTCGGGTGTGCGCTCGTTTGATGATGAGGTAGCTCAGACGTCATGTCCAGTCGGCTCCTGCGTGAACAGCGCCACTCCCGCGGCCGTAACCTACGGACGCGTAGGTAGCATGGGCGCATGAGTGCGACGGGCGAGGGAGAGCTGCAGCGAGTCGCGAACGCCGCGGCCGCCGTGCTCAAGCCGCGGCTGCGCGGCTGGTTGCACGCGGTGATGTTCCCGGCGGCCCTGTTCGCGGGCGTGCTGCTGACGGCGATGGCCGAGAGCCCGCGCGGCCGGCTGGCCTGCGCGGTCTACACGCTGACGGCCTGTCTGCTCTTCGGCGTCAGTGCGCTCTACCACCGCGGCGACTGGGGTCCGCGCGGCACGGCCGTGCTGCGCAGGCTCGACCACGCCAACATCTTCCTGATCATCGCCGGCACGTACACGCCGTTCACGATCCTCCTGCTGGAGGGCGGCAGGCAGCTGGCGCTGCTCTGGTTCATCTGGGCGGCGGCACTTGCCGGGATCGCGTTCCGCGTGCTGTGGGTCGGTGCGCCGCGGTGGCTCTACACGCCGTGCTACATCGCGATGGGCTGGGCCGCGGTGTTCTTCCTGCCGGACTTCATGCGCGCGGGAGGTATCGCGGTCCTCGTGCTGGTCGTCGTGGGCGGCGTGCTGTACAGCGCGGGCGGCGTGATCTACGGGATCAAGCGGCCGAACCCGTCGCCGCGTTGGTTCGGCTTCCACGAGGTCTTCCACTCGTTCACGCTGGCGGCGTTCGCCGTCCACTACGTGGGGATCTCGCTCGTCGCGTACCGCCACGCCTGAGTCGGGCGGGGGGAGTTCGTACCGGACGTCCGTCTGTCCGGGTGATCTGCTCGTGTCGGCTTCTGTACTTCGGGGCGCAAAAGCCGCGGGGATGCTGTTATTCGGTGCGAACTACCCCCTCGCTCCCCGTGGAGGCAGAAATGCGCATCCGTATGCTCGCCCGCTCCCTGGCCGTCAGCGCCGTCGTGGTCGGTCTCGCCGGTGCCGGTGCGGCTTCGGCCCAGGCCAGCGCGCACCCCAAGTCCGGCAAGCCGTGCTGCAGTAAGTCGCACAGCAGCAAGTCGCACAACAGCAAGTCGTTCGACAGCAAGTCCTTCGACAGCAAGTCGTTCAACAGCAAGTCGCTCAACAGCAAGTCGTTCAACAGCAAGTCGTTCAACGAGATCCACAAGACCTCGAACAAGATCGACGTCGACGTCGAGAACAAGACCAACAACCGGATCTCCCACAACAAGTACACGGAGATCAGCCCGTCGGCGACGGTGGTGTTCGGCCCGCTGCAGAGCTACAACCGCTAGTCCGCGACCCAGGGTCCGGCCCGCACCTCCTCCTGTGCGGGCCGGACCTTTGCTGTTGCCCGGGCCGTTTTCCCATGTGGATCGCCCGCAGCCCTGGCGCCCGATTCTGAGAGTTGCTACTTTTTGCCAGTGACTTCCACAAAGCGCTGGTGGGCTCTCGGCGGGCTCGTCATGTCCGTGCTCGTCCTCGGGTTCGACCTGACGATCCTCAACGTCGCGCTGCCCACGATGGCGGCGGACATCGGGGCAGACACCGGCGAGCTGCAGTGGATCGTGGACTCGTACGCGGTGGTGTTCGCCGCGTGCATGCTCCCCGCAGGGCTGCTGGGGGACCGGTTCGGGCGGCGCCGGATGCTGGTGGCCGGGTTGCTGATCTTCCTGGCGGGCAGCCTCATGGGCCCGTTCGTCTCCAGCCCGGAGGCGGTGATCGTCGCGCGTACGGTGATGGGCCTGGGCGGGGCGCTGATCATGCCGCTCGCGCTCTCGGTCATCCCCACGCTCTTCGACGACGACGAGCGCACGAAGGCCGTCGGTGCGGTGACCGCGGGCATGGCCGTCGGCATGCCGGCGGGCCCGCTGCTGGGCGGCTGGCTGCTCGACCACTTCTGGTGGGGCTCCATCTTCCTGCTGAACATCCCGCTGGTTGCCCTCGGCATCGCGGCGGCGCTGCTGCTGATACCCGAGACCCGCGACCCCTCGGTGCCGCGGGTCGACCCGGTCAGCACCGTACTCAGCGTCCTCGGGCTCGGCGGGCTGGTCCTCGGGGTCATCGAGGGGCCGACGCGGGGCTGGGACGATCCGCTGGTGGTGGGGTCGCTGGCCGGCTCGGCGGTGCTGCTCTGCTGGCTCCTGCTGCGGGAGCGGCGCGCGGTCCGGCCGATGCTGGACCTGGAGTTGCTGCGCAACCGCGCCTTCCGGTGGAACGCGGTCGTGGCCGTGCTCGCGACCTTCGTGATGGCGGGGCTGCTGTTCGTGCTGCCGCAGTACCTGCAGGCGGTGCTGGACAACGACCCGTTCGGCACGGGGCTGCGGCTGATGCCGCTGATGGCAGGGCTGCTGGTGACGGCGCGCGCGGCGCCGCCGCTGATGGCGCGGTTCGGCTCGCGGATCGTGGTCAGCACGGGCATGGCGGTCTTCGCGTTCGCCATGCTGCTCGGCAGCCGTACGGACGTCTCCGACGGTTACGGCTTCACGGCGGTATGGCTGACCGTCACCGGCTTCGGCCTCGGGTTCGCGCTGGTGCCGACCATGGACGCCGCCCTGGGCGCGCTGCCCGCGAGCCGGGCGGGCAGCGGTACGGGGCTGCTGACCACGCTGCGGCAGGTCGGCGGCGCCATCGGGGTCGCCCTGCTGGGCAGCCTGCTGAACGGGGTGTTCACGGACCGGCTGGACACGGACGGGGTGCCGGGCGCCGCGGCGGAGAAGGCGCGGGAGTCCGTGGTGGCGGCGCAGGCGGTCGCCGAGCGGCTGGGCGCCCCGCACCTCGCGGAGTCGGCCGACTCCGCATATGTGCACGGCATGGGCCTGGCGTTGCTGGTCTGCGGCATCGCCGCGCTGCTCACCGCGATCGTCACCGCCGTACGGCTGCCCGACGGCAGACAAGGAGAGAAGCCGGGATCCGGGGCTCCGCGGGAGGAGGGGAAGACAGGCCGCGGCGCCGGAATAGCCTCGGCCAAGGGCGGTGCAGGACAATGAGGAGCATGGCCACCTCCCGTACCTCTGCCGCCCCACCCGTCGCCGCCTCCCAGGCGGCTTCGGTCGCCGAGGCCGGGCTGGGTCTGCGCGAGCGCAAGAAACGGCGCACCCGCCAGGCGATCCGGCAGGCGGCGTACCGCCTGATCGGGGAGCAGGGCTACGAGCAGACCACCGTCGAGCAGATCGCCGAGGCCGCGGAGGTCTCGCCGAGCACCGTCTTCCGGTACTTCGCGACCAAGGAGGACATCATCCTGACCGACGAGTACGACCCGGTGCTGGAGCAGGCCATCCTCGACCGGCCGGCGGACGAGCCGCCGCTCGTCGCGCTGCGGGAAGCGGTGGTCACCTCGCTGCGGCTGCTGTACGACGAGTTCCGGCCGGAGTTCGTGCTGCGGATGCAACTGGTGCGCGAGGTGCCGGCGCTGCGGGCACAGATGCACGAGAGCATGGACCGGAACGTCGAGCTGCTGTGCGGGGTGCTCTCCGAGCGCACCGGCCGGCCGAAGGACGACTTCGAGCTCCGGGTCGTCGTGGGGGCGATCTTCGGGGCGCTGACCCAGGTGCTGTTCGAGTGGGTGGACCGGGAGCCGGAGTGCGACCTGGTGGAGACGGTCGACCGGGCGCTGGAGGTGCTGGAGCGCGGCCTGACGCTCTGAGGAGCGACCGCGCGTCAGCCCTGCGGGGGTGCGGCGGGGGTCAATTGGGCGCGTAGCTCGTCGGGCCCGGTCACCGGGGCGGTGCAGACGAAGTGGCGGCAGACGTACGCGGCAGGGGCGCCGTCGACGAGGGGGCGGCCGGCGAGGAGGGGGATCGCGCCGGGGTCGTGGGGCGGTCCGGCGCCGGGCCGGACCGCGCCGGCTTCCGCACCCGCCCCCGGCGCCTCGCCCGTGTCGGACGGCGCGCCGGTGGCGACCACCGCGCCGGGCGCGGGGGAGAGGAGGGCCGTGCGGTGGAGTTCCGCGCGGCCCGGGTCGTCCGGGGCACCGACGACGGCGACCTCGCGGGGCCCGTCGAGCGCCGCTTCCGCCGCCGCGAGTCCCCAGCCGACGAAGCGGGGCGCCCGCGGGCCCAGCCTCGCCACGATGCCGAGGGCCTGTTCGGCGGCCTCGCGGTGCCGTTCGCTGCCGGTGTACGCGGCGTAGGACAGCAGCGCCGCGGCGGAGGCCGTCCAGCCGGACGGCGTCGGGTTGTCCGTCGGGTCCTGGGGGCGCCGGATGAGCTGTTCGGCGTCGTCGGCGGTGTCGTACAGCGTGCCGCCCTCGCCCCGGAACCGGTCGAGCACGGTGTCGAGCAGCAGCCCGGCGAGGTGGAGCCACGTCCCCTCGCCGGTGACGGCGGTGAGCGTGAGGAAACCCTCGGCCACGTCGGCGTAGTCCTCCAGCACGCCGGCGTTGTCGCCGGCCGCGCCGCCGCGCGAGGTGCGGACGAGCCGGGCCACCGTGCCGGGCCCGCCGGTGCCGTCCGTCATGTGCACCCGTACCAGCAGGTCCGCCGCGGCCTCCGCGGCGTCGACGAGGTCCGGCCGGTCGAAGTACGCGCCGATCTCGGCGAGGGCGGCGATGGTCAGCCCGTTCCACGCCGTGACCACCTTGTCGTCGCGGAACGGCCGCGGCCGTTCCGCCCGCGCCGCCGTCAGCCGCTCCCGTACGGAGGCGATCCGCCCGGCGTCGAAGGGCACCCCGGTGTCCGGCAGTTGCAGCACCGAGGCGCCCTCCTCGAAGGTCGCCGCCGCGGGCGCCCCGGGCACGCCGTAGTACGCGCCGGCCAGCGCCGCGTCCTCGGCGCCGAGGACCTCGCGCAGTTCGTCGGGCGTCCACACGTAGTACGCGCCCTCGGCGTGCCCGCCGCCGTCGGGCCGGTCGCTGTCGGCGTCGAGTGCGGAGGCGAAGCCGCCCTCTTCGGTGCGCAGTTCGCGCACCAGGAAGTCCGCGGTCTCCAGCGCCACCCGGCGGGCCTGCTCACTGCCCGTCGCACGCCAGAGGTGGGCGTAGACGCGGGCCAGCAGGGCGTTGTCGTAGAGCATCTTCTCGAAGTGCGGGACGACCCACCCGGCGTCCACCGAGTAGCGCGCGAAGCCCCCGCCGAGCTGGTCGTAGATGCCGCCGCGGGCCATCGCCTCGCAGGTGGCCTGCACCATCTCCAGCGCCCCCGCCGAGCCGGTGCGGGCGTGGTGGCGCAGCAGGAACTCCAGCACCATCGGCTGCGGGAACTTCGGCGCGCCGCCGAACCCGCCCCGTACCGCGTCGAACTCCTTCGTCAGCTCCAGCAGCGCCGCGTGCACCTCCGCCGCCCCCGGCGCTCCACCCCCGGCACCGCCCAGCGTCCGCCCGGCAAGATCGGCGGCGACCCGCGCCGCCACCTCGGCGACCTCCCCCCGCCGGTCGGCCCAGGCCGCCGAGACCCCCTGCAGCACCTGCCGGAACGACGGCATCCCGCCCCGCGGCCGGGGCGGGAAGTACGTCCCGAAGTAGAACGGTTCCGCATCGGGCGTCAGGAACACCGTCATCGGCCACCCGCCCTGCCCGGTGGCAGCCTGCACGGCCTCCATGTACACGGCGTCGACGTCGGGCCGCTCCTCGCGGTCCACCTTGATGCTGACGAACCCGGCGTTCAGCTCCGCGGCGGTGTCCTGGTCGGCGAAGGACTCCCGTGCCATCACATGACACCAGTGGCAGGAGGCGTACCCCACCGACAACAGCACGGGTACGTCCCGCCGCCGCGCCTCGTCGAACGCCTCCTGCTCCCAGGGCCACCACTCCACCGGGTTGGAGGCGTGCTGGAGCAGGTAGGGCGACTGAGAGTCAGCAAGTCGATTCACGCTGGCATGGTCGCACGATTCCACGGCCTGCCCCGGGAATCACCGGTCCGCTCCGGAAGACGCCGAGGGCGTGGCGGTAGGCCTCGCGCGACGAAGCGCTCGACGCATCCGAGGATGTCCGTCTGCCCGGCGGTCCCGGCGGCGTGGCGGGCTGCTTGCGCCACAGGCACGCAGGTGGCACCGTTCACTCGATTGAACACATGTGCGGCCACCGGAACTGCAGGCGGGGGATGGACGAGCAGGCGTTCGACGCCTTTTATGCCGGGAGCGCGGGGCGGCTCGTCGGCCAGCTGTATGCCATGACCGGCGACCGTGCTGAGGCGCAGGACGTGGTCCAGGAAGCCTTCGTCCGGGCCTGGGAGTATCGGGCCCAGCTCGACAAGGACGGTGCGCCCGAGGCGTGGGTGCGTACCGTGGCCTGGCGGCTGGCGGTCAGCCGGTGGCGGCGCGTGCGAACCGCGCTCTCCTTCGCGCGGCGCCAGGGCCCGCCCCCGGACGTACCGTCGCCGGACATCCAGCATGTGCTGCTGGTGCAGGCGCTGCGGCAGATCCCTGCGGCGCAGCGGCGGGTGATCGTGCTCCACCACCTGTGCGATCTGGAGGTGAAACAGGTGGCTGCCGAGACCAACTCTCCCGTCGGTACGGTCAAGGCGCAGTTGAGCCGGGGGCGGGCCGCGCTGGCGAAGATTCTGGCCGATACTGAGCTGGATCCAGGGGCGGGACGTCTTTCGGAGGTGGAGCATGGCTGACGGGACCGGCCTGGATGATCACCTCGCCGGCCTTGCCGCCGAGGCTCAGCGGGTCACCGTGCCACTGGCCGCGGAGCAGATCCGGGCGCGCGGTGACCGGCGCCGGCGCCGTAAGCGGGCGGCCCGGATATCGGGCGGCGTGCTCCTGGCCGCCGCTGTCGCCGTGGGAGGTATCTCGCTGGTCCGGCCCGGCCCGGAGTCCGCAACGACCGCCGCGAAGCCGACGGAGTCGCGGAGCGCTTCCTTGTTCGTACCCCCGACACCGGCCCCGGGTGAGGAGTACGCCAGCGAGATCGGCTACGTGTATGAGGCGAAGGTGCTGGAGGACACGGTCGAGGTCACCGTGGAGCAGCTTCGTGCCGAGCAGGGAAAGGCAGTACCCACGGGTGTGGTGCACCAGGTGACCCTTTCGCCGCAGACGCCGGTCGAGGTGGAGCAGGTGGCCGGTGGGGAGCCGCGGGACATGCGGCTGGGTGACGTGGTGGACCGGCTGCGGGGCGGGCCACGGTGGGTGTTCGCGCTCGACTACGACGGTGAGGGCCGGATTCAGTCACTGCGGGAGGCGTTCTGGCTGACCGTGGAGTGAGCTTCAGCGGAAGCCGAAAAGTCCGACCGGAATGCAACCCGCGGGACGGTGTGCGGCGTAGAGACCGTGTAACTCCACCACACCGCTTCCAGGAGCACGCTGCCCATGTCTGCCATACACCGCCGGGCCACCCGGCCCTTGCTCACCGTTGCCACCCTCGGCGCCCTCGTCCTGACCGGATGCGCCGGGAACGGCAAGGAGACCACGGATGACCCCACCGCGCTCGCGGTGACGGGCACCGCACCGGCCGGCAGTGGCGGGACAGCCGCCCCGTCGGACGACGGCGAGGGCTCGCAGGACGGGCAGACGCCGACCGGTGAGACCCCGTGGGCCGGCACGAAGCAGTTCGTCACGATCGGCGAGGCCTGGAGCGAGGGCGGACTGACCCATCTGTCGGTGCGGCCCGCCCAGAAGAAGATCAACACCCAGTTCGACACCTGGGAGATCATCCCCGGCAAGGGGGCCTTCACCACGGTGACCATGGTCAAGGACGCCCGGGTTCTGCTGACGGTCCCCGTCCGGGGCGACGACGCACCGGGTGTCAGCCGGGGCGAGCCTCTGCCGTCCTCCCAGGCCGAGTTCGTCACTCTGCTGAAGCAACTCGACTCCGGGCTCTCCGCGGGCATCGGGTACGACCTGAGCTTCGACGGAGAGGGACGGGTGGCCAGGCTGCAGTCCCAGTACAAGCCGTGAGTCACGCACGCCTGGGCCGCGCGGGGGCCGCGGACGACATGGAGCACGGTTGACGGGACCGGCTTGGGGATCATTGCGCCGATCCTGCCGCCGAGGGTCGGCCGGTCGGTTCACGGGCCCGGCCTCGCGTTCCCGGGCTACCGCTGGCGGTAGCCGTCCAGGAACGTGCCGATGCGGGTGATGGCGTCCGTCAGGCCGTCCTTTTCGAGGAGGGTGACGATGCGGAAGTGGTCCGGGCGGGGCCAGTTGAAGCCGGTGCCCTGGACCAGGAGGATGTTCTCCGCGCGGAGGAGGTCGAGGACGAAGCGGGCGTCGTCCTTGATCTTGTGGACCTTGGGGTCCAGGCGGGGGAAGGCGTAGAGGGCGCCCTTGGGTTTGACGCAGGTGACGCCCGGGATCTGGGTGAGCAGCTCGTAGGCGGTGTCGCGCTGGACGAGGAGACGGCCGCCCGGGAGGATCAGGTCCTTGATCGATTGGCGGCCGCCGAGGGCCGTGGCGACGATGTGCTGGGCCGGGACGTTGGCGCACAGGCGCATGTTCGCCAGGATCGTCAGGCCCTCCAGATAGCTGCGGGCGTCCTGCTTCGGGCCGCAGACGGCCAGCCAGCCGCTGCGGTAGCCGGCCACGCGGTACGCCTTGGAGAGGCCGTTGAAGGTGAGGACCAGCAGGTCCGGGGCGTACGTGGCGGTGGGGGCGTGGGTGGCGTCGTCGTAGAGGATCTTGTCGTAGATCTCGTCCGAGCACAGCACCAGGCGGTGGCGGCGGGCGATGTCGGCCAGGCCGCGCATCAGCTCCGCGTCGTAGACGGCGCCGGTGGGGTTGTTCGGGTTGATGACGACCAGGGCGCGGGTGCGGTCCGTGATGCGGCGCTCGATGTCGTCGAGGTCGGGCATCCAGTCGGCCTGCTCGTCGCAGTGGTAGTGCACCGGGGTGCCGCCGGCCAGGGAGACCGAGGCGGTCCACAGCGGGTAGTCCGGGGCCGGGATCAGGACCTCGTCGCCGTCGTTGAGGAGGGCCTGCATGGACATCTGGATCAGCTCGGAGACGCCGTTGCCGAGGAAGACGTCCTCGACGTCGAGGTCGATGCCCTTGGTCTGGTAGTGCTGCATCACGGCGCGGCGGGCGGGCAGGATGCCCTTGGAGTCGCCGTAGCCGTGGGCGCTGCCGGCCGTGCGGAGGAGGTCCTCCAGGATCTCCGGGGGGCACTCGAAGCCGAAGGGGGCCGGGTTGCCGATGTTGAGCTTGAGGATCTGGTGACCCGCCGCCTCGCGCCGCATCGCCTCTTCGAGCACGGGGCCCCGGATGTCGTAGCAGACGTTGGCGAGCTTCGTTGACTGGATCACCTGCATGCGGCCACTGTACGGGCCGGTCCCCGGACCCGCCTCCGGATAACGTGCGAGGCCGGTCACACGGCCGAGGGCCCGCCGGGCCCGGCCCGTACCTGCCACAATGTCCGGATGGCGGCCCAACCCCCCACCGGCACACCGACGTTCGCCTCCCTCGGTGCCGGCACGCTCGCCCTCGTCAACGACGAGCCCGTGGCCGCGCCCGGCGACGACATCCTGGGCACCGGTCTGGCCGCCGCGCAGCTCGCCCGGCTGCTGCACGCCTCCCGCGCCTCGACGCCCTTCACCCTCGCCGTGGACGCCGGCTGGGGGATGGGCAAGTCCAGCCTGATGCGGCTGGTCGACGCCAGGCTGCGGGCCGAGCCGGACGTGGAGACGGTCTGGTACAACGCCTGGACCTCCACCGGCGCCGACGCCCTCGAAGGGCTCGTGAAGTCGGTGCTCGTCCGCTTCGAGCGGCGCACGCTCAAGCGCGCGCTGGCGCGCATCTCCCGGGGGCGCGCGGTGACGCGCGGCGTACGCGCCGTCACCACGGCGCTCGGCGGGGCGCTCGGCGCGGCCGGGCTCGTCGACGAGCTGTGGACGAGCTGGGAGGCGGGACCCGAGGCGCGCAACGGGATGCGCGAGGAGATCGACCGCATGGCCCGGGAGTGGGCCGAGAACAGGCCCCGGCGGCTGCTGGTCGTCTTCATCGACGACCTCGACCGCTGCTCGGAGGAGACGGTCCTCGCCGTCTGCGAGGCGCTGAAGGTCTACCTCGACGTGCCGGGGCTCGTCTTCGTCGTCGGCTGCGACCGCTCCGCGCTCGGCCCCAGCGGGCTGCTGCGCGACCTGTCGCCCGCGGGCTCGGCGTTCATGGAGAAGATCTTCCAGACCAGCTATCGCATCCCCGTCGCGGACAACGACGGCGTCGGCCGCTACGTGGAGTGGTGCGCCCGCACCGCAGGCATCGAGGGCGTACTCGACGAGGAACTGAAGAAGCTGCTGGTGGAGCGGTCGGGGCGGAATCCGCGGCGGATCAAGCGGCTGGTCAACGGCTTCGTGCTGGAGGCCACGCTCAACCCGGTGTGGTCCGGGTTCCGCCCCGAGGCGGTCATCAGGACGCTGCTGCTGCAGTACTTCTACCCGGAGTTCTACCGGATGATGACGGGCGCGTCCGGTGCCCCGGGCGGCGACGTGGTGCAGGAGTTCACGACCTACCGCCGGGTGCGCCGCACGCTGCTGTCGGCGGTGCCGCCTGACACGCAGGAGGCGTCGCCGGAGTTCGCCTCGGACGCGGAGGTCGGCGCGTTCTTCGCGCAGTACGAGCTGTCCCCGCCGGTGCCGGAGCAGGACGCGGCGCAGGCGCTGGAGCAGATGGAGCGGCGGCTGCCGATCGGCTTCCCCGAGCACGCGGCCGACCAGGGGTTCACCTCCCTGCTCGGGGAGCTGCTGCGGCTGCCCGACGCGGAGCGGCTGCTGGTGCTGCTGCGCGAGGGGGCGCCGGTGGCGGTGGAGGGGGCGGGCCAGGCGCGGCCGCCGGTGTCCCTTCCGTACGTAGACGAGCGGGGCATGATGTCCGGCCCCTGGAGGGCGTCCTGGGGCGGCGGACCGTACGAGCCTCCCCACATCCGCCCGGAGCCGGTCCCGGTGCCCTCCCGGCCGGTCCCGAGCCGGCAGGCGTACCCGCAGCCGGGCCAGCACCCGTACCCGCAGGGCCAGGGCCAGGGCCGGCCCCAGCCGGCCTACGCGAGCCCTCTCCCCCCGATGGGCGATATCGACCTCGGCCGCCCGCTGCCGTCCTCGCTCGCGCTGGAGGGCCTGCGGATCCTGTGGGTCGACGACCATCCCGAGAACAACGCGGACCACGTGCGCCGCCTGCGCGGCCTCGGCGCCAGGATCGCCCTCGCGCGGGATCGCGGGGAAGCCGAGCAGGAGCTGGCCGCCCTCCCCTTCGACCTGCTGATCTCCGACATCACCCGCGGCGGCGAGCAGTCCGCGGGACTGGACGACCTGCGGGACTGGCGCACCTCCGGGACGTACACCGGCCGTACTCTGTTCCTCTCCAGCCGGGTCACTCCCGAGCGCGAGGAAGTCGCCGCAGAGCTGGGCGCGCGGATCTTCAACAGCGGAGACGCACTGCTGGGCTACGCCATGGAGCTGGCCGCGGCCCTCAGCGCCCTCCGCGCCCCGGCGCCGTCCGCCCCCGAACCGTCCGCCCCGGCACCGCCGCGGTCCGACGCCCCTCCCGGATGACGAACTCCCCGCCCACCAGCACGTACGGCACCCCCACAGGACCCCGCCGCGGCTCGTCGTACGTCGCCCCCGCCGCCACCGCCGCCGGGTCGAACAGCACCAGGTCCGCCACGTAGCCCTCCCGCACCAGGCCCCGGTCCGGCAGCCGCAGCCGGGCCGCCGGGCGGGCGGTGAGGTGGTGGACGCACTCCTCCAGGGTCAGCACGCCCAGCTCGCGCACGTAGTGCCCGAGGTAGTGCGGGAAGGTGCCGTACGCCCGCGGATGCGGCTTCGCGCCGTGCAGGATGCCGTCGCTGCCGCCGGTGTGCGCGGGGTGGGTCATGATCGCCCGGACGTTCTCCTCGTGCCCCACGTGCTGCAGGATCGTCGTCGCGAGCCGGTCGTCCAGCAGCAGCCGGCGGGCCGCGGCGAAATCCGGCAGCCGCCGCCCGACCCAGTGCGCGAGCGCCGGGTCGCCCACGCCCGAGACCTCGATCGTCGACCAGTCCATCGGCACCCCGTGCGACCCGTCGGAGCCCTCGACGTCCAGCGCGTGCCCGATCCGCGCCGCCGTGTCCGCGTCCCGCAGCCGCGTGAGCGTCGCCTCCGGGCCGCCGACCGACGCCCAGCTCGGCAGCAGCGCGGCGAGCGTCGTGCAGCCGGCCAGGTACGGGTACGTGTCCAGGGTGACGTCCACGCCCTCGGCGAGCGCCCGGTCCAGCAGCGCGGTCAGCTCGGCGGCGCGGCCGGCGTTGACGTCGAAGTTCAGGGTGGCGTGCGCGAGGTGCAGCGCGCAGCCGGCGTCCCGGGCGAGGCCGAGCATCTCGGCGTACGCGCCGAGGGCTCCGGCGCCGTACGAGCGGTGGTGCGGGCAGTAGTAGCCGCCGTACGCCGCGACGACCCGGCACAGCTCCGTCAGCTCGGCGGTCGGTGCGTACATCCCCGGCGGATACGTCAGCCCCGACGACATCCCCACCGCGCCCTGCTCCAGGCCCTCGGCGACGAGCCGCTTCATGTGCGCCAGCTCGTCCTCCGTGGCCGGCCTGTCCTCCCAGCCCAGCGCCAGCATCCGCACCGTGCCCTGGGGCACGAGGTAGGCGGCGTTGACCGCCAGCCCGTCGCCGTCGGGGCCGCGGTCGAGGCGGTCGAGGTACTCGCCGACCGTGCGCCAGTCGAACGCCACCGCGTCGTCGCCGGGCCCGCCGCCGTTCCAGCCGGCGATCTGGCGGCGCAGCTCGCCGAGGGTGCGCTCGTCCACGGGCGCGTACGACAGCCCGTCCTGGCCGATGACCTCCAGCGTCACGCCCTGCGCGGCCTTGGCGGTGTGCGCGGGGTCGCGCAGGAGGGCGAGGTCGGAGTGGGCGTGCATGTCGATGAAGCCGGGGGCGAGGACGAGGCCGCCGGCGTCGAGGACGGTCCGGCCGGTGAGACGCGGGCCGACGGCCGCGATCCGGCCGCCGGCGAGGCCCACGTCGGCGCGGTGACCGGGCGCCCCCGAGCCGTCGACGACGAGGGCGCCGCGGATCACGAGTTCCATGTCTGCCGCCCTGGAGCGCCGCTCAGAAGAAGGTCCGTACGTACTCCTCGACCGTACCGTCCTCCGCCACCAGCGGGATGAGCTGCCATTTGTCGAAGATCGTGCACGGGTGCGACAGCGCCAGCGCCACCCAGTCCCCGACCTCCAGCTCTGCGCTCTTGGGCCCTTCGGCCACGTCCAGCCAGGCGTGCTGGTCCGAGAGCTTGCGTACGGTGAGGCCCGTCGCCGCCCGCTCCGCGCCCACCCCGGCGGCCGGGTCGAATCCGCGCACCGCCACCGGCACCGGCAGGTCCAGGTCGTACGCGGCGTCCCGCTTCCCGGCGTTGACGAACGCCTGCCCCGGCTCCGGCCGCGACACCACCTGCGTCCACAGCCGGAACGCCGGCGTCAGCGACCCCTCCCCGGGCACCCGGTTGAACGGCGTCACCCGGGTGTAGTGCCCGTCGTCGTGGCTGATGTACGCGCCCGAGCGCAGCAGCTTGAGCACCGGCCGCGACAGCTCGGGCACCGCCGCGAAGCCGTCGGCGACGGCGTCGAACCACGCGCTGCCCCCGGCGCTGACCACGATCTCGTCGGTGTCCGCGAAGAGCCCCGCGGCGTCGAACTCCGCCGCCAGCCCCAGCAGCCGCCCCATCCAGCCCCGTACCACCGCGGCGTCCGCGCCCGGGGCCTCCGCCTCGTACCCGGCGACCCCGACCAGCCGCAGCGTTCCCGCCCGCGCCGCCGCCGCGGCGACCGCGCGGCACTCGGCCTCCGTACGGGCCCCGGTGCGCGCGTGCGGCCCCGCGCCCAGCTCGACGGTGACCTCCACGGGCCGGGTGGCCCCGGCCGCCCGCAGCGCCGTGTCCATGAGCTCGACGCCGCGCACCGAGTCGACGTAGCAGACGAGCCGGAAGTCCGGGTCGGCGGCCAGCTCGGCGGCGAGCCAGCGCAGCGCGGCCGCGTCGACCAGTTCGTTGGCGAGGAAGATCTGCCGGACACCGAACGCCCGCGCCACCCGCGCCTGGTGGGGGACCGCGACCGTGATGCCCCAGGCACCGTGGTCGAGCTGGCGGGCGAAGAGCTGCGGGGCCATCGTCGTCTTGCCGTGCGGCGCGAAGGCCAGGCCGTGCGCGGCGGCGAAGCGGGCGAGCGTGCCGAGGTTGTGCGCCAGCGCGGGGGCGGAGAGCGCGAGCACCGGGGTGGTGAACCCGCCGGTGAACAGCGAGCGGCGCTGGGCGGCCAGCTCGCCGGCGGTCAGCCCGGCCGCGTCGGGCGGCAGGCCCTTGAAGCGGTGGTCGATACGTTCTTCCGCCAGCTCGGCCAGCTCGGCAAGCGCTGCCATGAAGCCCTCCAGCAGGTTGGTTGCGCAACGCGCAACGTGCATTGCGTATATCGACACCGCTGTCTAACATCCGGGCGAACGGCCGGTCAACGGTCGGCGGTACGAATCCGGCGCTCGAAGCCGGCCGTACGGAGCCACGGCGGAGGGAGGACGCGATGAGCCAGTCGGTCGGCCGCGCGCTCGCCATCCTGCCGATGCTCGCCGACGGTCCCGCGGGCCTGGAACAGGTCGCGACCCGGCTCGGCGTCCACAAGACCACCGCCATGCGGCTGCTGCGCACCCTCCACGAACACGGTCTGGTCTACCGCCAGGACGACCAGCGCTACCGCCTCGGCGCCCGGCTCTTCGCCCTCGCCCAGGCGGCGGCCGAGAGCCTGGACGTACGCGAGATCGCCCACCCGCACCTGGTGAAGCTCGGCGAGCTCACCGGGCACACCGTGCACCTCGCCGTCTACGAGGACCGCGAGGTGATGTACATCGACAAGGTCGACAGCCGCTACCCGGTGCGGATGTACTCGCGCATCGGCCGGCCCGTCGCGATCACCGTCGCGGCCGTGGCCAAGCTGCTCCTGGCCGACCTGCCGGAGCCGGAGCGGCGCGCCGTCGCCGAGCGGCTCGAATACCCCATGTACACCCCCCGTTCGACGCCCGATGCCCAGGCCCTGCTCGCCGAGCTGGCCGCGGTGCGCGAGCAGGGGTGGGCCACCGACTTCGGCGGCCACGAGGAGTCCATCAACTGCATCGGCGCCCCCATCCGCGGCGCCGACGGCCGTACCGCCGCCGCCTGCTCCCTGTCGGCGCCGAACGTCGTCGTCACCGCGGACGAGCTGATGACCCTCCTCCCGCAGCTCCGCCGTACGGCGGCAGCGATCAGTGACGACTACTCCGGAAGAGTGCCCGCATGAGCGACAAGGCCCAGAAGACCGACGTCACCCCCGCCACCCACGTCCCGCCGCCGGCGCGCTTCTCCGCGGGCGTGCGCAAGGGCAACATCCTTCAGGTCGCAGGACAGGTCGGCTTCCTGCCGGCCGAGGAGGGCAAGCCGCCGACCCCGGCGGGCCCGGATCTGCGTGCGCAGACCGAGCAGACGCTGTCCAACGTCAAGGCGGTGCTGGAGGAGGGCGGCGCGTCGTGGGAGGACGCGGTGATGATCCGCGTGTACCTCACCGACACCGCCCACTTCGCCGAGTTCAACCAGATCTACGACGCCTACTTCGCGGAGCTGGAGCAGCCGCCGGCGGCGCGTACGACCGTGTACGTCGGGCTGCCCGCCGGACTGCTCGTGGAGATCGACTGCCTGGCCGTCCTCGGCTGATCCGGCACCCCCGGCCCTGCCGTCAGCGCCCCGCGCCGACGGCAGGGCCGCGGAACGTCCGCCGGTAGGCGTTCGGCGTGGTGTCCAGCCGGCGCAGGAAGTGGTGGCGCAGCGTCGCCGCGTTGCCGAAGCCCGCGCGGGCGGCGATGGCGTCCACCGTGGCCTCGGTCTCCTCCAGCAACTGCTGCGCCAGCAGCAGCCGCTGGCCGAGCAGCCACTGGTACGGCGTCGTGCCGGTCTCCTGCTGGAAGCGGCGGGCGAACGTCCGCGGCGCCAGATGCGCCCGCGCCGCGAGCTGCTCCACCGTCGCGTCCTCGTCCAGGTGCTCCTGCAGCCAGGCCAGCACCCGGGCGATGGCGTCGTCCTCGCAGGTGCCGCGCACCGGGCGGTCGATGTACTGCGCCTGGCCGCCGTCCCGGTGCGGCGGTACGACCATGCGGCGGGCGATCGCGTTGGCCACCTTGCTGCCCTGCTCCTCGCGGACGAGGGCGAGGCAGGCGTCGATGCCGGAGGCGGTGCCGGCGGAGGTGAGCACGGGGCCGTCGGCGACGTAGAGCACGTCCGGCTCGACCAGCGCGCGCGGGTACTCGCGCTTGAGCATGTCGGTGAAGAGCCAGTGCGTCGTGCAGCGGCGGCCGTCCAGCAGCCCGGCCTGGGCGAGCAGGAACGCGCCTGTGCAGACGCTGAGGACCTTCGTGCCGCGCGCCACCGCCTCGCGCAGCGCGTGCAGCAGCTCGGGCGGGAAGTCGCGGTACGCGAACTTCTGCCCGGCCGGGATGGCGATCAGGTCGGCGTCGGCGAACCGCTCCAGGCCGTGCGGTACGTCGACGGGCAGGCCGGGGTGGACGGTGACGCGGCCCGGGCGCGGGGCGGCGAAGGAGAAGTCGTAGACCGGCAGGCCCTCCTCGCGGCGGTCCATGCCGAAGACCTCGGAGACGACGCCCAGCTCGAAGGCGTTGACGTCATCGGTGAGCAGACACACGACGTTCGACAGCATGCGGTCCAGTATGCCATCCGGGTGGCAGCAATTCGAAGGTCTATGGCAGGGCTGCCACTGTTTGTGTGTGCAAGGATCCGGGATCGTAGACGACATGAACGCGATCCTCGACTACACCGTCGGCACCCTGGTCCTGCTCCTCATGGCCGCGATCCTCGTAGGTCCGGCCCTGTACTTCGACCGGCGCGAGCGCCTCGCCGAGCGCCGGCTCAAGGCCGCCGAGCGCGGCGGGAACCCGGCGCCCGCCGGGGACGTCTCCGTACGGGACGTGCTCGCCCGCTACGGCCGCGCCGCCTGACCGCCCGGCCACCCGCCCCGCGTGACACGGCGCGCCCCCGCTCCCGGGGGCGCGCCGCCGGCGTCAGCCGGTACAGTACTGGCCTTCCTTCCCGATCGAGCGGTACATGCAGTCGGCGTTCTCCAGCAGTTGCAGCACCGCGTCCCGGTTGCGGCTGGTCTCCCGCCCGATGACCTCGTCGGGCGGGTAGAACCCGCCGCCGCTCGCCGAGCGCGGGTACATCTCGAACGTGTAGCTGAAGATCTTCTGCTCGCCCCAGAGATAGTCGTTGACCGACCCGTCCGTGATGTACAGGTCGCTCGACTGCTGCGGCGTGTAGCCGTTGCTGGCGGCCATCTTCTGGCCCACCGCGGCGAACGCGTCGCGGTCGTCCTGCGTCAGCCCCGGGCCGGTGTCGTTGTACGTGTACCCGTACGGCCACAGCACCAGCTCGCTGTACGTGTGGAAGTCGATCCCCGCCTTGATCTGCTGCTTGCCGCCCACCACCCGGCTGCGCGCGAAGTCGGCGACGACCTTGACCTCCTTGGCCGACTCGCCCGCGGTGCCGCGGTAGGTGTCGGAGGACGGGCTGCCGGAGGAGCCGCCGCAGCAGCCCCAGCGGTAGTTCCAGTTGCGGTTCAGGTCCGTGCCGACGGCCGTGGAGCCGGAGTTGGGCTGCCGGTTCTTGCGCCAGCTCCGGTACGAGCCGGTGGCGATGTCGTACTCGCCGCCGTCCGGGTTGAGGTCCGGCACGATCCAGATCTCCCGGCCGTTGACGGCGTCGGTGATGCGCTGGTCGGTGCCGTAGTCGTCCGCGAACTCGCCCAGCAGGTACAGCGCCATCTCGACGGTCAGGTGCTCGCGGGCGTGCTGGTGGTGCGTGAAGAGGATCTCGGGCTCGTTCTCGTCGGTGGCGACGTTGTCGCTCACTTTGACGGCGACGATGTCGCGGCCCTGGTACGAGGTGCCGATGACCCGCTTGCTGATGAGGTTCGGGCGCTGGGCGATCCGCCGGTCGATCTCGGCCGTCATCTCCGCGTAGTTGTGGTACTGGGAGTCGGCCGGCGGGAAGTCGAGCGTCGTGGGGGGCTCGTCCGCCGGCCGCGCGGGCGGGGCGGGAAGCCGTTCGAGCCGGTAGCCGAGCGCGCGGAGCTGCCGGGCCTGGGCGCCGTCGGCGGAGACGACCACGGAGTGGTCGCGTGCCTCGTCGACGGACACGCCGGTGGCGGCGAGGCGGGTACGGGCCTCGCGGCCGGTCTGGCCCAGGACCTCGTACTGCCTGATCTGCTCCGTTTGTTGCTCGTGGACGGCGGTCGTCCCGGCCGGCTCGGCGGCCGGTTCCGCGCCGGCGGCGCTGAGGGTGCCGGCGGCGGCGAGGGAGAGCACCGCGGTCAGGGTCACCGACCGTATACGTAGTCGCATGCCTGCTCCTGGATGTGGAGGTCGTGGGGTGGTGCATGGCGACGTCGTGTCGTGTGGGGCGGTGGTGCGCGTCAATGGTTCTGAGTCTGGCATGATCAGGTCAAGAGGCACCGATGCCTTCGCGCCGGTGACGCCCCCTTGTGCGACCGTCCGCTGATCCCTTATCAATGCCGGAGATCGCAGGGGGGACGAGCTGCGAAGGAGCCGCTCATGGCTGACCGCACCGAGCCTGCGTCCGCACCGCCCGAGATGAGAAAGGCCAAGTGGCGCTACATCGGGCCGGGGATCGTCGTCGCCGCGACCGGCGTCGGCGCCGGCGACCTGGTGGCCACGCTGCTCGCCGGCAGCAAGTTCGGCTACACCCTGCTGTGGGCCGCCGTCATAGGCTGCGTCGTCAAGGTCGCCCTCGCCGAGGCCGTCGGCCGCTGGCATCTGGCCACCGGACGCACCCTGTTCGAGGGCTGGCGCACCCTCGGCACCTGGACCTCCGTCTACTTCGCGATCTACGTCGTCATCTGGGGCTTCGTCTACGGCGCCACCGCCATGTCGTCCTCCGCGCTGCCGCTCGTCGCGCTCTTCCCGGACGGGCCGAACCTCAAGACCTGGGGCATCCTCACCGGCCTGGCGGGCCTGGTCTTCGTCTGGTTCAACCGCTACGCGGTCTTCGAGAAGGTCATGACGGTCCTCGTCGGCGTCATGTTCGTGGTCGTCGTCTACGTCGCGATCCGCGTCTCCCCGAACGCCGGGGACGCCTTCGCGGGGCTGTGGCCCACGCTGCCCGACGACTCGCTGCTCTACACCCTCGGTCTGATCGGCGGCGTCGGCGGCACGATCACCATGGCCGCGTACGGCTACTGGGTCAACGCCAAGGGCTGGACGGACATCGGCTGGCTGAAGGTCATGCGGCTGGACAACCGGGTCGCCTACCTCACCACCGGCATCTTCGTCGTCGCGATGCTGCTCGTCGGCGCCGAGCTGCTGCACTCCACGAACCTCTCGCTGGAGTCGGGCGACAAGGGCCTGGTCGACCTCGGCGACATCCTTGAGGAGCGCTACGGCACCGCCACCGCGAACCTCTTCCTCGTCGGCTTCTTCGCCACCTCGTACACCTCGCTCATCGGCGTCTGGCACGGCGTCAGCCTGCTCTTCGCGGACTTCGTGGCGAACGTGCGCGGTGGCCCCGGCGCCCGCGACGGCAGCGCGCGGGAGGTCGCCGCGGGCAGCCGGGAGCGGTCGCTGCCGTTCCGCGCGTACCTGCTGTGGCTGACGTTCCCGCCGATGACGCTGCTGTGGCTCGACGAGCCGTTCGCCATCGTCATCACGTACGGCGTGCTCGGCGCGTTCTTCATGCCGTTCCTCGCGCTGACGCTGCTGTGGCTGCTCAACACCGACCGCACCCCGCGGCGATGGCGCAACGGCCTGCTCAGCAACTCCCTGCTGACCGTCTCCGGATTGCTCTTCATCGTGCTGTGCGTGCAGCAGATCAGGGATCTGCCCTGGTAGCAGCCCTGGTAGCAGCGCGGAAAGGGCCCGCCCCGCCCGGGTCGTCCGGGCGGGGCGGGCCGAAGGCCGTCGGCGCGGTCGGCGGTGCGGGAGGCGGCCGGCCGCGGACGGCCGCTCAGGGCAGGGCGTGCACGTGCGGCCCCACGGCGTTGGACCAGGAACTGCCGGCGGTGGCGTCCCAGTTGGTCGACCAGGTCATCGCGCCGCGCAGGTCGGGGTACGTCCGCGGGGGCTTGAACGAACCGCAGTTCGTCCCGCGGGCGAGGCAGTCGAGCGCGGCGTTGACGACGGACGGCGCGGTGTAGCCGCCGCCCGCGGCGCGGGTGGACGCGGGCAGGCCGAGGCCCACCTGCGAGGGCGCGAGGCCGCCTTCGAGCTGGATGCAGGCCAGGGCGGTGAGGAAGTTGATCGTGCCCTGCGCGTACACGCCGCCGTCGCAGCCGAGCATCGTGCCGCTGTTGTAGTACTGCATGTTGACGACGGTGAGGATGTCCTTGATGTTCAGCGCCGTCTTGAAGTACTCGCCGGCGGTCGACTGCATGTCGATGGTCTGCGGCGCCATCGTGATGACGAGGTCCGGGCCCGCCTTCTGCGACAACTGGCGCAGGGCCTGCGTCATGTAGGTGGAGTTGAGGCCGTTCTCCAGGTCGATGTCGACGCCGTCGAAGCCGTACTCCAGCATCAGCGCGTGCAGGCTGTTCGCGAAGTTCGTGGCCGCCTGCGGGGAGTTCACCGCGACCGTGCCGAGTTCGCCGCCCACGGAGATGATGACGGACTTGCCTGCCTGCTGCTTGGCCGCGATGTCCTGCTTGAACTCCGCGACCGTGTAGCCGCCCAGGGCGGCCGAGGCGAGGTTGAAGGTCACCGCGCCCGGGGTGGGGGTCGCGTCGGCGAAGGCCACGGCGATGATGTCGTACTGGCCGCTCACGTCGCGGATCCGCTGCACGGTCGCGCCGTTGTCGAAGTTCTGCCAGTAGCCCGTCAGCGCGTGCTTCGGCACGCCTCCGCTGCCCCCGCCGTCCGGTGTGGTGGTGCCCGTGACGGCCGCGGACTTCGGGGACTCCCCGGCGGCGTTGGTCGCGGTCACCTGGAACCGGTACGCCGTCGAGGGCGTCAGCCCGGTGACGGTCGCGGAGGCGCCGCTCGTGCTGAGCACCTTCGTGCCGTCGCGGTAGACGTGGTAGCCGGTCGCACCGGTGACCGGGGACCAGCCCAGCGAGACCGAGCGGGCGGCGGTGCCGGTGACGTCGAGGCCGGTGGGCGCGGCGGGAACGGTGCCGGGGTCGCCGCCGGGTCCGGTGAGGCTGACGTCGTCGGCGTGGTAGGCGGGCTGGCCGTACCAGCCGTGGGTGTAGACGGTCACCGAGGTGGTGTTCGGACCGGTGGTGAAGCTCGTCTTGAGCTGGGTGTACGAGGACGCCCCGGAGGTCCAGGTCGAGACGTCGGTGGTGCCGGTACCCCCGGCGCCGAGGTAGATGTACGAGCCCTGCACCCACGCGCTCAGCTCGTACGCGGAGTTGGGCCTGACCGCGACGCTCTGCGTGCAGCGGGCGTTGTCCTGCCCCGCCGGGGTGGCGCGCAGCGCCGCGGCGCCGCTGTGCACCGGGCCGGAGACGGTCGTCCCGGCGGTGCCGGAGCAGGTCCAGCCGCTGAGGCCGGACTCGAAGCCCGGGTTCTGGACGAGGTTGGGCTCCGCGCCCGCGGCCAGCGGGGCGCCGAGGAGCGTGGCGAGGAGGCCGCCGGCCGCGGCGACGGCGAGCCGGCGGAAGGAGCCTCTGGTGGTTCTGGCGGAGCGGGGCGTGCGGGGTCTGCGTGCTCGGAACACGGGGGCCTCCGTAACGGGGGAGCGCGTGGGGAGCGGGACCGTGCGGGGTAGTGGGTGGCCGGGGACGTACGGGTCAGGAGTGGTGCGGCTCGGTGCGGGGTGCGCCGCACAACTTGGTCCAGACCAATGCGGCTGTCAAGACTTCCCGTACGAGAGCCGCACCGCGAACGGCGCCGTCCGGCCCGCCCCCGGCCGCCTGGCGCGCACCCCAACCCTCTTTGCACAAAAGGTGTTTCCGCAGCCCACGTCCCGGTTATGGTGCTCAGAGCGTGTCTGAGACCGGTGGGGGGACGCCCGACGTGCCAACAGCCATCGCAGTCACCGGCCCCGACCTCGTGCTCCCCGCCCCCGGCCGGCACGGGCCGCTCGGCCGGCAGGGCCCGCCCGGCCTCCCAGGACCCACGGTGAGGGCGCTGCGCCACCCGCGGGAGCAGCCCCTGGAGGAGGCGCTGGCGGAGGTGTCGGCCGTGCTGGAGCAGTACGGCTTCCTCGTCGTGCTCCACCCCGCCGCCGCCCCCGCCGACGTGGTCCGCCGGCTGCACACCGTACGGTCCGTGCTGGAGAGCGACCGGATGGCGCTGATCCCGCTGCCGTTACCGCCGCTGGCCGTCGCCGTCATCGCCCGCCAGTTGCTCCAGTTGTCCACGGCCGACCTCGGCGCCGGCGTGCTCGCCACCGCCGCCCGACTGCTCACGCACTACATCCACGCGGGCGCCGTGCTCGGCAGCGTCGCCAAGCTCGACCGGGTGCCCGTGACCCTCGGCGCGCACGCCCGCTCCTGGGTGCCCGGCGCACAGTTCGCCGTCCTCGCCGCGCCCCGGCCCCAGCTCGTACGGATCGGCCGCGACCCCCTGCCGCCGGGACCCGACTTCGCCACCGGGCTCGTGCACGCCTCCGGGCGGGCCGACGCGGCCTGGGTCACCGGCGAACTCGCCGCCGGCTGGCGGGTGCAGGCGATGGAGATGGCGCCGCTCCCGGCGGCGTCCGCGCCGTGGTGGGCGACGGACAAGGTGTGCGAGTTCGCCGCCGGGATCACCGACCCGCTGGTGCTGAGCCGGCTGGTGGCCTCGGTGCAGCGGACCCGCTGCTCGTGGTGCGGTCTGGAGATCATCGGCGACCGGTGCCTGCTGTGCGCCACCCCGGCGCCGCCGGGTCCCGCCGCCCCCTCGCCCCCGCTGCCGCAGGCGGGGCCGGTGCCCGTACCGCAGCAGGGCGTCCCCCCGCCCGTAGCGCAGCCGCCGCCCCACTCCGTACCGCAGCCGCCGCACCGGCCCGCCGTCGGCGCGGCCCCACCGTCACCCCCCGAGATCAACCGTTGAGGTCCCGTCGATGAACTCACGCCAGCGTCGCGGCATCATCCTCGTCCTGCTGTCGGTCCTCGTCGCACTCGGCGCCTTCGCCGGCGTGCTGGCGTTCGTCAGCGACGTGGAGTCCAAGGTCGGCGACGAGGCCACCGCGTACCGGCTCACCACCGACGTCGAGGCGTACGAGCCGCTGGAGTCCGACCAGTACGAGAAGACGACCATGCCGAAGCGCTGGCTGCCCGACACCGCGGTCACCGACCCGGACGAGCTGACCGGGAAGGTCGCGCTCACGCCGCTGAAGCGGGGCTCGCTGCTGCAGAGCGACATGGTCAGCGGGCGCCCGGAACTGGAGCCGGGACAGCAGGAGATCGCCATCATGATCGACGCCTCCACCGGCGTCGCCGGAAAGATCACGCCGGGCGCGCGGGTCAACATCTTCGCCACCTTCGACGCCCAGGGCGAGGGCGACAAGCCCGTCTCCCAGGTGATCGTCGCGGGCGCCCGCGTCATCGACGTCGGCGAGCTGACGCCGATCGAGCGCACCGGCGACGACGACCCCCGGGCCGACGAGGGCGAGGCCGTGCCGATCACCTTCGCCCTCGGCACCTCCGACGCGCAGCGCGTGGCGTACGCGGAGTCCTTCGCCACCCACGTGCGCCTCGCGCTGGTCGCCCCCGGCGAGGAGGACACCGACATCGCCCCCGAGGACCGCACGTACACCCTCGACGAGGACCGGTGAGGGGCCGCACATGACCGTACGCATCCAGCCCGTCATCGCCGACCCCGACGCGGCGCGCGCCACCGTCTCGCTGCTCCACCAACTGCCCGACGCCGAGGCCGCCGCGCCGATCGGCGACTCCGTCGCGCTGCTCGACCACCTCGCGACGCTCGCCGGCAGCGGCGTGGCCGAACTGCCGGAAGTGCTCCTCGTGCACGAGCGGATCGGGCCCGTGCCCGCGCTGGAGCTGATCCGTGACGTCGCGCTGCGCTTCCCCGCCGTGGGCACCGTCCTCCTCACCGCCGACACCTCGCCCGCGGGCTACTCCGCCGCCATGGACGCCGGCGCCCGCGGCGTCGCCGGGCTGCCGCTGGCGTACGAGGAACTGGCCGCCCGGGTGCAGGCCGCCGCGCAGTGGAGCGGCGGCGTCCGGCGGCACCTCGGCGCCGCGACCGGACCTGAGGCGTTCGGCGGTCCCGGCGGCACGCTCGTCACGGTCAGCGGGGCGAAGGGCGGCGTCGGCACCACGGTCGCGGCGGTGCAGCTCGCGCTCGCCGCGCGGGCCGCCGGGCGGCACGTGGCGCTGGCCGACCTGGACCTGCAGTCCGGCGACATCGCCTCCTACCTCGACGTGCAGTTCCGCCGCTCGGTCGCGGACCTGGCAGGCATCAAGGACATCTCGCCGCGCGTGCTCCAGGACGCCGTCTTCACCCACCACACCGGCCTCGGCCTGCTGCTCGCCCCCTCCGAGGGCGAGCGCGGCGAGGACGTCGACGACCGGGCGGCGCGGCAGACGCTGAGCGCGCTGCGGTCGCGGTACGAGGTGGTGGTGCTCGACTGCGGCAGCCAGGTGACCACGCCGAACGCCGCGGCCGTCGAACTCGCCGACGTCGCGGTGCTCGTGACGACGCCGGACGTGATCTCCGTACGCGGCGCGAAGCGCATGCTGCGGCTGTGGGACCGGCTGCAGATCCGCAAGGCGGAGGACACCGTCGTGCTGGTCAACCGGCTCACCCGGAACACCGAGATCCAGCCGTCGATCATCGCGCGGGCCACCGGGACGACGGTGGCGCGGACGGCGGTGCCGGCGGCGTTCAAGGAGCTGCAGCCGCTGGTGGACGCCGGGCGGCTGCAGGATCTGGAGCAGCGCTCGACGGTACGGCAGGCGCTGTGGGCGGTGGCGGGAGAGCTGGGGCTGACGGTGGTGCCGGATCCGGCGGGCGCGGGCGCGGCCGGCGGTCCCGGGGCGCACGGGGGCGGCGCGCAGCGGGCGTTGGGCACGGGCGCCGGTCCCGGCGCCGTCGCCGCCGGCGGACGCGGCGCGGGCCCCGCGCCCCAGGTCGCCCCGACCGGCGCGAAGCCGGCGCTGCCGCCCGGCGCGCCGGGGGCGCCAGGACCCGGCACCGCGCCGGGCCCCGCATCCGGCCGCGGGGGGCGGCGCTGGGGGGACCGCGGACAGGTGTCGGTGGAGTTCGCCGGCATGCTGCCCCTGATCGCGGTGGTCCTCGTCGTCGTCTGGCAGTTCGTCCTCGTCGGCTACACCTACTCGCTCGCCGGCAACGCCGCCGACATGGCCGCCCGCGCCGCCGCCGTCGGCGACGACCCCGCCGCCGCGGCGGCGGAGGATCTGCCGGACGCCTGGGACGCCTCCGTGTCGGTCGGCTCGTCGAACGGCGTCACCACCGCCCGGGTCGATCTGAAGGTGCCGGTCCTCTTCCCGGGCGGGCTGGACTTCCCGTTCACGGTCAGCGGCACCGCCGGTGCCACGGACGAGGGAGACTGAGATGCGGAGCGGATCGCGCACGAAGACGCTCCGCGGGGCGCGGGCGCGCGCCGGGCGGGCCGAGCGCGCCGCCCCGGGCCGGGCCGAGGGCCGGGAGCCGCCCGCCCGGAGCCACCGCCGGTCCGGCGCCTCGCCGGTGCGGCGTGCCGCCGGGGCCGGGCGCTGTGCGCCGGCGGCGGAGGGCTTGCCCGTCGGGTCGGTCCGGCGCGGGGAGGGCGGTCCGGGAGACCGGGCCGCTGCCGATGCCGGGCTCCGTGCGTCGCCGGTTGCGGACGCCTCCCGGGTACGGCCAGGCGCCCGGGCAGGGCGCTGCGCGGCGAGGGTGGACACCCCGCCGGTCGTGCCGGCCCGGCGAGGGCACCGCTCGTCCGCCGCTCGCGCCTTTTCGCTCCCGCCCCGGCGAGGGGACCGCGGGTCCGTGGCCATCGAGTACATCGGCTTCCTGCCGGTGCTCATCTTCATCGCGCTCGCCGCCGTGCAGTTGGGCGTCGCCGCCTACACCGCCTCCCAGGCCGGCACCGCCGCCCGCGCCGCGGCGCGGATGGAGTCCCTGGACGACCCGCCGTCGTCCGCCGCCGCCGCCGGGGCCGCCTCGATCAGCGACTGGCTGGACGCCGGCTTCTCGGTCTCCTCCGGCGACGGCGAGGTCACCGTCACCGCCAGCGTCGAGATCCCGTCCGTCATCCCCGGCGTCGACAACTTCGGCTCGGTGGAGCGCAGCTCCACGATGCCGCGGGGGAAGGACTGACGATGAGCCTGCGGGCCCGTATCACCACCCCCGACCACACCACGGAGGGCCACGGCGAGACCCTCGTCCCCACCTACCGCGCCAAGCTGCTGGAGGAGATCGACCTCGCCGAGATGTCGGCGCTGTCGCCCGCCGAGCGGCGCGCCCGGCTGGAGCGGGTGCTCGGCCACATCCTCAGCCGCGAGGGCCCGGTGCTCTCCACCGCGGAGCGCTCGCAGCTCATCCGCCGCGTCGTGGACGAGGCGCTGGGGCTCGGCATCCTGGAGCCGCTGCTGGAGGACCCGAGCGTCACCGAGATCATGGTCAACGGCCCCGACCGGATCTACGTCGAGCGCGCCGGCCGGGTCGAGCAGCTGCCGCTGCGGTTCGCCTCCGACGAACAACTGATGCAGACCATCGAGCGCATCGTCTCCACCGTCAACCGCCGCGTGGACGAGTCGACCCCGATGGTCGACGCCCGGCTGCCCACCGGCGAGCGGGTCAACGTCATCATCCCGCCGCTGTCGCTGACCGGGCCGACGCTGACGATCCGCCGCTTCCCGCGCTCGTACACCCTCGCCGAACTCATCGGCCTCGGCACCCTCGACGAGCACATGCTGCTGCTGCTCTCCGGGCTGGTCCGGGCGAAGTTCAACGTCATCGTCTCGGGCGCCACGGGCGCCGGGAAGACGACCCTGCTGAACTCGCTCTCCGGACTCATCCCCGAGCACGAGCGGATCATCACCGTCGAGGACGCCGCCGAGCTGCAGTTGCAGCAGGCGCACGTCATCCGGCTGGAGTCGCGCCCGCCGAACGTCGAGGGCAAGGGCCGGATCACCATTCGCGACCTCGTACGCAACTCGCTGCGCATGCGCCCCGACCGCATCATCGTCGGTGAGGTGCGCGGCGGTGAGACCCTGGACATGCTCCAGGCCATGTCCACCGGCCACGACGGCTCGCTGGCGACCGTGCACGCCAACTCAGCCGAGGACGCCCTCATGCGGCTGCAGACGCTGGCGTCGATGTCGGACGTCGAGGTGCCCTTCGAGGCGCTGCGCGACCAGATCAACTCGGCCGTCGACGTGATCGTGCAGCTCGCGCGGCACACCGACGGCACCCGCAAGATCGACGAGATCGTGATGCTGTCGTCCCGCGGCCGGGAGGTCTACCAACTGGTGTCCGTCTGCCGTTTCCGCGCCCTGCCGATCAGCTCGGACCGGATCGTACGGGGCCAGTTCGAGTTCTCGCCGCTGCCGCGGCGCACGGGCGACCGCCTCTTCTACGCCGGCGAACCCGTGCCCCCGGCGTTCGGGGTGGCGCCCTCGGAGCGGCACCTGCAGACGCGGGAGGCGAGGTGATGGACCGCCAGCAACTGTTCGCCCTCGTCGTCGGCCTGTCGCTGCTCGCCGGCGCCCTCGCCGTGTGCGGCGTCGCCGTCTACGCCGCCGGCCGCGCCCGCCGCGCCGACCTGCTCGACCGGCTCTCCGACGCCGGCGACCGGCGGCCCCGGCGCCGCTTCTCGGAGGTCGACCGGCGGGTCCGGCCGACGCGGATCGGCCGCTATCTGGAGCGGCGCATCGCGACGACCGGACTGGACGTCACGCCGGGCGAGTTCACGGTGTACGCGCTGGCCGGCGTCGCCGTGCTGTGGCTCCTCGCCGACGCGCTGTTCGCCGCCTTCTTCGGCCCGATCGCCGGGCTCATCGGGCTGTGGTGCGCGCACGCCTACCTCAACTGGCAGCGGCAGAAGCGCATCGAGGCGTTCATCAACCAACTGCCCGACCTCTCCCGCATCCTCGCCAACGCCACCCAGGCCGGCCTCGCCCTGCGCACCGCACTCGGCCTCGCCGCGGAGGAGCTGGAGGCGCCGGCCGGCGAGGAGCTGACCAAGGTCACCGACCAGCTCGCCGTGGGCGTACCGCTCGACGACGCCCTCGGCGACCTCGCCGCGCGGCTGCCGTCGCGCGAGCTGTCCGTGCTCGTCTCCACCCTGGTGCTCTCCAACAAGGCCGGCGGCCAGGTCGTCGGCTCCCTGCGGAACCTCACCGGCACCCTCAACGACCGCAAGGAGACCCGCCGCGAGGTGCGTACCCAGCTCTCGCAGGTCACCCTCACCGCGTACACCGTGCCGGTCATGGGCATAGGCACCCTGCTGCTGACCGACCAGGTGATGCCCGGCTCCATCGAGCGCATGGGCTCCTCGCCGCTCGGCCAGGGCGCGGTGCTGACGGCCGTCGGACTGTACGCGCTGGCCATCCTGCTCATCCGCCGGCTCGCGAAGATCGACGTCTGAGGGGCCGGGACTCACATGGCATACGGAACCCTCGGCCTGCTCCTCGCCGCCGCCGTCGGCCTCGCCGTCTTCGGCGTCCTCAGCGGCATCCGCGTCTACCGCGCCGAGGTCAAGCTCCCCAGCGACCTCCAGGTGGCCCTGGAGGTCGGCGCCACCCGCACCACCGTCGTCGGCTCGCTCGTCGACCGGCTCGGCATGCGGTTCGCGCCGCTGGTGCTGAAGCTGATGGGCCGGCGGGCGGTGGAGAACAAGCGCCGCAAGATAGACCGCGCGGGCAACCCCGGCGGCCTGACGATCGACCGCTACGCCGCCCGCCGCGCCGTCTACGCCGCCATCGGCTACGGCGGCGCGCTCACCCTGCTCTCCTCCGGCCAGTGGGTCGGCGCGCTGGTGCTGACGGCCTTCGGCTACGGCTGGGCGGAGGTCGGCATCTGGGCGGCCGTACGCAAGCGGCGTGACGTCATCGAACGCACGCTGCCCGACTTCCTCGACGTCCTCGCCGTGGTGGTCAGCGCCGGGCTCGGCTTCCGGCAGGCGCTGGACCGCGTCAGCGAGCGCTACTCGGGCCCCTGGGCGGACGAACTGCGCATCACCCTGCGCCAGATGGACATGGGCGTCTCCCGCCGCCAGGCGTTCGAGGAGCTGCGCCGCCGCAACGACTCCGAGCAGGTCGCCCAGTTCGTCACCGCACTCCAGCAGGGCGAGGACCTGGGCGCGCCGATCGTCGAGACGCTGATACAGATCGCCACGGACCAGCGGCGCACGGACGCCCAGAACGCGCGCCGCCGCGCGTCCCGGGCGATCCCGAAGGCGACGCTGCTGATCACCAGCCTGATGGTGCCGGCGACGATCATCCTGCTGGTGACGGCGGTGTATCTGGGCTCGGGGTCGGAGTTCGGCGTGCTGACGGAGTAGGGCCGCGTGCCGAGCCGTCGCGCGGCGCTACGACACCAGCGGACGCACTTCCTGCGCCACCCACCGTACGAAGGCCACCGGATCCGGCTCGTCGGCGGTCGGCTGCAGCACCACCGTCGTCGCCCCGGCCGCCGCCCAGCGGTCCACCGCGGCCGCGACCGCCGCCGCGTCCCCGGCGACATGGGCCTCCGCGGCCGGATCCCAGCCCATCCGGCGGGCGTCCTCGGCGAGCCGGCGCTCGGCGCCCGGTCCGGTGGCGACGAGGATCGAGGCGACGAGCGGATGCTCCCCGGACCGCCCGGCGTCCTCGCGCCCGGTCCGTACCGTCTCGGCGGCCGCCTCCACCACCTCGGGCGAGGCACCCCCGGCGAGGATCGTCCCGTCGGCCGACTCCCCGGTGAGCCGCAGCGTCCTGGGCCCCGTACCCCCGGAGAACACCGGGGGCGCCGCCGCCGGCGGCCAGGCCAGCTCGACGCCGTCGAGCTTGACGTACCGCCCGTCGAGGGTGACGTTCTCCCCGGCGAGCAGCGCGCGCAGCGCGGTCAGATGCTCCTGGAGCAGCGTCAGCGGCGACGAGACCCGCCCCCCGACCTGCCCCATCCACGACTGCACCCCGTGCCCCACCCCGAGCGTCACCCGTCCGGGGAACAGCCGGTGCAGGGTGGCGGTCTCCATGGCGACCAGCGCGACGTTCCGCAGCGGCACGGGCAGGATGCCGATGGCGACGTGCACCCGCTCGGTCCAGGCGAGCACGGCGGCGGCGGTGGCGACCCCGCTCTCGTAGAAGCAGTCCTCCCACACCCACAACTCGTCGATTCCGGCCTCGTCGGCGGCGCGGGCCACGGCGCGAAGCCGTTCGGGAGGGAACTGGGGAATGAACACGGTGGCAAGTCTCGTCATGCGGCGACGGTACCCGGACCGGCCGACACCACCCGGCAGGCGGACATCCCGGGGTATTCCCCGCCGACCTCTTCGCATGCGCGAGGGGGGTGTGGGACAGTCGGCAAGCGGCCGGTTACGCTGCGCACGTGGACGCGCTGCGGCGCGGGCCGCCGCAGGTGTAAGGCGGGCGGCGAGGGGGAGGACGGAAAATGGCCGTTCCTGACGCCAAGTCCGCTGTTACAGACCACAATTGGCTTGACGGACCGACGGCAACGGCCGCGTTGTCCGACTCCGGAGGTAGACCGCATGTGGAAACCCAACGACGTGCTGCTGAGGTCCCTGGCCGCCACCCAGCGGCTGCGCCGCGGCCGCGAGCGCGATCGGGGGCAGACAGCGGTGGAGTACCTGGGGATCATCGCGGTGGCCGTGGTGATCGTGCTGGTGCTGATCCAGTCGGGGCTGGGGGAATTGATCCTCGGCAAAATCCAGGACCAGATCGGAAAGATCGGCTGACTGATGACTCAGGTCAGGCGTTCCCGCTCTATATCGCCGGGATTGCAGGCCTGTTGTTCCTCGCCGTCGCGTACTTCGCCGTCGGTCAGGCCGCAGCGAACCGCAACGACGCCCAGGGTGCGGCCGACGCCGCCGCGCTGGCCGCCGCCCACGACGCACGCGAGCAGTTGTCGGAAGGGCTGCTTGACACGCTCCTCGACCCGGGGTCGTGGGACGACGTCATCGGAGGCGAGGGCTTCGAGTACGGGCCGGCCTGCGCCGCGGCACAGGACTTCGCCGCCAGAAACGATGCGGACACGACCGCGTGCGACCGCGTGTACGACCCGGACGACGGCTTCACCGTGACCGTACGCAACCGGGAGGCCGTGGGCGACACGCTCGTACCGGGCACGGAGAGTAAACGCTCCGAGGCCACCGCCACGGCGGTCCTCGAATCCCGCTGCGACGTGCAGGAGCCCGACGACTCCGGGGGAGAGGACGACGGCCGGGACGAGGATGACGACGGCGGAGGCGGCGACGGCCGCGGCGACGAGGACCGGGACAAGCCGCCGCTCGAACTCGACTGCGAAGGCGGCGACTGGTCCCTCGACCCGGACGACATCGACCTCCTTCCCGACCCCGACGACCTCTTCTCCGTACGTCTCGCCGACTGAACTGCGAAGGAAGCTGGCAATGAGCATGAGGGGCACGAGCAGGGCGCGCAGAGGAGCCGCCACCGTGGCGCTGGCCGCAGCCCTGGCGCTCACCGCCGCGGGCTGCGGCGGTAGCGACGACGGCGACGGCGACGCGAAGTCGTCCGACACCTCCGAGACGTCCGGCGGCGGCGACGCCGACGCCAAGGGCGAAGGACAGCAGGACGCGGACGACGAGGAGGTCCCGTCGGAGCCGATCGCCGAGGTGAAGAACAAGGAGGGCATCGTCCTTCGCGTGCTGGAGCTGAAGCGGGACACGGGCGGCTTCGTCACGCTCAACGGCGAGCTGGAGAACACCGGCTCAGAGGACTTCCTGCACATCCAGGACTGGTCCGGCCGGGAGCAGGGAGCGGACAAGTCGTCACTCATGGGTGCGACGTTCGTGGACTCCGACGGCAAGAAGCGCTATTACGCCCTGCGGGACACCGAGATGCGCTGCCTGTGCACCTCGGGCATCGCGAGCCTCGACGCCGGCGAGAGCCTGACCATATACATTCAGTTCCCCGCGCCGCCCGACGAGACCACCGAGGTCGAGTTCCAGCTCCCCACGTTCCCGCCCGCCAACCTAGAGATCTCCGAATGAGGTGAGCACCGCGATGCCCTCCCGCACTGTCGTAGCGCTCACCCTCGCCTCGTTCCTCGCCGCCACCCCCGCCGTCGCGCACGCGCTCCCCGCGCAGGACGACGTCCCCGTCCCCTCCTCCCCGCCCGGGACCAGCACCTCCGCGCCTCCGCCCGTCGAGACCGACGCCAACGACCCCGATCTCCAACTGGAGGACGGCGCCACCCTCGACGAGCCCAAGGTGCTGGACATCGTCTCCGTCGTCGAGACCCAGGGCGGCGAGGAGCGGCGGTCCGACTCCAACTCGACCATCACCATCGCGCTGCAGGCCGAAGTGCTCTTCCCCAAGGACAGCGCCCGGCTCACCGGCCAGGCGCGCTCCCGGATCGCCGCCATCGCCGACGAGATCGAGCAGAACGACCCCGGCACCGTCCGCGTCTTCGGCTTCACCGACGACCTCGGGTCGTACGAGCACGGCGTCACGCTCTCCAAGAACCGCGCCAACGCCGTGCACCAGGAGCTGACCAACACCCTCCAGGCCGCCGACATCACCTACGTCGTCCGCGGCTACAGCGAGGACTACCCCATCGCCGACAACGCCACCGAGGAGGGCCGGAAGCAGAACCGGCGGGTCGAGGTGAGTTTCCCCCGGGGGCAGTGACCCGGATGTCCGTCGTGCCCGGTATGCTCGCCTCGGCGCGCCTGCGTGCCGGGAGGGGGCGAGGACCGCGTGGCCTTCGTGGGGCGGGTGCTGCGGACGGCCGGCGTCGTGGCCGGTGCCGTGGTGGTGCTGGGCGGCGTGCTGTGGCTCGCCGACGACGTGTTACGGGGTCCGCCCGCCGACTCCGCGCAACTGCACCCCGCCGCCGGGCGGTCGGCCGGCGGGTCGACCTACGCACCCGCCGAGTTCGCCGAGCACGTCACCGGCGTCGAGACCGAGTGGGAGGGCGACACCACGGTGCGTACGGTCATCTCCACCGACCTCGCCGACGACGCCGCCGGCCGCCGTATCGCCGCCGGCATCAAGGTGGCGCATCTGCGGCAACTCCTCGCCGACTGCGTCGAGAAGCTGCCCGTCGTCGTCGTCAACGACCGCGACGGCGAGGAGATCCGGCACGGGGACCTCCTCGGCTTCTCCCGCCACCGGGGCGACGACTGCCCCGCCCGGGCGCCCCGGTCCTCCTGAGCCCGGGTCAGAACCTGCGCACCGTCGCCGGCGTGCGGGTCGCGTACACCGTGAACGCCGCCCACGCCTCCGGCGTGAACGTGAGCACCGGCCCGTCCGGCGTCTTGGAGTCCCGTACGTGCACCACCCCGGCCCCGGCGGCCACCTCGACGCACTTGGCCCCGGCCCCGCGGCTGTAGCTGCTCCTCCGCCATTCCAGGCCATCAGGGCCGTGCTCGGTGCTCATCGGTCTCCCCGCCGTATGGTCACGTACCGCGCGCCGGACCACGACGCGCCCAAGGCCGCCCAATGCGGGCACAAGACCTCGAAACGAATGACGACACGGCACGGCACTTAGTTCCCGCCGAACCCGCCGAACCCGCCGAACCCGCCGCTTCCGCGCGTTCCCGCCGGGCTTCCGCGCGGTCGCCACAGCCCTCCGCGCGGTCCCCTCAGTCCGCCGCCCGCGCCGCCGGCCCCCGTGTTTCGGCTCCGCCTGAAACACCTTGCCGCCGCCACCGCGCCCCGCGGAGTGTGGGGGCGGGCCGGAGCGGGCCCCTTTCCCGGGGGGCTCGCCGGTCCGCGCCCCCGCCCTCAGCCTGCACGGGGCGGGGGCATCGGGGCCGCGCCCCGGGCGCGGGGCCCCCCGGCGGCGGTGGACGCCTCACCGCCGCCGGCCTCCGGGCCGTCCGGCAACGCCGTCGCCGCGGCGGCCGGAGCGGGGCGCGGCCGCCGAGGACCTCTGCAGCAGGCGGTGCCGTCCGGGCCGCGGCGGACGAGGAGTCCGGCCACCGGGTCGGGTACGGCGTCGAGCGCCGCCCGTACGCCCGGCAGCCGGCGCCACGCCTCTCCGTCGCTCTCCTCGCGGAACGCGATCTCGAAGACGATCCCGTCGGAGTGGACGTGCCACTCCCAGGTCGATGCCCGGTTGCTGATCGCCGACTCGACGAGCGCGTACTCGTACGCGTCCTTCCACCGCAGTGCGGAGGAGTGCGCGTCGAACACCTCGATGGACCACCAGTCGCCCATGGCTGCTTCCTTCGGCTTCCCGCCGCGGTCTTCGCCGGTTCTTCGGCCCACCACCGTAGGCCGGGTGCGTACGCGCGTACCAGGGGCGCTCGGGGTGCGTTCCGGGGAGTTGTCCCGCGGGCCACCGGCGGGCCACCACCGGGCAACTCCCGGGCGCCCCCGCGGGCTTCGGGCTCAGCCCTCGATGAGCCGCTCCAGCACCGCCTGGAACTCCCCGTCCACCATGATCTTGATGCCGTCCTCGTCCATCGCGCTGAGCCGGGTCAGCCCACCGGCCCGCCACCAGTAGACGTCCGGTGTGATCCGCCCGACGCCCTCCTCGAAGCCCGCCGCGGCGAACTGCGCGAGGGTGTTGAGGCCGGCTATCACATGCCGGTCGCGGATCGCGTGGAACGCGAGCTGGTGCCGGAACGGCATGGCCACCAGCGCCCCGTCGGTGCTCAGGCCGCGGCCGGTGATCCGGGGCACCAGCTCGTCGAGCATCAGCACCAGGCTCGCCGTGAACATCGACTCGCCCATCACCACGTCGACGCGGGCGCCCTCCTCCTGCTCGACCGTCTCGTGCGCCTCGACCGGCAGCCCGCGCAGGTTGTCCAGCGCCCGCGCCCGCAGCACGGCGATGTCGCCGAAGGGCTCCAGCGAGGAGCGGGGGAGGACCATGACGCTCTCGGGGAGGTCCAGCGCCAGCACCTCGCGCAGCCCCTCGGCGAGCGGGCGCGCGTAGTCGAAGCCGTCCGAGCCGGTCATCTCGTCGGGCAGCAGCCGGGGGTAGAGCTGGGCGCGGAACTTCTCCGCCGGCATGGTGTCCAGCACCGACGGGCCGTCCATGGCCCGCAGCATGATGCCTATGTGGCGGCGGGTGAGCTCGGGCCAGACCCGCGGCCCGCGGGCGTCGTTGTGGCAGACCGCCGCCAGGTTGCCCAGGCCGAACTGCCGGCCCGAGCTGTCGGTCACGGCGTTCGCGCCGACCGTCACCTCCAGTCCCTGCTCGGCGAAGGCCGCGTGGACCCCGGCGCGGAAGCGGGCGCCCTCGTCCTCGGAGAAGAACTCGAACGAGGAGTCGCGCGCGGTGTCCCGCGCGTCGCGGCGCGGCTTGCGACCGAATATCCCCACGGTGGTGCCCCCTGTAGGTCCGTACGTTGTCCGCGCCGCGGCCCGGCGTGCGGGCCGCGATCACGGTCGTTTTCGATCGTAGCGAGCGCCGCCGACGCTCCCGCCGCCCGGTCAGTCCGCCCCCGCCGTGGCGGGGCCGACGCCGAGCCGTACCCCCGGCCGGATGCCCCAGCCGGCGAACGCGCCCGCCTCCGCCTCCAGGACGTGCCGGGCCCGCAGCCGGGGGCGGCCGAGGCGGCCGGGGGGCATGGTGCGTACGGCCAGGACCGTCAGCCGGCGGTCGAGGTAGGCGACGTCGATGGCGAAGCGCATGCCGAGGGTGTGCACGCCCTGGGCGGGGGTGAGGAGGAGGGCGCCGGCCAGACCGTCGCGGCCGAGCAGGCCGCGGCTGCGGCGGGTGAAGGAGGCCGCCACCTCCAGCGGCAGCGGGTCCGTGCCGCCGCCGACGGTGAGCGTGGCCGGTCCGTCGGGCCAGGTGGGCATGGCGGGCATCTCCCCGTGGTGTCGCTACGAGCCGGGAGCCGCCCGGACGGGCCCCCGGCCCCGGCCCCCGAGCCGCCACCGTACCGCCACCGTACCGCCGCCGACCCGCCTCTGCCCCGCCCGCGGAACCGCCGTTAGGCTCACCCCGTGCTCGCCGTCCTCCTCGTCGTCCTCGCCGCCGGCTACGGCGCCGCCGCCGGGGCCCTGCTGCCCCGGGCGGCCTACCGGCTCTCCGTGGCCGCCGACGAGCCGTGGCGCGACCGCTGCCCGCAGGACCATCCGCTCCCCGGCTGGGCCGGCCCGGCGACGTGCAAGGAGTGCGGAGGAGGCCCGTACGGCCTGCGCGTCTGGCTCCCCGCCACCGCGACCGCCGCCGCCTGCGCCGCCCTCGCCGCCGCCACCGGAGCCGAGCCGGAGCTGGCGGTCTGGCTGCTGCTGGCGCCGTTCGGAGTGCTGCTCTTCGCCGTCGACCGGGCGGTGCGGCGTCTCCCGGACGTCCTGACGCTGCCGCTCGCGGGGGCGGCCGTGGTGCTGCTGGGGGGCGCGGCGCTCGTAGGAGGCGCGGGATCGTGGACACGCGCCCTGCTGGGCGGCATCGCGCTGGGGGCGATCTACTTCCTGCTCTTCTTCCTCAACCCCGCCGGCATGGGTTTCGGGGACGTGAAGCTGGCGCTCGTGCTGGGCGTCGCGCTCGGCTGGTACGGCTGGGACGTCCTGTTCACCGGCTCGTTCGCCGGTCTGCTGCTGGGCGCGGGGTACGCGATCACCATGCTGGCGGCCCGCAGGGTGGGCCGGAAGACGGGCATCGCCTTCGGCCCCTTCATGATCGTCGGGGCCTTCGCGGGCCTCGTCGTCGGCGGACTGGCGGCCGGCTGAGCGGCGCGGGGACGGGTCCGCCCGTACGCCCCGCACGCCCCCCGAGCCCCTCCCGTGAGCCGCGAACCGCCCCGTGCGAGTGACCTGATCGCAGCGGAGTTCGTATACGGACCGTCACCGGGCGAGTACTTTTCGAGGTGACCCGTCCGTTCCGGTACTGAGCACCCCTCACCCTGGGTTATGGTGGAACTCCCCCCCTCGGGCCGGTCCGTATCCCCCCCACGGACCGGCCCGTTCCCTTTCCCCGGACGGCCCCCCGGGGCCCTCCGGCACCGGCTCTCAGCCGCGTCCGGCCCAGATGTTCACGCCGCTCGTCGTCTTCGCGAACCCGTCGATCTCCGCGAGCTCCGCCGCCGTGAGCTCCGCCGCGCCCAGCGCCGCGACGTTCGCCTCCAGCTGCGCCACGCTCGACGCGCCGATCAGCGCGGACGTCATCCGCGGGTCCCGCAGCACCCAGCCCAGCGCGAGCTGCGCCAGCGACTGCCCGCGCCCGCGCGCGATCTCGTTCAGCCCGCGCAGCCGCCGCACGACCTCGTCCGTCAGCAGCTCGGGATCCAGCGACTTGTTCTGCGCGGCCCGCGAGCCCGCCGGGATGCCGTTCAGGTACTTGTCGGTCAGCATCCCCTGTGCCAGCGGCGCGAAGGAGATGCAGCCCATGCCCTCCGCCTCCAGGGTGTCGAGGAGCTCGTCGTCCTCGGTCCAGCGGTTGATCATCGAGTACGAGGGCTGGTGGATCAGCGGCCGTACGCCCATCTCCCGCAGCAGCCGGGCGGCTTCGCGCGTCTGCTCCGCGGTGTAGGAGGAGACGCCGACGTACAGCGCCTTGCCCTGCTGCACGGCGGACGCCAGGGCGCCCATCGTCTCCTCCAGCGGGGTGTCCGGGTCGTAGCGGTGCGAGTAGAAGATGTCGACGTAATCCACGCCCATGCGGCCGAGCGACGCGTCCAGCGACGACAGCAGGTACTTGCGCGAGCCCCACTCGCCGTAGGGCCCCGGCTGCATCAGGTAGCCCGCCTTGGTCGACAGCACCAGCTCGTCGCGGTACGGGCGGAAGTCGGCGGCGAAGATCCGGCCGAAGTTCTCCTCCGCCGAGCCCGGCGGCGGGCCGTAGTTGTTCGCCAGGTCGAAGTGGGTCACGCCGAGGTCGAACGCGCGCCGCAGGATGGCGCGCTGCGACTCCAGGGAGCGGTCGTCGCCGAAGTTGTGCCAGAGACCGAGGGAGATCTCCGGGAGCTTCAGGCCGCTGCGACCCGTCCGGCGGTAGGTCATGGCGTCGTAGCGGGTGTCTGCTGGCAGGTAAGGCAAAAGACTGTTCACAAAACCTGCCTATCACGAACCCGGTGCGCTCCTGTGACAGGACTGTGGCACAACGGGCAGTACTGTGGCGCCTTCCGGGGGGTACTCCGAACGTACGACGGAAGGGCTGAACGCGGGATGACCTGGCGCGGCATCGTGTATCGCGTATACGAGAAGCGCCTTGAGCGCCGTCTCGACCACGACCGGGTGCCCAAGCACATCGGCGTCATCCTTGACGGCAACCGTCGCTGGGCCCGCGCCGCGGGCGGTACCACCGCGCAGGGCCACCAGGCCGGCGCCGAGAAGATCCACGAGCTGATCCGCTGGTGCCGCGAGACCGACGTCGAGGTGCTCACGCTCTGGTTGCTGTCCACCGACAATCTGGACCGGCCGGAGCCCGAGCTGAACCCGCTGCTCGCCATCATCGAGGAGGCCGTCTCCGGCGTCGCGGCCCGCGGCGGCGCGCGGGTGCACCACGTGGGCAACCTCGACCTGCTGCCGATGCAGACCCAGCGGATCCTCAAGGAGGCGGAGGAGGCCACCCTCGATGTGACCACCGGGGCCGGCAGCGGCGCCGTCCTGGTCAACGTCGCCGTCGCCTACGGCGGCCGGCAGGAGATCGCCGACGCCGTCCGCTCCATGCTCGGCGACGCCGCCGACCAGGGCCGGTCGCTCGCCGACGTGGCCGAGACCGTCGAGGTGGAGCACATCGCGCAGCACCTCTACACCCGCGGCCAGCCCGATCCCGACCTGGTGATCCGCACCAGCGGCGAACAACGGCTGTCCGGGTTCATGCTGTGGCAGTCGGCGCACTCCGAGTACTACTTCTGCGAGGTCTTCTGGCCCGCGTTCCGCCGTGTCGACTTCCTGCGCGCCCTGCGCGACTACGCGGCCCGCCACCGCCGCTTCGGCGGCTGAACCTCCCCCAGGCGCACGCTTTAGCACGAATCCGCCGTTACGGCCCCTCGGCCACAGGCATTGCATGCCCCGGGGCTTGCGAGGGAATATCCGTGCTAGCAGGCGGTCCACCGCACCGCCCGCCCGGGAGGACCCTTTGCACCACGTGCCGCATCACGAGGTCCGTGCAGCGCACCATCGCACGGACGGGGCGGAGGGCCGGGGCCCGGTCCTGCGCGCCCACGTGGCCGCACGGGCCCGGACGCCCGGCCCGATCCCCGCGACTCCGTCGCGTGCCGACCTCTTCCGAGGGGGTTCGTCCATCCGTGGTGAACAGCAAGAAGCCTGACCGGCGCACTTATGTCCTCGACACGAGCGTTCTGCTGGCCGACCCCAGGGCCATGGCGCGGTTCGACGAACACGAGGTGGTGCTGCCCGTCGTGGTGGTCACCGAGCTCGAGGCCAAGCGGCACCATCCGGAGCTGGGCTACTTCGCCCGCCAGGCGCTCCGCCAGCTCGACGAGTTCCGGGTCAGGTACGGCCGGCTCGACGCCCCGATCCCGCTCGGCGACCTCGGCGGCACCCTGCGCGTGGAACTCAACCACACCGACATCGGGGTGCTCCCCGCCGGTTTCCGGCTGGGAGACAACGACTCCCGCATCCTGGCCGTCGCGCGCAACCTCCAGGCCGAGGGGCAGGACGTCACCGTCGTCTCCAAGGACCTGCCCCTGCGTATCAAGGCGTCGTCCGTGGGCCTGGCCGCCGAGGAGTACCGCGCGGAGCTGGCCATCACGGACTCCGGCTGGACCGGGATGGCCGAGCTGATGCTCGGCGGCGAGCAGGTCGACGAACTCTTCGCGACCGAAGTCGTCTCGGTGCCCGAGGCGGACGACCTGCCGGTGCACACCGGGCTCGTGCTGCAGTCCGAGCGCGGCCGGGCGCTCGGCCGGGTCACCCCCGACGGGCGGATCCGGCTGGTCCGCGGCGACCGGGAGGTCTTCGGGATCCACGGCCGCAGCGCCGAGCAGCGGATCGCCCTCGACCTGCTCGTGGACGAGGACGTCGGCATCGTCTCGATGGGCGGACGCGCCGGTACCGGCAAGTCCGCGCTGGCGCTGTGCGCGGGCCTGGAGTCGGTGCTGGAGCGCCGGCAGCACCAGAAGGTGATGGTCTTCCGCCCGCTGTACGCGGTCGGCGGCCAGGAGCTCGGCTATCTGCCGGGCACCGAGGCCGAGAAGATGAGCCCCTGGGCGCAGGCGGTCTTCGACACCCTGTCCGCGGTCACCTCGCGCGAGGTGATCGAGGAGGTCATCGCGCGCGGCATGCTCGAAGTGCTGCCGCTGACCCATATCCGGGGCCGCTCGCTGCACGACGCGTTCGTGATCGTCGACGAGGCGCAGTCGCTGGAGCGGAACGTTCTGCTCACCGTGCTCTCGCGGATCGGGACGAACTCCCGCGTCGTCCTCACGCATGACGTGGCGCAGCGGGACAATCTGCGCGTCGGTCGTTACGACGGTGTGGTGGCCGTCGTCGAAAAGCTGAAGGGGCATCCGCTCTTCGCCCATGTGACGCTCAACCGCTCCGAGCGGTCGCCGATCGCCGCGCTGGTGACCGAAATGCTGGAAGACGGCCGGGTATAACGGGATACTGCTCCCCGTGCTTCTTCTCGAACGTGTGAACTGGGCGCAGCAGCTTAGCTGTTGCGCCCAGTGCTACGCACGGGTTTCCGTCAACAGCGAGGGGCAAACGCGGTGTGAGCTTTCCCACTGGACGGGGAATTGCGTCCGGGTGTCCGTCTCCGGCAGAGTCTGGGACTCGTCAGGCCCTGCGTACGGCCCCGCACCGACCCCGGTGCAGCACGACTCAACTGAACAGAGCCGCCGTACGCCGCCCGAGCGCAGCACCGGCCCCCGCGGACGCGAGGGCTGCCGGGCCCGTGCCTCCCGTGACCAGTCGGTCCGCCACAGTCGGCGGTCCGGAACAAGGGGAGGACAGTGTCAGGGGCAGGAACGCGTCCGCGAGGTCACCGAAGCGGGCGACGCTGGAAGGACTTTGTGTGAGCCGGATTTCGGTCCGGGGTTTCGCCGTGGCTTCCGCCACCGCGGTCACCTCTGTCGGCGCTGTCGTCGGTGTGGCCACGGGCGCGGAGAAGGGCGACGACTCGACGGCCAACGTCGAGGCGACCGCCGCCGACGCGACACTCCTCGCCGACGTACCCGCTGGCGCCACGGCCCAGGTGCAGACCGCCTCCCTCACGGAGCAGGCGGACGCCCAGGCCGACGCCGCACACACGGACGCCCGTAAGGCGGCCGAGGAGGCGGCGCGCAAGTCCGCCGCCCAGGCCGCGGAGGAGAAGAAGGAGGCCGCAGAGCGCAAGGCGGCCGAGGAAGCCGCCGAGAAGGAGCGGGAGGCCGCCGAGGCCGCCAGCCGCTCGGCCGCCGAGTCCGAGTCGGCATCCGCCGACGCGGGCGACTTCGCTCCGCAGTCGTCCTACTCCGTCGCCGATGTGCAGGCCATGGCCCGGCAGATGGTGCCGGCCGACCAGTACCAGTGCTTCAGCAACATCGTCGACCACGAGTCGGGCTGGGACTACACCGCCACCAACCCGAGCTCCGGCGCGTACGGGCTGATGCAGGCGCTGCCCGGCGAGAAGATGGCCTCGGCCGGCGCCGACTGGCAGACCAACCCCGCCACGCAGATCGAGTGGGGCCTGAGCTACATGAACGACCGCTACGGCAGCCCGTGCGGCGGCTGGGAGTTCTGGCAGGCCAACGGCTGGTACTAAAACCCCGGCGCAGCATCCCGCGCCATGCGTACGTGAAACGCCCCCGGCTCCGCCGCCGGGGGCGTTTCACGTACGTGCGGAACCGCCGCTCACGTCCGGCACGTCCTAGATGACCGGAGCAGACCACTCCCGTATGCAGGGGCCGTGTACGGTCGTGCGGGTGACGGACGGGACTGCGGGCGGACCGTAGGCGGCGTGAGGACTTCTATGTCGAAGATGACGGACTGGCTCGGCGGGGTGGGCGAGCGGGCCAGCCGGATGGCGGAGCGGCGCCGGGTCGCCGCCGCTGTCGGCGCGGAGAAGTCCGCGTCCGGGCAGCCCGCCGTCGAGGACGCCCCCCAGGACGTCGTCGCCGAACCGGCCGCCGCCGCCCGGCCCCCGGGCCCGCCGCCGCGGCCGGCGCCGGCCAGCGTCGTGCCCTGGGGCATGCGGGTCGCGGCCGAGGTCGGCTGGCGGCTGCTGGTCCTCGCCGGGCTGATCTACGTGCTGATGCAGGTCATCAGCGTCGTCAGCCTCGTCGTCATCGCCTTCGCGGTCGGCCTGCTGGTCACTGCGCTGCTGCAGCCGACGGTCGCGCGGCTGCGCCGCTGGGGCTTCAGCCAGGGGCTCGCCACCGCCACCACGTTCATCGGCGGCTTCGTCGCGATCGGCCTCATCGGCTGGTTCGTGGTCTGGCAGATCATGGAGAACATCGACGATCTGACCGGCCGCATCCAGCAGGGCATCGACGACGCGCAGGAATGGCTCATCGACGGGCCGTTCCACGTGCAGGAAAAGCAGATCAACAACATCGGCAACGAGATAAGCGACTGGCTGGGCGAGAACTCCAGCGAGGTCACCTCCGCCGGTCTCGAAGGCGTCTCGTACGTGCTGGAGTTCTTCTCCGGCGCCGCCATCGCCGCGTTCGTCACCCTCTTCCTGCTCTACGACGGCGCGCGCATCTGGCGGTGGTGCCTGCACTTCGTGCCCACCGACGCCCGCGACGCGGTGGCCGGCGCGGGGCCGAAGGTGTGGGCCACGCTCACCGGTTACGTGCGCGGCACCGTGCTGGTGGCGCTCATCGACGCGGTGTTCATCGGCATCGGCATCTTCATCCTCGACGTGCCCATGGCCGTCCCGCTGGCCGTGCTGATCTTCCTCTTCGCGTTCGTGCCCCTCGTCGGTGCGCTGGTCTCCGGCGCACTCGCGGTGGTGGTGGCGTTCGTGACGAACGGGCTCGTCACGGCGCTGCTGGTGCTCGGCGTGGTGCTGCTGGTGCAGCAGATCGAGGGGCACGTCCTGCAGCCGTTCATCCTCGGCCGCATGGTGCGGGTGCATCCGCTGGCGGTGGTGCTCTCGGTGGCCATCGGCACGCTGGTCGCGGGCATCCCCGGCGCCGTGGTGGCGGTGCCGCTGATCGCGGTGCTCAATACGGCGGTCGGATATCTCAAGGCGTACCACCGGGAACACGCGGCGGATCCGGGGCCGCCGCCGCACGGGTCGACGGTCCTCGAAATCTCGCCCGCCACGCCGACCGACACCCCCGCGCCCGGCTCGGACGCGGAGACGGCGGAGGCGGCGGCGGCGACGCGGGAGGGCCCGGAGGCCAAGGGCGACGCGAAGGGCTGACGCGGCGGGCCCGTACGGGACGCTCAGCCGGAAGACCGCGGTCAGCCGTCGCCGAGCGCCGCCTGGGCGTCGAGGACCGTGCCGGCGGCGTGGACGAGCGCGGCGACCTTCAGCGCCTCCTGCACCGTCTCCCGGTCCGCGCCGGCCCGCCGCAGCGCGGCCTCGTGCTCGTCCAGGCACGCTCCGCAGCCGCCCACGGCGGACACGGCGACGCACCACAGCTCGTAGTCCGCCTTCGGTACGCCGCGGGGGCCCAGCACGTTCGTCCGCAGCCCGGTGCGCAGATGGCCGTAGCCGGGGTCGGAGAGCAGGTGCCGGGCGCGGAAGAAGACGTTGTTCGCCGCCATCGCCGCGGCGGCCGCCCCCGCGGCCTCGTACGCCTCGGGCGTCAGCCGCTCCCGCGCCTCCGGCGCCACCGCGCGCAGCACGGCGGGGGAGCGGACGGCGATGGCGCAGGCGAGCAGGGCGCCCCATAGCTGCCGTTCCGGCAGCGGCCCGTCGTCGACGACCGCGGTGAGGTTGCGGCGCAGGTCCCCGGCGTAACCGGGGAGGGCCGACTTGAGTGCGTCGAGTGCCACGCGCCCGACCCTACAGAACCGTACGGCCCGCGCCCGCCGGCTCGTACGGGACCGGCCCGGCGCGCCCCCCTACGACGCGCGCCCGGCCGGTCCCGGGCCCTCTACTCGGTGCGCAGCCCGTCCGGGCGCATCAGCCGGATCAGCAGCGGCATGCTCAGCGCCGTGACCGCGGCGACCACCGAGGCGCCCGCGCCCGCCATCATCAGCACCGACGGCCAGTCGACCGCGACGGGCGTGTCCGTCATGCGCATCAGCACCGTGCCCAGCACCAGCCCGAAGCCCATCGACAGGGCCATGCCCAGCGCCACCGGGATCGCCGTCTGCCACAGCACCGACAGGCTGAGCGTGGAGCGCCGGGTGCCGAACGCGACCAGGGACGACAACAGCTTGCGCCGCTCCCGCAGTTGTTCGAGCTGGCCGACGAGCAGGCTGCTGCCGATCAGCACCAGCACGCAGGCGGCGCCCACCGCGAGCCCGGTGCGGATGCCGGCGAAGTCCTCCGAGACGATCTCGCCGTCCAGCGTGTGCACGGAGAGCAGCGGGTCGACGCCGTCGACCACGTTGCGTACGCGCTCGGCCGCGTCCGGTACGGCCGGGTCGAGCCGCACGTCGACCCAGGCGTTGAAGACGCCGGAGTCGTGGACGTCGGGGACGGCGCCGGGGGTGGCGACGATGCCGTCGTACAGGTTGCCGTCGCCGTCGCGGAGGGCCTTGGCCGGACGGGTGCCGGCCGGCGGGGTCCAGGGGAGCGCCTTGCCCGGCATGCCCTCGTACGACGGGTTCAGGTACAGCGGGTCGCCCCTGGCGATCAAGCGGCGGGCGTCGGCGGCGCCGTAGGTGTCGGTGAGGCGGAAGGCGTCGCCGTCGCGGCAGTCGGGGAGCTTCGCCAGCGTGCGCAGCTTCGCGCAGGAACCGACGGTCAGCGTGGCGAAGTTCTCGGGATCACGCGCGGTGTCGGCCACCTCGACGCTGATCCGGCTGACGGTCTCCCGGACCCCCCGGGCGGTGGCGACCCGGTCGCCCACGCGGAGGTCCTGCCCCGCGTCGACGTAGATGCCGAGCTGGTACCTGCCGGTGTCGTGGCCGGTCGCCTCGCTGTAGTCGTCCTCGACGCCGGTGAAGACCATCTGCAGCGCGATGGCCCCGGCCACCGCGACGGCGATGCCGTTGACCAGCCGGGCGGCGGTGCCGCTGCTGAGCTGGAGCCGGCGGACGGCGAGTTGCCAGGACGTCGGCCCGCGGCCGAGGCGGGCGACCACGGCCTCGACGAGCCAGGGCAGCAGCGCGGTGATGCCGGTCAGCAGCAGGACGGTGCCGCTGATGACCTGCCACTCGGGGAACGAGCCGGCGTTGTCGCCGCGGCCCATCATCGGTGCCAGCAGGGCGAGTCCGACGGCGGGCAGCAGCAGCCGCCACCAGATGCGCCGCCGGCTGGGCCGCGCCGACCGTACGACGCCCAGCGGCTCGATGACGACGCCCCGCAGCGCGAGCAGCGTGACGCCGACGGCCGCGGCCGGCACGGCCACGACGACCAGCAGGGCGAGCATCGGCGAGGGGTTCAGGTCCGCGGCGAAGATGCTCATGTCGTAGACCGTCACGCTGCCCGCGAGCTGCCGGCCGGCGAGGAACAGGCCGGTGCCGACCGCGAGTCCGAGCAGCGCGCCCGCCAGTGCCTCGCCCGCGGCGATCCGGCGCACCGCGCGGCCGTCGGCGCCGACGAGCCGCAGCGCGGCGAGCCGGCGGTCGCGGCGGTCGCCGCCGAAGCGGACGGCCGCGATGAGGAACACCGCGACGGGCATCAGCAGCGCGACGAACACGATCATCGCCAGCAGCAGCAGCACCGGCTCCATGGCCTGGTCCTCGGACTGCTCGCCGAAGGCCACGACCCGGCTGACGTTGACGTCGGCGGCCGCGATGTCGTCGCTGCCGGCGTAGTACGAGAGATCGCCCGGGTCGATCAGGCCGGCGTCCGAGACGGTGCCGGCGATGCCGTAGTCCAGGCGTTCGCGCAGCAGGCCCGCGCCGGGGTCGTCGAGCAGGTCGGCGAGCGCGGGGGAGACCACCATCTCGCCGGGCTTCGGGAACTCCTCGACGCCCGGGGGCAGCGGTGCGCCCGCGCCCTCGGGGCGCAGCAGCCGGCCGCGGATCGCGGTGTCCCCGTACTCGGTGTCGACGGTGCCCACCAGGACGGTGTCGCCCGTGTACTCGGCGTCGGACGCGAGGACTTCGGCGCGGTCGGAGCCGCGCTGGTCGCGGTCGGCCAGGGCGCCGGGGATGGCGGTGGTGAGCAGCAGCAGCGCCACCCCCAGGCCGACGCCGACCGCGGTGAGCACGGTGCGCATCCAGCCCTCGCGCCCGCCGCGGAGCGCGAACGCCAGGCCCATGCGCAGGTCGTCGGCCCAGATGCGCAGCGGGCTGCGGGGGTCGGGGGGTGGCCCCGTCGGCCCGGTGCCGGTGGCCTTCTCGGCGTACGTCACGTCGCTCATCGGCCGGCCGGCTCCAGACTGCGGGTGCGCCCGTCGCGTACGACGACCTCGCGGTCCGCGTACGCCGCGACGCGCGCCTCGTGGGTGACCAGGACGACGGCCGCGCCGCTGTCCTGCGCGGCGCCGGTGAGCAGTTCCATCACGCGCTCGCCGTTGAGCGAGTCGAGCGCACCGGTCGGCTCGTCGGCGAAGACCACCCGCGGCGTGGTCGCCAGCGCGCGGGCGACCGCGACGCGCTGGCCCTGGCCGCCGGAGACCTCGCCCGGCCGCTGGTGCGCGATGTCGTCGACCTCCAGGCGCTCCAGCCACGGCCGGGCGGCGCGTTCGGCGTCACGGCGGCCGAGCCCGGTCAGACGCAGCGGAAGGGCGACGTTCTCCACGCAGGTCAGCTCCGGTACGAGCTGGCCGAACTGGAAGACGAAGCCGAACTCCCGGCGGCGCAGGGCGCTGCGCTCGGCGTCGGAGAGCGCGGCGAGGTCGCGGCCCGCGTACGTCACGGTGCCCTCGTCGGCCGGGACGATGCCGGCCAGGCAGTGCAGCAGCGTCGACTTGCCGGAGCCGGAGGGGCCCATGACCGCGACGGTCTCGCCGGCCGCGATGGCGAAGTCGGCGCCGTCGAGCGCGGGGGTGCCGGCGTAGACCTTGCGCAGGGCGGTGGCGGTGAGGATCGGCGCCGGCTCGGCGAGCGGGCCGGGGGCGGGTGTGGTGCTCATGCGCGTACCTCCGCGGCGAGTTTGCCGAGGCGCGCGGCGGTGAGCTCCAGCCACCGCAGGTCGGCCTCGAGGTGGAACAGAGCGTGGTCGCAGATGAGCTGGTCGGCGAGGTCGCCGCCCTTCTTGCGACGGGTCAGCTCGCGCATCAGACGCAGATGCTCCGCGCGCTGGACGTCGAGGAGTTCGGCCGCGTCGCGGCCGGTGAGCAGCGCGAGGACGACCTTGGTGTAGAGGGTCGACTGCAGGTACGGCTCGGGCTTCTCCGGGGTGGTGAGCCAGCCGGCCACGTCGGTGATGCCGGCGTCGGTGATGGCGTAGCGCTTGCGCTCGGGCCCGCCGCCGGGCTCTATGCCGTCGACCTCGACGAGGCCGTTCTTCAGCAGCCGGGACATCGTGGAGTAGACCTGCCCGTAGTGCAGCGGGCGGTCGTGACCGAAGCGCTCGTCGAAGGTCCGCTTGAGGTCGTAACCGTGGCGGGGGCCCGACTCCAGGAGCCCGAGGAGGGTGTGGCCGATCGTCATGCGGAGGACTCTACACGGTGTGTATACGTGCAGTGTATAGACGGGGTGTGTAGTGCCTCGCGGCCGGTGGGCGCGGTGCCGGGGCGGGTCGGGGCGCGGCCGGTGTCCTACTCCGGCTCGCGGGGCGGGCGGCCCCGGCGGGGGTGCGGGCGGGCGTCCTTGGGGAGCCGGCCCGCCTCCGCGAGGGCCCGGCGGAGCAGGTAGTCGATCTGCGCGTTGGTGCTGCGCAGCTCGTCCGCCGCCCATCGGGCCAGCGCATCGTGCACGGCCGGGTCGAGCCGCAGCAGCACCTGCTTGCGCCGGGCCCGGCGGGCGCGGTCGGGGTCGTCGTCCGTCACTGGTAGAGGGACCCGGTGTTGAGGACGGGCTGGGGGGCGCGGTCGCCGCAGAGCACGACCATGAGGTTGCCGACCATCGCCGCCTTGCGCTCCTCGTCCAGCTCGACGATGTCCTGCCGGGAGAGCCGGGCCAGCGCGTCCTCGACCATGCCCACCGCCCCGTCCACGATCTCCCGCCGCGCGGCGACCACGGCGCCGGCCTGCTGCCGCTGGAGCATCGCGGAGGCGATCTCCGGCGCGTACGCGAGGTGCGTGAAGCGCGATTCGATGATCGTCACGCCGGCCGCCTGCACCCGGGCGGTCAGCTCCTGGGCCAGCTTCTCGGTGATCTCCTCGGCATCGGCGCGGAGCGACAACTCGTCGTCCTCGTAGGCGTCGTACGGGTACTCGATGGCGATGTGCCGCACCGCGGTCTCGGTCTGGGTGGCGACGAACTCGGTGAAGTCGTCGACCGCGAAGACCGCCTGCGCGGTGTCCTCGACCTGCCAGACGACGACGGCGGCCAGCTCGATGGGGTTGCCGCGGGCGTCGTTGACCTTGAGGACGGCGGTCTCGTGGTTGCGTACCCGGGTGGAGATCTTGCGGCGGGTGGTGAGTGGGTTGACCCAGCGCAGGCCGTCGTCGCGGATGGTGCCGGTGGAGCGGCCGAAGAGCTGCACGACGCGGGCCTCGCCGGGCTCGACCATGTTCAGCCCGGCCATCGCCACGAGCGCCGCGAGGAAGAGCAGGGCGCCGAGGACGAGGACGGGGACGCCCGCGGCGGGGGTGCCGCCGCCCGTCAGGGCGACGCCGAGGGCGAGCAGACCGGCGCCGGCGAGGGCGCCGGCGAGGCCGAGGATCAGGGCGAGGGCGCCGCCGATGCTGTTCGCCTGCCGCTCGGCGACGGGTGGGACGGGCATGCCGGGTGGGGCGCCGGGGGTGTCCGGGGCGGGCGTGTACTGGTCGCGCGGTCGGTCCGTCATGTGAAGTCCCCGTTCTCGGTCCCTGGTTGTGGGGTGAATCTAGCAAAGTGCTAGCACATTTTGAAGGCGAGTTGTCATGCCCTCTTCCGGTAGGTGGTCTACACCGGTCAGAATGGAGCCGCCTGCGGGAGCAGACGCCGGCATCACCGTCCCCGTGTCACCCCCACGACCGACAGGAGACAGCGATGTCCACCATCAGAGCCGTGTCCGCAACCGGAGCGGGCGGCCTTCTCGTCGCCGCCCTCGCGCTCACCGGCGGACCCGCGCAGGCGGCCGAACCGGGCCCCGCCGCGGGCGCCGCGGCGGCCGGCGCGTACAAGGAGCGCACCGACACCCTGCCCGCCGAGCGGCTGACGGCGGAGCAGCGGCGGCTGCTGGCCGAGAAGTCGGCGGCGGCGAAGGGCGCGGCGCAGCAGTCCGTCGCGCGCGGCGACGTCGGGGCGGCGGCGATCGTCTCCTCCGGCGCCGTACAGCAGTCCCAGATCAACTCCTACTACTGCGGCCCCGCCACCCTCGTGATCACGCAGTCCGCGCGCGACGAGGTCGGCAACCGGTCCCAGACGCAGGCCGGCAGCGAGCTGCGTACGAACTCCTCCGGCACGGCCTGGTACGGCATCAACGCGAACGTCCCCAACCCGACCGGCTATCCCATCCCCGACGTGCTCAACTACCGCCTGCCGGGCGCGGGTTACGTACCGAAGGCGCTGCCGTACACGCCGAGCGCGACGGACAAGGCGAACTTCCGCGACCACATCGTGCACAACACCTCCGGCGACTACGCGATCGCGGGCAACGCCTGGGAAGTCGTCGGCGGTCCGCACCTCGTCGGGCACCCGAACCGGGAGATATTCCACTGGGTGTCGATAGACGGGCACAGCGACGACGGCGCACGCACCGTGCAGTACCGCGACCCGGTGGGCGGGGTGCCGACCAGCGTCATCTCGTGGGCCGGCAGCGTGCCGCGTACCGCGACCATCTCGTCGGACACCATCACGACGATCATGGGCGGTCGTGGGTACGTCTGGTGAGCCCCGGCCCGGCGCGCTCCGCGCCCGCGGCGTAGCCGCCGCGGCGCTGGGCGCGGTCGTCCTCCTGGCGGGCACCCCCGCGTGCTCGTCGGGAGGCGGCGACGGGCCGCGCGAGGACTCTCCCACGGCGGCGCCGCCGACCGGCGCGCCCGTACGGGACCGGGCCTGCGAGGTCGGGCTGCCGGGCGGGTGGTCGGACGCGCTGGCGGACGGGCGGGTCCCGGTGCCGGAGGGGGAGCGGGCGGTGCTCACGGAGGTCGGCCCGGGGGCGGGGTGGTCGGTGCTGCAGTCGTCGGGGCCGGCGCCGGTGGCCGGGGCGGGGCCGGGAGAGGGCCGGTCGGTCGTCCTGCGGGAGGGGGACGCGGAGCGGCGGGTGATGCGGCTCGCGGACCCGGTCGAGCATCAGGTCGGCAGTGCGGACTTCGACGGACGATGGCTTGTTTTCGACGTTGTCGAGGGCCGGCAACTGGAGAGCCCGTGGACGCTCTACGCCTGGAACGCGACGAACGGGCGGCGGGAGGCGGTCGCGGAGGCGGAGTCGGCGGACGACGGGAAGAGCGCGGTGCCGGGTCCGTTCGTGCAGGCGGTGGTGCGGTCGGGACGGCTGTTCTGGGCGCAGGGCACGGGCGGCGGCCGGTCGGCGGTGTACGCGCGGGACCTGGACGGCGGCAAGCGGCGGACGGTGTACGAGGGCGTCGTCGACACGCCTTTCGCGGCGGGCGGCCTGCTGGTGTGGCTCCGCCAGTCCGAGTCGCCGGACGGCGGCCCGGAGACCCGCCTGGCGGCGGTCTCGACGGACACGCTGCGGCAGGCCGGACTGCCGGGCCCGATCGCGGCCTTGCGCAACGTCCGGTACGTGGCGTCGGACGGCCGCACGTGGGCGTGGGCGGGCGGCGACCCGGACCGCCCGCGGCTGTACGTGTGGCGCGAGGGCTGGCCCGAGCCGCTGCCGCTGGTGCGGGGCGGGGACGCCGGGCCGGTGACGGAGCCGGAGCTGGGCGGCATCGACCAGGTGCAGGTGAGCGGGGAGGTGGTGACGTGGCGTACGACGGAGGCGGCATGGGCCCTGGACCTGCGGTCGCGGTCGTATACGCGGATCACCCCGAGGTACGGGTACGCGCTGGCGCGGGACGGAGGGCTGGGGGTGGCGTACCCGGAGGGGGAGGCGAAGGCGGCGGACGCGAAGGACGCCATCCAGCTCACCCGGACCGCGGCGCTGCCTCCGCTGCCGCCCTGCGACTGAGGCCGGCCCCGGGCGCGGTCGCGCCGCTTCCGTGAAGCGGTCGTGAGCCGGAGCCGCGCGGGCCGCCGCAGACCCTCCGCCGCAGGCCCCCGCCGCGTCAGATCTCGAACCACACCACCTTGCCCACACTGAGCCGCTCCGCGCCCCAGTGCCGGGCCAGCTTGTTCACCAGGAACATCCCCCGGCCGCCCTCGTCCGCCGGCCCCGCCCGCCGCATCCGCGGCAACTGCGGGACGTCGTCCACCACTTCGCAGCGCAGCCTGTCCGTGTGCACCAGGCGCAGCGTGACCGGGCGCTGGGCGTAGCGCACCGCGTTCGTCACCACCTCGCTCACCAGCAGCTCCACGATGTCCGTCAGCTCCTCCAGGCCCCACCCCGCAAGCGCTCCCCGCGCCAGCGACCGTGCCTCGCGGGGCGCCTGCGCGCGTGGGTCCAGGGACCACTGCGCCGCCGCGCTGGGCGCTATACCGTCCAGCCGCGCCGCCAGCAACGCGATGTCGTCGTCGCGGTCGCCGGGACCGAGGACGTCCAGCACCTCGTCGCACAGCGGCTCCAGCGGCGGCGGGTTGCCGGGACCCGTGAGGGCCGCGGTGCGGCTCAGACGCGCGCAGAGCTGGTCGATGCCCGTGGAGACGTCCATCAGCCGGGATTCGACCAGGCCGTCCGTGTACAGCAGCAGCGTCGAGCCCTGCGGCGCCTGCAGCTCCACCGCCTCGAAGCCCACGCCGCCCACCCCGATCGGTGCGCCCGGCGGTACGTCCAGCACCTCGCTGAAGCCGTCGCGGCGGAGCAGGACCGGCGGCGGGTGGCCGGCGTTGGAGGCGGTGAGGGTGTGGGCGATGGGGTCGTAGACCGCGTACAGGCACGTGGCCATGCGGTCGTCGCCGAGGCGCTGCGCCTGCTCGTCGAGGTGGTGCAGGACCTCCTGCGGCGGCAGGTCGAGCTGGGCCAGCGTCTGCGCCGCGGTACGCAGTTGGCCCATGATCGCCGCGGAGGTCACCGAGTGGCCCATCACGTCGCCGACGACCAGCGCGACCCGGCTGCCGGGCAGCGGGATCGCGTCGTACCAGTCGCCGCCGACCCGCGCGGTCTCGGCCGCGGGCCGGTAGCGGCTGGCCAGGCGGACGCCGGTGGGCTCCGGCAGGTATTCGGGCAGCATCGTGCGCTGCAACTGGTCGGCGATGTACGCCTCGCGGTCGTAGATCACCGCCTTGTCGACACCGAGGGCCGTGTGCGTGGCCAGTTGGGCGGCGATCAGCAGGTCGTCCTGCCCGTACGCGGGCCGCGCCGGACTCCGTACGAGCACCGCCACCCCGATCACCCGGCGGCGGCCGCGCAGCGGGGCGACGATCGTGCGCTTGTCGGCCGGCGCGTTGGCGAGCGGGCTTTCGCGGCCCAGCAGTTCGGTGAGCGCGGCGCGGGCGGCCAGCGTCTCGCCGAACACCGGGCGGACGCCGCGCAGCACTTCGAGGAGCGCCCCGGCCCGTACGACGTCGACCTGCTCGGCCGCGCCGAGACCCGGGGCGTCCGGCTCCGCCGCCGCGGGCAGCAGCCGGCTGCCGCCCATGCTGTCGACGTCCTCGACGCCGTCGGTGATCCGGTCGGTACGCCGCAGCCGCAGCCGGAACGGTTCCGTGGGCTGCTCGTCGCCGACCGGCAGCGGGTCGCGGAGGTAGACGAGGATCGCGTCGGCGAAGGACGGGACGACCGAGCGGCACAGGCCGAGGACGATCTCGTCCAGGTCGATGCCGCGGGCGATCCGGCGGGTCGCCGCGCCGAGGAACCGCAGCCGCGCGGACGCGGCGTCCTCCTCGGGCCGGCCCAGCGTGCGGGGCGGGTCCGCGTCGGCGCCCGCGCCCGGCTGGGGGCGCGGCCGGCCGCCGCTGGGGGTGTCGTCGGCGCCCTGGTGCGCCGGCACGCCGCCCGTGGCGTGCGCCGGGGCGTTCGCGGGCTGCGCCGGTTTCGTGCGGTGCAGGGCGTCACGCGGATCGGGGATGGTGTCGCCCGAGTTCGCGGTGGGAGCGGTCGGCGACACCGCCTCGTCCGTGCCGGAGGCGGCAAGGGTGTTGCCGGACTCCGTCCGCTCGGCGGCTGCCCGCCGCCTGTCGCGCTCCGTCACGTGTCGGTACCGTCCATCCGGCCGTTCCACCCAAGTCTCCACAGGGCGGGTTGAGTTGTGGGTACTGCGTGCTGTGGACGTCGATCCTACGTTTGACCTACCGGGGCGCAGCAAGGGTCTCATGAAGACAAGCGCGCGGGCGTGTGATCCCAATCCGCCGGAAGAAGAGGAACTGTCCACTTCGGGTCGGGGCGCCAGCGGTCCCAGCCTTCGGAGAACGGCGGTCCCCACGCCCCGATGGCATCGACCGCCCGCCGGCCGGCGTCCCGTACGGCCGCGGCCCGCGCGGCGGACATCAGCCCCGCCCGCTGCGCGGCGGCGAACTCGTCCTCGTCCCGCCACTCCCAGGAGCGGTCGGGGTGGACGACGAGATCCAGGTAGTGGTCCTCGGAGTCGACGCCCCCGGCCCAGCGCACCCGGGGCGCTTCGAGGTTCACGTAGAAGGACTTGAAGGTCCAGTCGCCTTCCCAGAACAGCCAGACGGACCACGGCTCCCCGGGCCGGGCCAGCTTGAGCACGCCGGCGCCGAACCAGCGGGTGCGGAACGGGCGGTGCGGCTTGGTATAGCGGGTGGCCAGCGGCTCCCTGTGCAACTCGGTGCCGTCGGCGAGGACGGGGCGTACGCACTCGGTGTCCGGCGCCACCCAGACGGCGAGCGTCTCGGCGTCGTCGCGGACGACGGTGACCGGGCGGCAGACGGCGACCGTACGACCCAGCCGCCCGGTGCCGTCGGTGCCGCCCGCACCGCCGGTGCCGGCTGTCCCGGGCGCGTGGGCGCGGTAGCGCCAGAGGATGTGCTCCCCGGGCGTCCACCGGCCGCCTGAGACGTTCTTGTCGCTGTCAAGCGTCGCGTCTGGCCCGTGCATCCGACGATGGTATCCAGCGGCGCCTCACGGCCGGGTCATCCTCAGCACGTCCAGCGCACCGTCCAACTGCTCCTCCGTGAGCAGCCCGCGCTCGACGTACCCGCCCTCCAGGACCACCTCGCGGATCGTCTTGCGCTCGGCCAGCGACTTCTTCGCCACCTTGGCCGCCTCCTCGTACCCGAGGTACCGGTTGAGCGGCGTGACGACGGACGGGGACGACTCCGCGTACTCCCGGGCGCGCCCGGCGTGCGCCGTGATGCCGTCGACCGTGCGATCGGCGAGCAGACGTGCGGCGTTGGCCAGCAGCCGGACGGACTCCAGCACGTTGCGGGCGAGGACGGGCAGCATCACGTTCAACTCGAAGTTGCCCGAGGCGCCGGCGGTGGTGACCGTCACGTCGTTCCCGACGACCTGGGCGCAGACCATCAGGACGGCCTCGGGGATCACCGGGTTCACCTTGCCCGGCATGATCGAGGAGCCGGGCTGCAGGTCGGGCAGGGCGATCTCGGCGAGGCCCGTGCGCGGTCCCGAGCCCATCCAGCGCAGGTCGTTGCAGATCTTGGTGAGCCCGACCGCGATCGTGCGCAACTGGCCCGAGATCTCCACCAGGCCGTCGCGGGCGCCCTGGGCCTCGAAGTGGTCGCGTGCCTCGGTCAGCGGCAGTCCGGTGGCGCGGGCCACCTCGGCGATGACGGCGGCGGCGAAGCCGGGCGGGGTGTTGATGCCCGTACCGACCGCGGTGCCGCCGAGGGGCAGCTCGGCCAGCCGGGGCAGCGAGGCGTGCAGCCGCTCGACGCCGAAGGCGACCTGGGCCGCGTAGCCCGCGAACTCCTGGCCGAGGGTGACGGGCGTGGCGTCCATCAGGTGCGTACGCCCCGACTTCACCACCTCCGCGAACTCCTCCGCCTTGCCCGTGAGCGCTGCCTGCAGATGCGTCAGCGCGGGGATCAGGTCCTGCACGACCGCGCCGGTCGCGGCGATGTGGATGGAGGAGGGGAACGTGTCGTTCGACGACTGGCTGGCGTTGACGTGGTCGTTGGGGTGGACCACCGGTCCTCCGGCGCCCAGCTTCTCCTGCGCGAGGGTGGCCAGCACCTCGTTCATGTTCATGTTCGACGACGTGCCGGAGCCGGTCTGGAAGACGTCGACCGGGAACTCCGCGTCCCAGCGGCCCGCCGCGACCTCCTCCGCCGCCGCCTGCACGGCCGCGGCGACGTCCTCGTCCAGCACGCCCAGCTCGGCGTTGACCTTCGCCGCGGCGGCCTTGATGCGGGCCAGCGCGGCGATGTGCGCGGTCTCCAGGCGCAGCCCGGAGACCGGGAAGTTCTCCACGGCGCGCTGCGTCTGGGCGCGCCACTTGGCCCCGGCGGGGACGCGGACCTCGCCCATCGAGTCGTGCTCGATGCGGAAGCCGTCGGATGCGGGGCGTTCGGCCGGGGACCGGTCAGCGGGCTGGCTCATGCTGCCGAGGATACGACCGCCCACCGACACCGCCGGTGCGCCGAACGGTGGATTCGGCGGGGACGGCCGCGGACTTGCCGGGGCATCTGCCGGGGGCGCGGACGGCGGCGCGGTGGAATCGACTGGGACCGAAAGAAATCGGAAGAGATCAGAAGAGATCAATAGATAACGGCCAGGTTCGGCCCGAGGAGTGACGTGACGACCAGCCTTCGCACCCGCCGTATCCGCAGCGGAGCGCGCGCCGCCGCGCTCGCCTGCGCCCTGCTCGCCGCCGTGGCGCAGCCTGCGGGCGCCGTCCCGCACGACGACGACAGGGGGGACGACAGGGGGGACGACAAGGGGAAGGACGTGCCGGGGGTGACAGGACCGGCGATGAAGATCGCCATCGACAACGCGCGCAAGACCTCGGGCCCGGGTCAGGAGGCCACGTACACGATCCGCGTGTCCAGCCTGCAGGAGGGGCCGATCGAGGGGCTCGTGGTCCGGCAGACGCTGCCGGAGGGGATGGACCTGGTCGAGCCGGGCACGGGCGGCAAGGTGCGGGGCGGCCGTGAGGTGACCTGGACGGCGGACCTGAAGGGGCACCAGCACGCGGTGTTCACCGCGCGGACGCGGCTGGTGGAGGGGGCGCCGACGACGGGCGAGCTGGCGGCGACGGCGTGCGCGTACGAGCAGGGCGCGGAAACCGCGGTGGTGTGCGCCCCGGACATCGACAAGCTGACCGCCGCGCCGGCGCACACCGCCGACGACGGCCGCGGCGGCGACCGCGAGGAAGCCGGGCCCCAGGCCGCCGGCGGCTCCGACAGCGCCGCGGCCTACGGGCTGGGCGCGGGCGCGCTGCTGCTGGGCGGCGGGGGCGCGGTGTTCGCACTGCGCCGCCGGGCGGCGGCCACGCGGCGGGGCTGAGGGCGCCGGCGTACCGCCCGGCTCGTACGACCGCGGGGGGCGTCCGGAGCGACCCGGCCGCCCCTCCCCGCCTGTGCGCGCCGCGCGCCGCGCTACGGCTGTGCCGCGCCCCGAACCGGGATGCTCGTCACGAACGGCTTGACCGGGCCCGGGTCGGTGAAGAAGTCGTTCCCCTTGTCGTCCACCACGACGAACGCCGGGAAGTCCTCCACCTCGATCTTCCAGACCGCCTCCATGCCCAGCTCCTCGTACTCCAGGACCTCGACCTTCTTGATGCAGTCCTGCGCCAGCCGCGCCGCGGGACCGCCGATCGAGCCCAGGTAGAAGCCGCCGTGCGCGGCGCAGGCGTCGGTGACCTGCTGGGAGCGGTTGCCCTTGGCCAGCATCACCATCGACCCGCCCGCCGCCTGGAACTGCTCGACGTACGCGTCCATGCGCCCCGCCGTCGTCGGCCCGAAGGAGCCGGAGGCGTAGCCCTCGGGGGTCTTGGCCGGTCCCGCGTAGTACACGGGGTGGTCCTTCAGGTACTGCGGCATCTCCTCGCCCGCGTCCAGCCGCTCCTTGATCTTCGCGTGCGCGATGTCGCGCGCCACGACGAGCGGGCCGGTCAGCGACAGCCGCGTCTTGACCGGGTACTTCGTCAGCTCCGCCCGCACCTCGGCCATCGGCCGGGCGAGGTCGATCCGTACGACGTCCTGCGCGGACCCCGCGGTCAGCTCCGCCGCGGTGGTGTCCGGCAGGAAGCGCGCCGGGTCGTGCTCCAGCTGCTCCAGGAAGACGCCCTCCGCCGTGATCTTCGCCAGCGCCTGCCGGTCGGCGGAACAGGAGACCGCGATGGCCACCGGGCAGGACGCGCCGTGCCGCGGCAGCCGCACCACGCGCACGTCGTGGCAGAAGTACCTGCCGCCGAACTGCGCGCCGATGCCGAGCGTCTGGGTCAGCTCGAAGACCTTCGCCTCCAACTCGGTGTCGCGGAAGCCGTGGCCGGCGGGGGAGCCCTCGGTGGGCAGCGAGTCGAGATAGTGCGCGGAGGCGTACTTCGCGGTCTTCAGCGCGTACTCGGCGGAGGTGCCGCCGACGACGATCGCCAGGTGGTACGGCGGGCAGGCGGCCGTGCCCAGCGAGCGGATCTTCTCCTCCAGGAAGCGCAGCATCGACGCCTCGTTGAGGACGGCCTTCGTCTCCTGGTAGAGGAACGACTTGTTGGCGCTGCCGCCGCCCTTGGCCATGAAGAGGAACTTGTACGCGTCCCCGTCGGTGGCGTAAAGCTCCACCTGTGCCGGCAGGTTGTTGCCCGTGTTCTTCTCGTCCCACATGGTCAGCGGCGCCATCTGGGAGTAGCGCAGGTTGAGCTTGGTGTACGCGTCGTACACCCCGCGCGACAGCGCCTCCTCGTCCCGGCCCTCCGTCAGCACCTGCTGGCCGCGCTTGCCCATGACGATCGCCGTGCCCGTGTCCTGGCACATGGGGAGCACGCCCGCCGCCGAGATGTTGGCGTTCTTCAGCAGGTCGAGCGCGACGAACTTGTCGTTGGCCGACGCCTCCGGGTCGTCGCAGATGGCGCGGAGCTGGGCGAGGTGGGCGGGGCGCAGATAGTGCGAGATGTCGTGCATCGCCTCCGCGGCCAGCAGCCGCAGCGCCTCCGGCCGGACCTCCAGGAACGTACGGCCGCCGGCCTCGACCGTGCGTACGCCCTCCTTTGTCAGCAGGCGGTACGTCGTGGTGTCCGCCCCGAGCGGGAGGAGGTCGGTGTACTGGAACGCGGGGCTGGCGGGGCGGGCGGTGGCGGTCATCGCGTTCCTTGTCGTCGGCCGGCGGGGGCTGTGCGTCCCCCAGGTTAGGACGGCCGCGCGGGCGCGGGGTGGCGAGGTGCCCTTCCACCTGCCTTGGGGCCTAGTCACGATGTATCGCGTTTGGTTACGCTGGGCCCGTGGACGAGACCCCGCGCGACAATGCCCCCGTGCCCGCCGCCCCGCCCTCGCTGTCGAAGAAGCCGGTCGCGGAGGGAGAGCTGCGCGCCTCCGACGCGGACCGCGACCGGGTGGCCGACATCCTGCGCGAGGCGCTCGCCGAGGGGCGGTTGGACCCGGAGGAGCACGCCGAGCGGATCGACGGCGTCTACAACGCCAAGACCGTGGGCGAGCTGGAGCCGCTCGTCCGCGACCTTCCGGTCGGCCGGCGCGCGGCGGGCCCGGCGTCGGCGCCGCCCCCGCCGTCGTTCCCGGAGCCCCAGTCGCAGACCCTCGTCGCGATCTTCAGCGGCTCCACGCGCAAGGGGCGCTGGAGCGTGGGGCGCAGGACGTCGGCGTTCGCGCTCTTCGGGGGCGTCGACATCGACCTGACCGAGGCCGTCTTCCACCAGCAGGAGATCGTCATCAACGCGACCGCCATCTTCGGCGGCGTCGACATCAAGGTCCCGGAGAACGTGTCGCTGCGCGGCTCCGGCACGGCCGTCTTCGGCGGCTTCGACGTGCACGCGCAGGAGGCGGACGACCCGCGTGCGCCGGTGGTGGTCGTCACCGGCTTCGCGCTCTTCGGCGGGGTGGACGCCAAGGGCAAAAGGGGCAAGTTCCTGAAGAATCTGGCCGACCGGATGCGCAAGCACGGCCTCGGTCACTGACGCCGTTCCAGGGCCCCCAACTGCCCCCGCAGACACGCGGGAAGCACCGTTATCCCGGGTGGCCACTCGGCGCATAAGCGCGCGCACAGCGGGTAGAGCACGTGCATCGCCTCCTCCGTACGGCTGCAGGTGCGAGCGGTCGTACGCCCTAGGAGACAGCTTTGTCCCCGATCCGCCAACGCCGTCGTCAGGAGTGGACCGTGCTGCAGTCCCACCAGCAGTCCCTGCAGGAAGCCCGGGTGCCGATCCAGCGCTCCGGACGGCGGGAAGAGGGGGATCCCTGGCACACGGAGGCGGTGTGCCGGCGGGACGAGGCCGCGCTGTTCTTTGCTCCGTCGAAGGAGCCCACCGCCGACCGGCTGTCGCGCGAGGCCGCGGCCAAGCGGGTCTGCGCGCGTTGTCCCGTGATGGTCGAGTGCCGGGAGCACGCGCTGCTGCTGCCCGAGCCGTACGGCGTGTGGGGCGGGCTCACGGCGGCGGAGCGACGGGTCGTGCAGGCGCGGCGCAGGCGGCGGGAGACGGCGGAGAAGCTGACCGCCCCGCGCGGGATAGCGCAGGCGGGCTGACGCGGCCCCCGGGATCAGGACAAACGGTTCTGCCGGGGGCGTCGGCCGTACGCGCCCGCCGCCCGCCCGCGCCCCCTCCCGCTACTGGGCCCGGTCGAAGTCGACCGAGCTGTACGCGCGCAGCTTCGACAGCCGGTGCTCCGACTCGATCTGCCGGATCGTGCCGCTCTTCGACCGCATCACCAACGACTGCGTGAACGCCCGGTCCGCGCGGTAGCGCACGCCGCGCAGCAGCTCCCCGTCCGTGATCCCGGTGGCCACGAAGAACACGTTCTCGCCGCTGACCAGGTCGTCGATCAGCAGCGTACGGTCCAGGTCGTGCCCGGCGTCGAGCGCCCGCTGCCGCTCCGCGTCGTCCCGCGGCCACAGCCGCCCCTGGAACGTACCGCCCAGGCACTTCATCGCGCAGGCCGCGATGACGGCCTCCGGGGTGCCGCCGACGCCCAGCAGCAGGTCGACGCCGGTGCCGTCGCGGGCGGTCATGATGGCCCCGGCGACGTCGCCGTCGGAGATGAACTTGATCCGCGCCCCGGCCTCGCGGACCTCCTGCACCAGCCCGTCGTGGCGCGGCCGGTCCAGCACGCAGACGGTGACGTCCCCGGTGGTGCCGCCCTTGGCCTTGGCGACCCGGCGGATGTTCACGGCGACGGGGGCGTTGATGTCGACGTACTCGGCGGCCTCGGGGCCGGTGGCGAGCTTGTCCATGTAGAAGACCGCGGACGGGTCGAACATGCCGCCCCGCTCGGCGACGGCCAGCACGGAGACGGCGTTGCCCATGCCCTTGGCGGTGAGCGTGGTGCCGTCGACCGGGTCGACGGCCACGTCGCACTCCGGCCCGGTGCCGTCACCGACGTGCTCGCCGTTGAAGAGCATCGGGGCGTGGTCCTTCTCGCCCTCGCCGATCACGACGACGCCGTTCATCGAGACGGTGCTGACCAGGGTGCGCATGGCGCGTACGGCCGCGCCGTCGGCGCCGTTCTTGTCGCCGCGGCCGACCCAGCGGCCGGAGGCCATCGCGCCGGCCTCGGTGACCCGGACGAGCTCCAGGGCGAGGTTGCGGTCGGGGGCCTCGGGGGCCACCTCCAGTTGCTCGGGGAGGTGGTGGGGCGTCTCATGGGACTGCGACATCCGTGAGGACCTTTCCGCTCGGTCGACGGCCGGAGGGGCTGGAGGGGGCAGTCTGAGCCTATCCGTTTATCGCCATTATGAGCACACCGCCCCTCGGATGAGCGGGTCGGTTTCTCCGCTGTCCGCCGGCCGCCCACACCCCGGGGAAGGGGCCGCTCCGCGATGAGGGACGATAGAGGGGTGGCAGACAGGAACAGCATGCGGACGGTGCGCAATCTGGTGGGTGCGCTGACGATCACCTGCGGGGTGGCCCTGGTCGTCTACTGGGCCGTCCTCCCGCGCGAGGGCGACGGCAACGAGATGGCCGCCGTCTCCTACAGCCAGGAGCTGGGCCAGGCCCGCCGCGCAGCACCGTTCCCGGTCGTCGCGCCGGTGGGGCTGCCGGACGACTGGCGGGCCAACTCCGTGACGTACCGCGGGACCGGCGACCACGGCACGACGTGGCACCTGGGCTTCGTCACGCCCGACGACGAGTACGTGGCGGTGGAGCAGGGGAGCGAGAACGCCGACCGCTTCATCCGCAAGGTCACCCAGCACGCGCGGCCGACGGGCGAGAGCCGGCAGGTGGCGGGTACGGAGTGGGACCAGTACCGGGGCAAGGACTACGACGCGCTGGTGCACAAGGGCGACGACGTGACCACCGTGGTCACCGGCACGGGGAGCCTCACGCAGATGGAGCGGATGGCGGCGGCGCTGCAGGAGAAGTGAGCGCGCGCCGGTCCGCACGGAGTCCGGCGCCCCCCGTCCGTACCGGAAGGGCGGGCGCGCCTTCCCCAGGCGTCGGCCGGGCCCCTCAGCCCGTACGTTCTGCGGCCCCCGACTCCGCGCCCTCCGCGCCCTCGTCGTCCTCTTCCCCGTCCCCCTCGGCCTCGGCCCCCGACTCCGCCAGCGCCGCGTCGAGCCGCTCACGGGCACCGTCCAGCCACTGCCGGCAGATCCGCGCCAGCTCCTCCCCGCGCTCCCACAGCGCCAGGGACTCCTCCAGGGTCGAACCGCCGGACTCCAGCCGGCGCACGACCTCCATCAGCTCGTCCCGCGCCTGCTCGTAGCCGAGAGTCCCCCGGTCCTTCGTCTCTGCCATGGCCCCCACCTTAGAACCCGCCTACGACACCGGGCCGACGGTGACACCGAACTCCCCGTCGGCGACCCGGGCGCGCAACTCCTCGCCCGCGCTCACCTCATCCGCCGCGCGCACCGCCGCGCCGTCCTGCCGCTGCAGCACCGCATAACCGCGCTTCAGCGTGGAGGCGGGGGAGAGAGCGACGACCCGGGCCCGGGTGTGCTCCAGCTCGGAGTCCGCGCGGTCCAGCAGATGCGCCAGCGTGCGCCGGCCGCGCGCGAGCACCGCGTCCACGACCTCCGCGCGCTCGTCCACGATCGCGTACGGCTCGGCCATCGCCGGCCGGCTCAGCCACGCCGCGAGCCCGCGCTCCTCGCGGTCCAGCACCCCCGTCAGCACCCGCAGCGCGCGCAGCCGGAGCTGCTCTATCCGCGCGTGCTCCTCGCCGACGTCCGGCACGGCGTCCTTGGCGGCGTGCGTGGGCGTACGGGAACGGAGATCCGCCACGTGGTCCAGCAGGGGGTTGTCCGGCTCATGGCCGATGGCGGAGACCACCGGCGTACGGCACGCGGCCACGGCCCGTACAAGCTGCTCGTCCGAGAACGGCAGCAGGTCCTCCACGCTGCCGCCGCCCCGCGCGACGATGATGACGTCCACCTCCGGCAGGCCGTCCAACTCCTGCAGGGCCTTGACGATCTGCGGCACCGCGTGCACCCCCTGCACCGCCACCGGCCGCACCTCGAACCGCACCGCGGGCCACCGGTGCCGCGCCGTCTCCAGCACGTCCCGCTCGGCCGCCGACGCCCGGCCCGTCACCAGCCCGATGCGGCGCGGCAGGAACGGCAGCGTCTTCTTGCGCTCCGGCGCGAACAGCCCCTCGGCGGCCAGCGCCTTCTTCAACCGCTCCAGCCGCACGAGCAGTTCGCCGACGCCCACCGGGCGGATCTCGGCGGCGCGCAGCGAGAGCTGGCCGCTCGGCGCGTACCAGACCGGCTTGGCGAAGACGACGACGCGGGCGCCTTCCTGTATGACATCCGCCACCTTGTCGAACACGTCCCGGAAGCACGTCACCGTCAGGGAGACCTCCTGCGCCGGGTCGCGCAGCGTCATGAAGACCACGCCCGCGCCCGGCCGCCGCGACAACTGGGTGATCTGCCCCTCCACCCACAGCGCGCCGAGCCGGTCGATCCAGCCGCCGATCTTCCGCGAGACGACCCCGACGGGCATGGGTGTCTCTGCCGTGTTCACCGCCATGGCCCCGAGCCTAACGGCGGGGTACGACACCCCGGCGGCTCCGGCGCACGGGGTCGCGGACCACTGCGCCGGAGAATCGCGGAGGGGGTGTTCCGTACCATGGCGGTATGACTGCTTCAAGCACTCCGCAGCCCGCCCGCCGCGTCCTTCTCGCCGCTCCCCGGGGCTACTGCGCCGGCGTGGACCGGGCGGTGATCGCCGTGGAGCAGGCGCTTGAGCAGTACGGCGCACCGGTGTACGTACGGCACGAGATCGTGCACAACAAGTACGTCGTCAAGACGCTGGAGCGCAAGGGCGCGATCTTCGTCGAGGAGACGGCCGAGGTGCCCCCCGGCAACATCGTGATCTTCTCCGCGCACGGCGTCGCCCCCACCGTCCACGACGAGGCGAAGGAGGGCCGGCTCGCCACGATCGACGCGACCTGTCCGCTGGTGACGAAGGTGCACAAGGAGGCCGTCCGGTTCGCCAAGGACGACTTCGACATCCTGCTCATCGGCCACGAGGGCCACGAGGAGGTCATCGGCACGTCGGGCGAGGCGCCGGAGCACGTCCAGCTCGTCGACGGGCCGGCGGACGCCGACCGGATCAAGGTGCGCGACCCCGACAAGGTCGTCTGGCTGTCGCAGACCACGCTGTCGGTGGACGAGACGATGGAGACGGTCGACCGGCTCAAGGGCCGCTTCCCGAACCTGCTCGATCCGCCGAGCGACGACATCTGTTACGCCACGCAGAACCGGCAGGTCGCGGTGAAGCAGGTGGGCGCGCAGTCGGACCTCGTGATCGTCGTCGGCTCGGAGAACTCGTCGAACTCGGTGCGGCTGGTCGAGGTCGCCCTCGACGCCGGCGCCAAGGCGTCGTATCTGGTCGACGGGGCCGAGGAGATCGACGAGGCGTGGCTCGGCGGCGTGACGACGGTGGGCGTGACGTCGGGGGCATCGGTGCCCGAGGTCCTCGTCGACGGCGTGCTGGAGTGGCTCGCGCAGCGGGGCTACGCGGACGTGGACCTGGTGCAGCCGGTGGACGAGCGGATCACCTTCTCCCTGCCGAAGGAGCTCCGCCGCGACCTGCGCGCCGAGGCGGCTGCGCTGGGCGGCGGCGAGGCGGACTGACCGGAGCGGTCTGGTCCGGGGCCCGCCGCGGCCTCGCGCGCCGGCGCGCCCCGGACGCCGGCCGGCGCGGGGGCTCCCCGCCCCCGCCGGGGCTGCGCCGTACGGCGAGCAGGGCGAAGTGCCGCAGCAGCGCGACGGCGGCGGCCAGCAGCGTGCCCCCGTAGAGCCACGGCGCCTCCAGGGCCAGGGTCGTACCGGCGGCCATCACGTGCGAGGTGATCCCGTCCGAGCCCTCGCCGACGGCCAGGAGCCCGGCGGCGAAGGCGATCGGCATGGCGATCGGGGCGGCGATGACGTCCGAGGGCCGGATCCACAGCGCGCAGCACACGGACAGCACGAGGAACACCACCCCGAAGAACACCGGCGCAGTCCCCCTCACCACCTGCACGAACGCCCCCGTGCCCAGCATCACCGACGCCGCCAGCAGCCCTCCGCCGACCGCCGTCAACCGCGGCCCCGCGGGCCGCAGCAGCGTCCGCAACACCGGTGGCACGGGCCGCCGCACCGCGGCGCGGTACACCACGGCGCTCTCCTCCGGCCCGGCGGCCCCGGCGGGGCCGGGCGCGCGGGCCGGTCGCGGGACGTGAGCCTGCCGTCGCGCTCCGTCAGGATCCGTATTCGTACGGTGATGCTGCATCGCTCCACGTTAGGCCCCGTGGCGGGTGAAACCCCGGGAGGGGCACAGAATGCGCTCATTCGGAGTGCCGGAGTCCTACAGGACGCACACACGGGGCGCGCAGGGACACCCGTAGAATCGTCAGCGGGGTCCCCGCCGCGTCGCGCCCCCGTCCCCGTACCTCGTAGGAAGTCGTTCACGTGTCGCTCACGATCGGAATCGTCGGCCTGCCGAACGTCGGCAAGTCGACCCTCTTCAACGCCCTGACCAAGAACGAGGTGCTGGCGGCCAACTACCCGTTCGCCACCATCGAGCCCAACGTCGGTGTCGTCGGCGTCCCCGACCCCCGCCTCGCCACCCTGGCGGGCATCTTCAGCTCCCAGCGCGTCCTCCCGGCAACGGTCGACTTCGTCGACATCGCCGGCATCGTGCGCGGCGCGAGCGAGGGCGAGGGCCTGGGCAACAAGTTCCTGGCCAACATCCGCGAGTCCGACGCGATCTGCCAGGTCATCCGCGCCTTCCGGGACGAGAACGTGGTCCACGTGGACGGCAAGGTCTCGCCGAAGAACGACATCGAGACCATCAACACCGAGCTGATCCTCGCCGACCTCCAGACCATCGAGAAGGTCCTCCCGCGGCTCCAGAAGGAATCCCGCATCAAGAAGGACCTCGGCCCCAAGCTCACCGCCATCGAAGAGGCCAAGGCCATCCTCGACACGGGCCAGACCCTCTTCGCCGCGGGCATCGCCCAGGGCACCGAGCGCGCCGAACTCCTCCACGACCTGCACCTGCTGACGGCGAAGCCGTTCCTCTACGTCTTCAACGTCGACGAGGACGAACTGGCCGACGAGTCCTTCAAGGACGAACAGCGCGCCCTGGTCGCCCCGGCCGAGGCGATCTTCCTCAACGCCAAACTCGAATCCGAACTCGCCGAACTCGACGAGTCCGACGCCCTGGAACTCCTCCAGTCGGTAGGCCAGGAAGAACCGGGCCTGGTCACCCTGGCCCGCGTCGGCTTCGCCACCCTGGGCCTCCAGACCTACCTGACCGCAGGCCCCAAGGAAGCCCGCGCCTGGACCATCAAAAAGGGCGCCACGGCCCCGGAGGCGGCGGGCGTGATCCACACGGACTTCCAGAAGGGCTTCATCAAGGCGGAGGTCATCTCCTTCGACGACCTGGTCACCACAGGCTCGGTCCCCGAAGCCCGCGCGGCGGGCAAGGCCCGCATGGAGGGCAAGGACTACGTGATGCGCGACGGCGACGTGGTGGAGTTCCGCTTCAACGTGTGAATCTTTCGAACAGACCCTTCCGTCTTGCATTCATGCAGGTCGGAGGGGTCTTCGTGTTCGGACGTGGTGGAATTCGACTGGAACGGCGAAGGGGCGATCCCCTCGCATGGGGCTACCTGTTTGTGCAGGTCAGGTCGGGTGCGGTTGGATGGTTGAATCTGGTCGGGGGTTCCCGGCCGCTGGAATTTTGCTGGATCCAGAGGATACCCGCGGGGGTATGGCGGGTGATTCCTGGGCTCGCGAACCGGCCTCTGATGGGTCGTGGTCCAGGCGCCTTGGCTGAGGCGGCCCGGCTCTCGGCTTATCACAGTTTGCGGCTCTTTTTCGCGTCGACAGCCCTGGCCCGCGGCGTTCCGATCCGCGAGGTGTCCCGCTGGCTCGGCGGCAAATCGATCAAGGCCACTGTCGACGTGTACGGGCCACCTGGTTCCCGCCTCCTGGGGGCGATGCCGAACGATCAAGCAGAGCACCCCTGCAGTCGGACTCCCCCGTGGCCGAGCGCATGGGGCCAGAGCGGGCCTTCGCTCGGCCCGTGGATCCGGCGTGAACAGAGGGCGGCTGAGGGAGACGCGTGTGACCACATTTTAGCCGAAGTGTTCGGTCTTGACCGCTGTTTGGCTGCTATCTTTCGTTCTTTTCTGAAGAACCTATGCCTGATGGGGTAATTGGTGTGATGCAAGTCACGGGAGGCATGGGTGAATTACCGGGTTTGCCCGTTTGAGCCGCGCGTCGCCCGAACCCTGCAGCTGGAAGAGGAGCTGCAGGTGCGGTTCGCCGTGGCCACCGACGACCTGGCGGACTTCAAGAGCATGCTTCGCCGGGTGGTGACATGGGGGGTGCCCAGCGAGGTACCGCAGCTCAACGGACTGTGAGAGCGGCCGACGACCACCGGGCGACCGGACCGGCCACCCGGAGGTCACCGGGGTGGCCGGTCCGGTTGGGAGGCGGAGGGTCGGAGGCCGGCTGCCCGCGCCCGTCGGTGGTCAGAACCTCCTTGAGCGTGGCCAGGGCCAGCCACCGGTGAGGTCTGCTGGAAGATCACCACGTGCGGAAACATCTCGCGGCCGATGCAGCAGAGGCCGTTGTCATGGCCGCCGGTGGGCCGGATCTCGCGGACGACGTTCCCGATCGAGGACCTGCTCACGTCCCCCAGTGCGTCGGCGAGGACATCGAGTGTGCATAGCTTCCGCAGATAGAGAATCGCGATCACGACGCTCTCCCTGTCGCCGAGCTTTTGGGGGAAGACGCCGCCGCGGCTGCCCGGTTGGCGCTCCGTGCCCCGGCGCTGGTAGGAGGCCCGTTCGGCCTGGGCAACCTGTCGCAGGGCGAGGCGATCAGTGAGTACAGCCAGGTCAGGTGTCACTTATCCGTGCAGCAGTCTCTCCCGATCCACGAAGTGTCCCGCTGGCTCGGCCATAAATCGATCAAAACCACCGTCGACGTCTACGGCCACCTCGTCCCCGCCTCCTGGGACCGCTGCCGAACGATCACGCACAACGCCCTGCGGCCGGGCACCCCCGCGGCCGAGCGCAGGGGTGCAGGGTGGTCCCTCGTCGGGCCCGTGTATCCAGCATGAACACGGCCTTGAGACGGTGAACTTGCGTATCCAACTGTTGCCGGTTCTAGGAATTGTCGACTCCTTCTGTGACTGCGTGCCGGCACGTCCCGCGGGGCGGTGATCACGTGGCGAGGCCGAGGGCGTCACTGCAGTGGACATCAACGACCAGCGTCCGCAGCTCGCTGGCGGGCCTGGGCGCGGGCAGGCACCAGAGTGCGGTTTGCGTACCTCGCGGGAGCGGCAAACGTGCCGAAGGCAGCGAATAACGGCGGTCATGATGCGCCGAATTCGCGCTGCCGGCCAGCCCTTCGGTCAGTCCGTCTAGAGTGTCCGCCGCCGGTACCTGGCTGGTGGCGGCGAGCACTTGCACCGCCGCCGTACGCTCCCGCACCCCCGTGGCGCTCGGGCTGGTCGCCCACCACCTTCGCCAAGCCCGCCAGTACGACGCCTGGGTGGACGCCGCCGAGGCCGCAGCCGAGCAGGCAGCCGGACCCGGCCTGCTCGTGCAGCAGCACGGTGAAGAACCGCAGCTGCCCGCGGACCGCCCGCGGCTGCTCCTCGGCCAGGGCCTGCTCGAACAGGTCAAGCACGTCCGCGTAGCGGCGGGCCTCGATCGCCGTCCGGCCGAGCCTGACGGTGAGTGCGCCCCGCCGGGCCGACGCGAGCGGGGCGGTGCGCAGCACCTCCTCCAGCAGCCGGGCAGCCTCGGTGTCGTCGGCGAGCAGCCTGGCCAGGGCAGGTGAGCCGGCCGCCGCCGCTGAGGCGCTGCGCACCGCGGTCGACGGCTACCGCGAACTCGGCGCCGCCTGGGACCTGGACCGGGGGCAGCCGCACTTCTCGCCGTCCACGGTCCACGGCCGCTCCCCACACCGGCCATGCCCGACAGGGGCGCCCTGGCAAGATCTTGTTATGCGCTCCGGGTGCCACTTCGGCCGACGTCTCACAGCCTCCTTGCGGCAGAACCCGTGCCGTGCGACCCGCTGACACCACCCCGCCCCTCGATTACCGTTAACCGTGGAACTCGCCTTCTTGCCGGGAGAGTCGATGAGCAGTGTGACTGACTGCAGCGAGCCTGAGCGACGAGTGAACGGGGCGACCGCCGGAGGTCGGAGTCGAGCGGCGAAGGCGGGTTCGACAGGACGTACGAACGCGGGGCTTACGAAACCACCCTCCACACGATCACCGACGCTACTCAGAACCGGCTCCTCCGTTTCGTCCCGAAGCCCGGGCTGACCGAGGTTTAGCGGAAGCCGCTGCTTCTTTTTCCGGGTGCGACGGACCCCGCCCGAATCGACTTCGGCATAAAGCGCACGAATTCGCGGGGGATGCGCCCGCCGGTGCCCGGACTGGACGGTCCGCGGTGAACCGGTGCCCCGGACGGATAGGCCGGACCACCGGACAGTGGTGGTCAGCGGGGGTAGGGTGTCGGCTTCCGGACTTTGATGTCAGGTATGCAACAAAGCACCCGCTGACGGAATCACGGTATGCAGTTGCCGTCGTCGGCGTGGATCGCCGAGCCGACAGGAATGGAGCCCTTTCTTATGCGCGCGAGGACGCTCTCAGCCACCTCACAGCCGTCGGGACTGAATGACGAGCAGATCGAGCAGTTCGCCCGGTCCGGTTTTCTCGTGCTGCCGGGGTTCCTCCCCGCCGACCTGGTAACCCGGCTTAAGTCGGAAGCGGACCGCTGGATCGACACCGGTCTGCGCGCCCTGTCCATTGCGTCTGCGGTGGATCCGGACGCAAACGGAGTGCCGAAAGTCATGGAATTCGACCAGCCCGCGCACGGGGAACTCCTCACCCACCGTCCGCTGCTGCGGGCGATCGGGCAGTTACTCGGACCGCGTTTCGTCTTCCACCACATGCACAGTGACCGGCACGCGCCCGACCTCCCCGGCAAGCCGTGGCACCACGACTACGAACTGGTGCCCCAGTGGTCCCGTACCCACGACATGGTCCACGCGCTGCACTACCTCGACGGCATCGATCCGAGGATGGCCGGCCTCGTCGTACTCCCCGGATCGCACCGGGAACCGGCCGAGAAGACCGCGCGCGCCCACCTGGGCACCGATGTGGTCCCCGGTGAGGTGTTCATCGAGGAACTGCCGCCCGGGTCGACGGTGCTGGTGCACTCCGCGCTCTTCCACGCCCGCCGGGCGAAGCCCCGGCGCGCGGGCCGTCCCCGCTACTTCGTCGACGCCTCCTACTGCCAGGTGGGGGCGGTGTGGGCACCAGCGAAGCCGTACTGGCGGGAGACGCTGAGCCGGGCGCGGCAGCTCGGGCTCGCCGGCCAGGACTGGCCGGACCTCTTCGCCGACGAGCACTTCAGCGAGTACGTGAAGCCCGAGTGAGGAGTGGTCACATGCTGTACGCGGGGATCGCATGGCAGGCCGGCGGCTACCGGCTCGCGCTGGCCGGCCCGGACGGCCGGGACGTCCCGGAACCCGCCGACTACGCCTCGAACCGCGTGGACGAACTGGTCACCCGGCTGCGGGGGCTCGGTGAGCGGACCACCGTGGTGGTGGAGAGCACCAACGGCACCCTGGACGGCCGGCTGATGGCGGCGGGCCTGGCGGTCCACCGCGCCGACCCGGCGCTGCTTCCGGACCGGCCGCTGTTCGGCTCGGTCGCGGCGGAGGAGCTGGCGCGGGCGGGCCTGCGCGGCGCGCGGGGGCTGGTCCGGCTGGAGCCCCACCGGGGCACCCAGACCGGCCGCGAGGACGAACTGGCCGCGTGGATCGCGGAGTCGGCCCCGGCCGACCGGGAGCTCGCCGGGGCGGGCCGCCTCTTCAGCCACGCCGGCCGCGACCGCCGCCGGGTCGCGCTGACCTTCGACGACGGCCCCCAGCCGCCGTACACCGGGCAGGTCCTCGACATCCTCGAACGCTACGGCGTCCCCGCCACGTTCTTCTGCTGCGGGATCCACGTGGGCGGCCGTGCCGACATACTGGCGCGCATGCGCGAGCAGGGCCACGCCATCGGCAACCACACCTGGTCGCACCCGTTCCTGCCCGAGCTGTCGCGCCCGCAGGCGGCCGAGCAGATCGACCGCACCGCCGAGGCGATAGCCGAAGCGGGCGGGGGCGACCCGCCACGGCTGTTCCGGCCGCCGTACGGGGCGCGGACCCCGGCGGTCCTGGCCTCGCTCGCCGAGTCCGACGTCGTCTCGGTGCTGTGGGACGTCGCGCCCGACGACTGGGCCCTGCGCGAGTCCGGTGACATCGCCCGCGACGTCCTGTCCGCCGCCCGGCCCGGCTCCGTCGTCCTGCTGCACGACGGCGGCGGCGACCGCGCACCCACCGTGGCGTCGCTCCCGCCGATCATCGAGGGCCTGACCGAGCGCGGGTACGAGTTCGTCCGCGTGGACGACATGCTCGACCGCGACGGCTCCGGGCTGGTGAGCGCGCCTTGAGGAACTGGGCAGGCAACGTCGACCTCGGGGCGGAACCGCCGGCACGGCCCCGGTCCACGGACGAACTCCGCCGGATCGTCGCGGACAGCGCGCGGGTCCGCGCCGTCGGCTCCCGCCACTCGTTCAGCGGCGTCCTCTCCCCGGAGGGCACCGCCGTCGTCCTCGACGGGCTGCCGCCCGTGGTCGAGATCGACACGGCGGCGCGCACCGCGACCGTCAGCGCCGGTCTCCGCTACGCCGACGTGGCGGCGCACCTGCACCGCGCGGGCCACGCGCTGGCGAACCTGCCGTCGCTCCCTGACCTGACCGCGGCCGGGGCCTGCGCGACCGGCACCCACGGATCCGGCGACGGTCGGCGCGGGCTGGCGGCGGCGGTCAGCGGGCTGCAACTCGTCGACGCACAGGGCGAGTCGGTCGAGCTGCGCCGCGAGGCCGACCGCGACGTCTTCGCCGGGGCGGTGGTCTCCCTCGGGGCGCTCGGTATCGTCACCCGGATGACCCTGGAGATCGAACCGTCCTTCGAGGTCGCCCAGTCGCTGCGTACAGCGGTGCCCGTCGCGGAGCTACAGGACCGGTTCGACGACGTGTTCGCCGCTGCCTACAGCGTCAGTTTGTTCACCATGTGGGCGGACGACGCGGTCGTCTGGCTCAAGCGGCGCACCGACCGGCCCGCGCCCGAGCCGGACTTCGGCGTGCCGGCCCCGGGCCCGCTGCACCCGGTGCCCGGCGCCGACCCGGCGGCGTGCACGCCCCAACTGGGCGAGCCCGGCCCGTGGCACGAGCGGCTGCCGCACTTCCGCGCGGGCGCCACCGCGCCCGCCGGCGACGAGCTCCAGTCCGAGTACTTCCTGCCGCGCACCGCCGCACCGGCCGCGTTCGCCGCGCTCCGCGGGCTCGGCGGGCTGCTCGGGCCGGTCCTCCAGGTCGGTGAGGTCCGGACCGTGCAGGGGGACGACCTGTGGCTGAGCCCCGCCTACGAACGGGACTCGGTGACATTCCACTTCACCTGGATCCGGGACACCGCCCGGGTGCTGCCGGTGATCGCCGCCGTAGAGGAGCGGCTGGCGCCCCTCGGCGCGCGGCCGCACTGGGCGAAGCTGACGGTGATGACGGGCCCCGGGATCCGGTCGTGCTACCGCCGTGCGGCCGACTTCCAGGAGCTGCGGGCGAAGTTCGACCCGGGCGGCAAGTTCTCCAACGCCCTCCTCGACGACGTGTTCCCCGCGGGTGCCCGGTGACCGGATCCGCTCCGGTGCGGCCCGTCCCTACCCATCGACCCACCAGACCGGGAGTGCTCGCATGAGAACACGACTTCTGCCCAGGGCGGACCGGAAGCTCTCCGTTGTCGGCCTCGGCACCTGGCAGTTCGGCGACGGCTGGAGCCACGTCGGCGAACGCGACGTCCGCGGCATCCTCGACGCGGCCGTCGCCTCCGGCGTCGACTTCATCGACACCGCCGACGTCTACGGCGACGGCCGAAGCGAACGGCTGATCGGGCGGTTCCTCAAGGACTTCCGCACCTCGCCGGGCGAACGCCCCACGGTGGCAACCAAGTTCGGGCGCCGCGGCCCGCAGGAGCCGGGCTCCTTCACCCTCGACAACTTCCGGGAGTGGTCCGACCGGTCGCGGGCGAACCTCGGGATGGACACGCTCGACCTGGTGCAGCTGCACACCCCGCCCGACGCCGTGTTCGCGTCCGACGCGGTCTTCGACGCCCTCGACGCGCTGGTCGAGGAGGGCCGGATGAAGGCGTACGGCGTGAGCGTCGAGACCTGCGCCCAGGCCATGACCGCCCTCGCCCGGCCGGGCGTCGCGTCCGTGCAGATCATCCTGAACGTGTTCCGGCGCAAGCCGCTGGAGGAGGTCCTGCCCGCCGCGAAGGCCGCGGGCGTGGGCATCATCGCCCGGGTGCCGCTGGCGTCCGGGCTGCTGTCCGCGAAGTTCAGGCCGGACACGGTCTTCGCCGAGGACGACCACCGCACGTACAACCGGCACGGCGAGCAGTTCGACGTCGGCGAGACCTTCTCCGGCGTCGACTACGAGACCGGCCTCGCAGCCGCGGCCGAGTTCGCCGCCCTGGTGCCCGAGGGCATGACGGCCGCGCAGCTCGCCCTGCGCTGGGTCGTCCAGCAGGACGGCGTCACCACGGTGATCCCGGGCGCCACCTCGGTCGGGCAGGCGCGCGACAACGCGGCCGTCGGGTCGATGGCCCCGCTGCCCGCGACGACGGCCGAGCGGCTGCGCGAGCTGTACGACCGCAGGATCCGCGGCCTGGTGCACCACCGCTGGTGACCGCAAGCCCCGCAAGCCCGCAAGCCCGTAAGCCCCAGGAGCCGCAGGATGAAGATCGCCGGAGAGACCGTCCTGCTCACCGGCGCGACCGGGGGCGTCGGCCGGGTGCTCGCCGAGCGCCTGGCTGCGGCACGTGCCGACCTGATCGTCACCGGGCGCGACACCGATGCGCTACGGGACCTCGCGGACCGGCTCGGCGCCCGGCCGGTCCCCGCCGACCTGGCCGACCCGGACGACGTGGCCCGGCTCGCGGAGCGCTGCGCCGGCACCGGGATCCTGGTGGCAAACGCGGCGCTGCCGGCCAGCGGCGACCTGCTGGAGTACACCCCCGGGCAGATCGACCGGGCCCTGGCGGTCAACCTGGGCTCGGCGGTCCTGCTGGCCCGGCTGCTCGCCCCGCGGATGGCCGAGGCGGGCCGGGGGCATCTCGCGTTCGTCGGGTCCATGTCGGGGAAGGCCGCCATCCCGTACTCGTCGCTGTACACCGCCGCCAAGTTCGGGCTGCGCGGCTTCTCCCACGCCCTGCGGCTGGACCTGCGCGAGGCGGGCGTCGGGGTCTCCCTGGTGCAGCCCGGCCTCGTCCGGGAAGCGGGCATGTTCGCCAGGACCGGGGCGCCCGTGCCGCGGGGCACGCGCACGGTCACTCCGGACCAGGTGGCGGCCGCGGTGCTCCGGGCCGTCGAACGCAACCGGGCGGAGGTGAACATCGCGCCGGCCAGACTCCGGCTGCTCTGCGCTCTGGCGGTGCAGTTCCCCTCCGCGGCTGCCTGGATCCAGCGCCGGGGCCCCGCCGACGACGCGGGCCGGCTCATCGTCGAGGCGCAGCGCGGCTCGCGGTGAACTCGCGGTGAAGCAGCCCCTCCGGAACGGGTCCTACCGGTCGGCTGCCGCCGCGCCCGCGCTGCTGCCGGCGGCGTACTCGGAGAAGATCTCACCGAGCACGCGCCGGGAGTCGGCGGCCTCCGCCTCGTCGCCGTCGGCGCACGCTGAGGCGTAGGTGGAGAGCGTCTTCCAGAGCGCCCAGCCCCGCCCCCGCGCCCAGTCCGCCGCGCCCACCGACAGCCGCTCCCGGAACACCTGCCGGCCCTCGGCGGGCAGCAGGGTCCACGCGATGGCCAGGTCGCAGGACGGATCGCCCACGCCGCAGGTGCCGAAGTCGATGACCGCCGCCAACCGCCCGTCGGCGAGGAGGAGGTTGCCCTCGGCGATGTCGCCGTGGAACCAGCTCTCCGTACCGTCCCAGCGCGCGTCGAGGGCGCACGTCCAGATCTCGTGCGCCAGGCCGGTGTCGATGCGGCCCTCCAGATCGGCGAGCGCGCCGCGGGCCAGCCCGTCATACGTCCGCAGCGTGCCGCCGCGGTACCAGTTGTGGACTCCCGGCCGGGGCCCGTCGGCGGGGTCGACGTCCCACAGGGCGGCCAGGAACCCGGCCACGTCGCCCGCGAACCGGACGGGGTCGGCGATACGGTCCACGCGGGCCGGCTCGCCGTCGAGCCAGCGGTAGACCGACCACGCGTACGGGTAGCCCGCGCCGGGCCCGCCCTTCGCCAGCGGTACGGGGATCGGCAGCGGGAGCCGGGGAGCGAACTCCGGCAGCCACCGGTGCTCCTTGTCGACCGCCTGCGCGTACTCGGCCGCACTGGGCAGGCGCACCAGCATGTCGGCGCCGAGGTGGAAGGTCCGGTTGTCCCACCCGCCCTTGGCGACGGGGCGGACCGGGAGCCCGGCCCACTGGGGCAGCTGCTGCCCGATGAGGGAACGCACCTGCTCCGTCTCGACGGTGATGCGCTGGGGTACGGGGCCGAGATCCGGTGTCTTGCTCAACACGACTTCCTGTCAGGCGAATAGCGGGATGGGGGAGGAATCCTGCGGCACGACCGCCGCCGACCGGGTTCCGCCGCCGGGAACGGGGCGTACACGCGGGTCAGGCGGGGTGGGCGGAGGGCTCGGGCTGCTTCTCCTCCTCCCGGTCCGTACGCGACGCCCAGGCGACCATCGGGCCGGTGACCGCCGCCGCGGCGGCGAACACGCCCGCCAGCACGAGCCAGCCGGGCGGCCCGCCGGTCACCACCAGGAACGAGAGCGCGGCCGGGCCGGCGACCCAGCTCAGCTGCCCGCCGAGGCCGAACACCGCGACGTACTCCCCGCGCCGGCTCTCCGGCGCCAGGCCGTAGCGGATGGCCCAGGTCCCCGCCGACGTCAGGAGTTCGCCGGCGGTCAGCGTGACGATTCCGACGGCCAGAGCGGCGACGGTGGCCAGTCCTTCGGTGGTCCCGGACACGGCGAAGGCGACGCAGCAGACGACCAGGGCGATGCCGGCCCGGGCCCACGCCCGCGCGCCGTTGCCCGGCGTCTCCACGCCGCGGCTGGCCCGGATCTGGAAGAGGACGCACAGGCCCATGTTCGTCAGCATCGTTCCGGCCACGAGCCACGTCGGTCCGTCGGTCTGCGACACGATCCACAGCGGCAGCAGGACCGACAGGACCGGCCCGTGGAGGTTGTAGACGCCGTTCAGCACGGCGAGGACCACGAACGACCGGTCGCGTATGGCCACCGGCTTGCGGCGGGCCGCCCGTTCGGCCGGGCGGTGCGGGTGGTCGACATGCGGCACCGCCCAGGCGATGAGGCCGGCCTCGATCGCGGTGACGGCGGCGGCGATGAGGACGATCGCCAGGTAGCCGGAGCGGGATTCCAGCGAGATGGCCACGCCGGCGATGGCCGCGCCCACGGCCATGCCGATGTTGGACGTGGTCCGCAGGTAGGCCCTGCCGCGTGCCCGGCCGCCCTCCGGGAAGAGGTCGCCGAAGTATCGGCCGGCACCGGCGCTGCCGAGCCCGCTGACCAGCAGTTCGAGGATGACGACGAGCTGGAACTGCCAGTACGTGCCGGCGAAGGGGTAGAGGAGGAAGACCAGGGCGCTCGCCGTTGCGCCGACCAGCCAGACACGGCGGCCGCCGAAGCGGTCGGCCAGCATGCCGAACGGCATCATCGTCGCGGTGCTGATGAGCCAGGCGATCGAGATCCCCAGGCCGACGCGCCCCGGCGAGAGGCCGATGTACTCGGTGAAGAACACCGCGCTGCCGGTCAGGTACAGGCCGGTGGAGACGCCGCTGAACATGGAGCGGAGCAGGATCACGGGGGAGATGCCGGCGGGCAGCTTCATCCGGTTCATCTGGTTCATCCGGTTCATCCGGCGCCTCCCGGTGGGCGGTGGGCCAGGTCAGCAGAAAAAGACACAGCCGGTCCTGGTGTGCTCGTTGCCCCCGAGGGGGCCGGACTGCGACAGCGGGCGGCCGCGTACGGAGGAGCCGCTGTGCCCGGCGGAGCCGAAGAAGACCTGCCACAGTACGGTCCAGTCGTCGGGCTCGGCCGTCTCCGGGTCGATCACCGTCTCGGGGAGCGGGCGGACCCGCTCCTGCACGACGTAGTCGGGGCGCGGCGGTGATTCGAGCACGGTCCGCCACTCGGACTCGCCGACCTGGTCGCCGATGACGACGCCCTGGCTGGCGTACAGGCTGGCGGGCTTGAGCACGAGTTCCGTACGCCGGGAGAGGCACTCCTTCAGCAGGACGGCGCGGTCGTTCTGCGGGACGGTGGGGAACGCCGGCCCGAGCAGGCGGGTCCACGGCACGATCCGGTCGATGCAGGCGATCTCGGTCCTGGACAGCTTCGCCCGTACCGCGGGCTCGAAGAGCAGGCCGAGCGCGGCCTTGCTGTCGTGGATCTCCGGGTCGAACGGGGTGAACAGCGCCGTGCGACCGCTCCGGTGGGCCTCGATCAGGGCCCGCAGCTTGGCCATGCCCTGCGGTTCCAGCGGGATGTGGCGTACGAAGAACATGCGCAGCACCACGTCGACCGGCCGGCCCCGCAGCGTGGCCTTGCCGTCGGCGAAGCCGAGGTCGGAGAGTTCGCCGTGGATGGTGTCGACGCCGTGGGAGCGGAGCGCGGGCATGAGCCGGCGGGCGCTCTGCTCGGAGCCCGACTCCTCGACGATCGCGACCACCGGGGAGTCGGTCCCGGCCGTCGTACGGCCGGCGGCGAGCAGGTCGTCCGCGAGACCCTGCATCGGGTCGGCCCAGGTGAGCCCGAACTCCTCCGCGAACCGGCCGAACGCGGATGTCCGCAGCAGGGCGCCGTTCAGCGTCGTCGTCAGCCGGCCCCCGAGCACGCTGCCCATGTTGAGCTCCAGCACCCGGTAGCCGTCCGGCGTGCGGAACACGTCGGCGCGGCCGTAGTCGATGCTGACGCCGGAGTCCCACGGTCCGGCGGGCGCCCCGGAGCCGACGATCCCGGCGAGCATCGCGGCCAGCAGTTCGCCGTCGTAGCCCTGCGCCCTCAGGTACTCCTCGACGCTGCCGCCGAAGCAGCGGCCCGGCAGGTCGTCCATGACCGCGATCGTCGCCTTGATGTCGGCGGTCAGGCCCTGCAGGCTGTCGAGCCGGGCGAACATGGGGCGCGCGATGGCGTCGTCGGCGTAGTGCGCGGCGGGCTCGGCGGGGTCGAGGTCCCGTACGCATCTGAGCAGCCGGCCGTCGGCCCCGGCACGCCGGTTGTACTCGTCGGTCAGATCGGCGTGCGACGCCATCGTGAACACCTCGGTTGTCGGTAACGTTCCACTGCTCAACTGCTCAACTGCTCAACTGCTCAACTGCCGCTGCCGGGCACCACGTAGGCCACCAGCCGGCGGTTGCCCGAGTCGTCGTCCTTCGCGACGACCACCGCGTCCCGCACCCCGGGGTGGCGGCGCAGCACCGCGGCGATCTCCTCGACCTCGATGCGGTGGCCGCGGATCTTGATCTGCGTGTCGGCCCGGCCGAGGAACTCGAAGCACCCGTCGGGGCCCAGCCGGACGAGGTCGCCCGTGCGGTAGAGGCGCTCGCCGCCCGTCTCCGGCGGGCCGGAGACGAATCGCCGGCCGGTCAGGTCGGGCCGGCCGCGGTACCCCAGTGCCAGGCCGGCGCCGCCGAGGTACAGCTCGCCGACCTCGCCGGCCGGCAGTACGCGCAGGTCGTCACCGAGCACCCAGGCCGTCGTGTTGTCGATGGGGCGGCCGACGGGTACGGGCACGTCGTCCGCTGCCGGGGGCACCCGGGAGATCAGCGAGTAGACGGCCATCTCCGTCAGGCCGTACATGTTCCAGACCTCGTCCGCCACGCGGCACAGCCCGTTCGCCAGCGGGCGGGTGAGGGGCTCCCCGGCGCTCAGCGCGAGGCGCAGGCCGAGGCCGTCCGGCGCGGCGGCGCGGAATCCGCCCCACGACGTCGGCGTCGCCGCCATCACCGTGACCCCCTGCGCCGTGACCAGATCGAGCAGGCGCTGCGGGTCGCGGGCGTCCGCGGTCGAGGCGATGACCAGGCGCGCACCGGTGGTGAGCGGCAGGAGCAGCTCTGGCACGGACATGTCGAAGGACGGGCTGGCGAGCGCGAGTACGACGTCCTCGCCGGTCACGCCGGGCTCCCGCGCCATGGAGCGGAGCAGGTTCACCACCGCGCGGTGCGGCACGCTCGCGCCCTTGGGGTCGCCCGTGGAGCCGGACGTGTAGAGGACGTACGCCGCGCCCTCCCCGAAGCCTTCGCTACGAGCGGTCAGCGGCGGGCCGTCCGCGGCGCCGCCGGCGGCCTCGAAGACGACCACGGGCACGTCTAGCCCGTCGAACGTGTCCTCCGGCGTGCCCGGCGCCGTGACGATCACCTGCGCCCCGGCGTCGCGGAGGACGAACTCGACCCTGCGTCGGGGGTAGTTCGGGTCGACCGGCACGTACGCGGCACCGAGCTGCCAGCTCGCCAGCATGGCGATCAGCAACTCCACCGACCGGTCCCGGTGGATGGCGACGATGCTGCCCGGTGACACCCCGTGGCCCGCCAGCGTCCGGGCCAGCCAGCCCGCGTGCCGGCCGATCTCCGCGAAGGTCAGGCTCCCGCCGCTGTGCGCCACGGGCACGTCGGGATGCCGGCCGATCACGTCGACCACCAGGTCGAGGACGCTCCCGGCCGCCGTTTCCTGGTTGGGCGTCATGGGCGCTCCCCGTTCGCGTCCATCTCGGCACGCACCCGCGCGGCGAGCGTCGCGACTGTCGAGTGCTCGAACACGTCCTCGGCCGGAATGCCGACGCCGTGCGAGCGCTGAATGTGTGAGACCAACCGGATGACCTGGAGTGAATTGCCGTCCAGGTCGAAGAAGTCGTCGTGGATGCCCACGTCGTCGAGTTCGAGCACCTGCCGCCAGACGTCGGCCAGTTCGCGTTCCAGGTCGTCGCGCGGTTCGCCGTCCATGCCGGGCTGCACGGTCACCGCCGGCAGTGCGTTGAGGTCGACCTTGTCGTTGGGAGTCCGCGGCAGGGCGTCTAACACGATTATCGCCGAGGGCACCATGTATGCGGGTAGTCGCTCACGCAGATAGGTCATCAGTTCCGTATCGAGCACGTACGGTTTCCTTCCGGGGTGGCGGTCATAGCGCAGGTGTACGACCCGATGCCGAACGAATTCAGGGCCGGGGCCCGGGAGAACACGGGATAACACCGCCGTGTACGGGGCCGTCAGGCTATCTTCGCCCGGATGACGGCCAGCGGAGCTGCATACACGGTGAAAACCGAGAAGCCCCAGTACGCGGTGTCTATCGAACTCGCGCCGACCCCGGTCAGCAGGTTCTCCCAGTCGGCCGCCGACCGGTAGGACAACGGGTATGCCACCGTCTCGTGCTTCGTCAGGCAGCCCGACACGTCGAACAGGGACAGCGCGGCGAGTTTGTCGGCCTCGTCAAGGGCACGGAACTTGATGGTCAGTGAGTTGTCCGTGAATCCCGGGGTATCGGCCCAGGAGTCCTCCAGGATGAGGATTTCGCCGCCCGGCCGCAGCACGCGCGCGGCTTCCGCGAGCAGTGCTTCCTGAATCTGCTTGGTCATGTGGTGCAGCGCCACCCGGAAGGCCACGATGTCGGCGCTGCCGTCCGCCAGCGGAATGCGGGCCCGGTCCTCCTGGTGGGCGAAGTGCAGCCGCTCGCCGAGCATGACCGCCGGATCCTTCCGGTGGTCGACACCGGTGACGAGGCGGACTCCGGGGTTCCGTCGCAGCAGGCAGTCGCCGAATCCGTTGTTCGGGTTGCCGACGTCCACGACGTGTCCGGTTGCCGTGTCCAGGCCGCTGACGGTCTGGATCCGGCGCCACGCGCCTTCCTTGTCGGTGGTCAGGTTCGCGCCGTGGCCGGCCGCGTCCCATGCGTCGCGCGACTGTGCGAAGACCGCGTCCACTTCTTCGAGTGTGGTGCATTCGCGGAGCCGGGCGAGACCTTTGCCCATCAGTTCCCCGGCGCCCCGGCCGAAATGTAAGTCGTAGGTGAGCGGCAGGACTTCCTCGGCCAAGTCGAAGGCGGCGGTCCGGTCGCGGAGGTCGAGGAATACGCGCTGGGCCTCGATGCCGATGAGCGGGCATTCTGCGGTGGCGGACAAGCTTGGCTCCTTTCCGGAGATTCAGCATGCTTTCCCCGGCGACACCGGCACGAAGCCATCCGGGCCAGCCGATCAGCGAACATAATCCAGCGGTGCGGGCGCGTCAAGGACGCCGCCCGTAACAGCGCGATCATGCAGAGCGGAATGAGAGTCACCGCTTTGTGCGCCTCATGCACGGTCATCGGCGTGGGCGTTGTCGATCTTCTTGACATGTACTTGCGGGCCGGAGAGTCTGTGTGGGAAGGTACGGCGAGTTGACTGTGTGATGAGGAATGACCCTGGGGTGCGTGTGTCCTGACATGCGTCGCCCCGGCGCACGGGGGCAGGTCGACCAGCATGAATACACCGTTCCAGCTGCGGTGAGACCTTCTGCCCGTGCCACATTGCGCATCGCGGGAGTTGCCGGAGGTCGCACATGAAGGAGCGGCGTATTGCACCGTACGGCACTTGGCCATCGGCCGTCGGGGTGGAGGATCTCGTGGACGGGATCCGGGAACTCACCTACCCGAGCCGCAGCGGCGACCGGACATTCTGGATTGAGACGGATCCCGCCGATCCTGCCGCCCCCCGATTAGTGGCTGCCGCCGACGGACAGGAACCCGCGGTGGTCCGGTCGGGAGTGCGCTCCGACGTCGGCGGGTACGGCGCGGTGCCGTACGCCGTGCACGGTGCGTCGGTCTTCTACGTGGACGCGGCGGACCAGCGGGTCCACCGCCTCGACGCGGACGGCACGTCCGTGCCGCTGACGGCGGCGGAGGACGGCCCGGTCCGCTACGGCGCCCCGCGGCCGGCCCACGACGGCCGCCTGGTCTTCGCCGTCCGCGAACGCGGCGCCGGCCAGGACGCGGTGCACGAGCCGGTGGCGTTATCCGCCGACGGATCCGGGACGGTGCGGGTCCTCGCGACCGGACACGACTTCTACGGTGCCGCGGCCGTCCACCCCCGTGAGGCGCGGATCGCGTTCACCGCCTGGGATCACCCGCACATGCCCTGGGACGAGTCGGTCCTGTGGGAGCTGTGCCTGGACGGGGCCGGTGCGGTGGCGTCCCGCCGCCTGGTGGCCGCGGCCCCGGGTGTGTCCGTGACCCAGCCCTGCTACGCGCCCGACGGCCGGCTGCACTTCGTGGACGACCGCTCGGGCTGGTGGAACCTGCGCGTCGACGGCGCGGACACCTCACCTGCCCCCATGGCCGCCGAGTTCGGCAGGCCGGACTGGTGCTGCGGCCTGACCACCTACGGCTTCCTGGACGACGGCCGGATCGTGGCCGCGTACCGCACCCGCGGCAAGGACGCGGTCGCCGTCGTCGGCCACGGCGCGGGCCCCCGGCCGCTGCCGCTCGACCGCGACGTGGTGGAGGCGCTGGCCACCGGCGGCGGCGAGGCGGTGGCGGTCGCCGCTTCCGGCTCGCACCCCGCCGCGGTAGTCCGGCTGCCCGTCGGCGGCGGGCAGCCGGAGGAGCTGCGGTCCAGTCTCCGGCGGGCCGCGCCCGGCGGAGAATGGATCAGTGAGGCACGGCCGTTCGAGTTCGACTCGGAGGGGCAGCCCGTCTTCGGGTTCTACTACGCCCCGCGCAACCCGGACCGCCGCGGCCCGGACGGCGTGCCGCCCCCGCTGCTGATGACCTGCCACGGCGGGCCGACCGTGGTGGCCTGCGCCCCCCTCGACTTACAGGTCCAGTACTGGACGAGCCGCGGATACGCGGTCGCCGAGATCAACTACGGGGGGAGCGCCGGCCACGGCCGGGCCTACCGCGAGCGGATCCGCGGCCGGTGGGGCGTGCTCGACGCGGCCGACTGCGTGAACGCCGCCCGGCACTTGGTGGCCGAGGGCCTCGCCGACCCCCGGCGGCTGGCCGTCCGGGGGCGCAGCTCCGGCGGGCTGACCGCGCTCAACGCGGCAGCTGCACACCGGGACTTCGCGGCGGTGGTCTGCTACGCCGGCGTCACGGACCCCGCGGCGATCCCCGAGCGCACCCACAAGATGGAATCACGCTACCTCGACAGCCTCATCGGCCCCTGGCCCGCGGCCCGGGCACAGTACGCCGCCCGCTCCCCGCTCCGCAGACCCGGCCCGTGGACGGCGGCGGCGCTCGTCTTCCACGGCGGCCGCGACCCCGTCGTACCCGTCGAGCAGGCGGAAGGGCTGCGCGAGGGGCTGCGGGAGCGGGGCGCGGCCGTGGAACTCGTGGTCTATCCGGACGAGGGCCACGCGATCGCCAAGCCCGAGAACATCCGTCACCTCGTCGCGGCGGAGTCGGCATTCCTCACCCGCGTGCTCGGGCACGCGGAAGCGGAGGCCGCACCCCGCTTGTCCCGCCACTGAATCCCGTACGTCTCCGACTAGCCGACCGAGGTTTCTGATGCGTGGATATCTCTCGCCGTCGACGGTGGTCCAACCTCTCATCCACCGCTGGTACGCCGTCCCCATGGTCGCCGCTCCGCACACCGGCGCGCTGAACCTGGTGAAGCGCCACCTTCCCGCACTGCGCAGCTACGCCGAGTCGCCGCGCAAGCACGCCCGTGCCCTGGCCAACCCGCAGATGTTCGGGGCCCCCTACGTGAGCCCCGGCGCGAACGGGCCGGAGGCGGTGACCGAACTGCTCGACCGCACGACGCGCGAGGCCGCGCCGCGCATCCGCATGGCCGAGGACATCGACACCGTGCGGGAGATGCTCGCCAAGCACGCGGACGGGCGCGCGCTCACGTCGCTCTACGACGACCTCCCCGACTCGCTGCGCGGCATCACCGAGCTGGTCTACGACACGGCGAACCACCCCTCCGTCCGGTTCTTCGAGAGCCTGCTGTACCGGACGGAGGCGGCGCAGCCGGAGGCCGAGGTCGTCTCCCTGCGTGAGCGGCACGACCCCGACCAGCCGTTCATCTACAGCTCGCCGGTGCTGCCGGAGCCCGGACGCGTCGACCTGGCGGTCCCGTTCGCCTCCGAACTCCTCGACGAGCTGTTCGCGGCCCGGCTGGCCCCCGTCGACGTGGACGAGCTGGCCGGGCGGTTCGGCCTCGACGACGACCAGAAGGCGGCCTTCCGCCGGATGTTCACCGAGGAGGCGCCGCGGGCGTACGAACCGAACCTGACCGGCGAGGTGCGCATGCGCTACTTCGGCCACGCCTCCGTGCTGCTGGACTTCGGCGGGTTCACCGTGATGACCGATCCCACGCTCGGATACGACGGCGACGGCTTCGACGAGCACTACTCCATGGCCGACCTGCCCGAGACCATCGACGTCGTGATCATCAGCCACGCCCACTCCGACCACTTCTCCCTGGAGACGCTGCTGCAACTGCGCCGCCGCATCGGCGTGATCGTGGTGCCGCAGGCCTCCGGCGGCAGCCTGGCCGACATCGGGATGCGCGCCCTGCTGGAGCACTACGGCTTCACCGACGTGGTGGAGGTGGCCGACATGCAGTCGATCGAGCTGGGCCCGGCGCGCATCACGGCCCTGCCGTTCCTCGGCGAGCACGGCGAACTCGACATCCGGGCCAAGATGGTGCCGCTGGTGCGCCTCGGCGGGCGCGGGTTCATGTTCGCCACCGACACCTCGCCCGTGGACCCGACGATCTACGACCTGGTGGCCGCGGAGATCGGCCAGGTCGACGCGATGTTCATCGGCCTGGAGTGCGTCGGCGCCCCGATGAGCTGGCTCTACGGCCCGCTGCTCGACCAGCCCATCGCGCGGGAGCATAGCGTGGAGCGCGGCCTCAAGGGCTCCTTCGCGGCGCCGGCCGACTCGCTCGCCGAGCGGCTGGGGGCCCGCCAGATCTTCGTCTACGCGCTGGGCATCGAACCCTGGCTCAAGCACCTGACCGGCTGCTGGTACGACCCCGAGGCGGAGCAGCTCAAACAGGAGGTCCTGCTGCGGAAGCTGGCCGGCGACCGGGGCGTGGCCTCCGAACTGCTCTACGTCACCGCGGAGCGCTTCTGGCCGGTGCGGGACGAGGAGAAGTGACGGAGCCGTCGGCACGTCCCGCCCCGTACCCGCCGGGCGGTGCGGCGGGCACGCCCGGCGGGAGCCCCGTGGTCGGCGTCGTCTACGACGTGGGCGCGGCGGGCCCGGCCGAGGTGGCGGCCGCCGCGCGCGCCTGCGGCGCCGGCGTGGTCCTGGTGGTCGACACGGCCTCGGACCACGTCCGGCACCTGCTGCCCGTGCTGGCGAAGCGGTTCACCCTGTGCGACGTCACCGGGCTCGACGCGGCCGGGGCCGTGGCAGCCGTCGCCGCGTTCGCTCCCGCCGGTCTTGTGACGTTCAGCGAGAACCGGATGGAGACGACCTCCGCCCTCGCGGCGGGGCTCGGTATCGGGCACTGGCATTCCCCCGCGGTGACCCGGCGGCTCGTCGACAAGCTGGAGCAGCGCCGGGCGTTCGCGGCCGCCGGGCTCGACGGCCCGCCCTTCGCCGCGGCGGACAAGGCCGTCGGCGTGGCCGACGCGCTCGGCACCGTGGGCCTGCCCGCCGTGCTCAAGCCGCGGCGCGGCACCGGGAGCCGCTTCGTCACCCGCGTCGACAGCGCCGCCGAAGCCCGCGTCGCCGCCGCGGAGTTCTTCGCCGCCGCGCCCGGCGCGGAGCTGCTGGTGGAAGGGCTGCTTCCGGGGGACGCCGCGGGCGCGGGCCCCGAGTGGGGGGACTACGTCTCCGTCGAGACCGCGGTTCACGGGGGCGCCTGCCACCGGCTGTGCGTGACGGGCAAGTTCCCGCTCGTACGGCCGTTCCGGGAGCGCGGCTCGTTCGTCCCGCACACCCTGCGGCCGCAACTCGCCGAGCACGCACACGAACTGGCCGAGGCGGCCATCGCGGCTCTGGGCGTCCGCGACGGGATCGTGCACACGGAGCTGAAGCTCACGGCGGACGGGCCGCGCCTGATCGAGGTCAACGGCCGCCTCGGCGGCCTCGTCGGCGACGTCGTACGCCGCGGCTCCGGCATCGACCTCGTGGCGGCGGCGATGCTGCTGGCCCTGGGGCGGCCGGTGCGGGAGACGCCGCGGTTCGACGGCGTCGCGTACCAGTACACGCTGATGCCGCCGGCCGGCTTGCCGGGAATGCCGGGAATGCCGAGAACGCCGAGAACGCCGGGCGAGGCGGCCGGGCGGACCACGGCGAAGGAGCTGGGGGCCCTGCGCCTCCTGCCCGGGGTCGACCTTGCCGACCTGCGTGCCCTCGAAGGCCCACCGGCCGACTGGCGCGGCGGGGCGACCGCCCGCCTCGGCCGCCTGCACGGACGGACACGCGATCACTCGGATCTCGCACAACTGACGCACGCGATCGACGACATCTGCCGTCCGGTTCTCGGGGATATGTGAGGGACGTGGCACATGAGCACGATGCAGACCGGCCGGAGCCGCGCACAGGCACTCTCCGCGGCGCAACGGCGGCTATGGCTGGCCTACCGGCTCCAGCCCGACAGCCCGGAGTTCACCGCTCCGTGGGCCGGACGGCTGGTCGGTGAGCTCGACGCCGAACGCCTGCGGCGGGCATGGCGCGCCGTGCTGGACTGCCACGCGGAGCTGCTGCTGAGGCTCGACGAGGCGGACGGCGAGCCCTGCCGTTCGACGTGGGCGGCACGGGACTTCCCGCTGCCGGTACGGGAGGTCGACCCGGCCGCCGTGCCCGCGGAGCTGGAGCACGCGGTCACCCGCCCGTTCCCGCTCGTCGGGCACCGCCTGGTCGACGCCGAGCTGCTCCGGCTCGGCCCGGCCGAGCACATCCTAGTCGTCGGGGCCCACCACGCCGTGGTCGACGGCCGCTCCTTCACCCTCGTCGTACGCGACCTGTTCAGGGCATATGCGGGGGAGGAACTGCCCGCCGCCGGCCGCCCGTACACCGACTACGTCACGGCGGCACCCGCCCCGACCGACCGGCGGTTCGAGTCCTGGATCGAGGAACTCGAACTGCCCGAGGACGGCGACCCCCTCGGGTTCGCCCCCGCCGCCCGGGACGCCGACCGCGACGGGGCCCTCGTCCGGCACGCGATCCCGGCCGGGGTGTGGGAGGCCGTACGCGGGCTCGGCCGCCGCCTGCGCACCACGCCGCAGGTGATCGGCCTCGCCGCGTACGCGCTCGCGCTGAGCCGCTACACCGACAGGACCGACCTGATCGTCGGCGGCACCATGGACACCCGCTCCGGCGACTTCGCCGACACCGTCGGGATGTTCATCAACCCCGTGCCGCTGCGCGTCCGCGCCGACCCGGCCGCTGGTGTCGCGGACTACTGCCGGTCGGTGCACTCCTCGCTCATGCGCGCCTTCTCGTTCCGCGAGGTGCCGTTCGAGGAGGTCGTCCGCCGTCTGCACGCCACGCCGGACCCCACCCGCACGCCCCTCTTCGGGACCCTGTTCAACTTCGAGGCCGACGCGCCGGTCCTCGACACGGCGGGGCTGCGGATCAGCGAGGTCGAGCTGCCGGTCCGCGTCTCCAAGTACGACCTGACGATGGTGCTGCGGGACCGGGGCGACACGGCCGAACTCCTCGCCACCTACCGGTCGTCGCGGTACTTGCCCGCGCAGATCGAGCAGTTCACCGCGCACACCGCCGGGGTCCTCGCGGGCCTTTGCGAGGAGCCCGGCAGCCTCCGGGCGGTCCCGATGCTCTCCGCGGCCGACCGCTCGGAGCTGGCGGCGCTCGGCACCGGTGCGGCACCGGACGAGGACTTCCGCCCGGTCACCGGCCTGGTCGCGGACATCGCGGCGGCCGATCCGGAGCGCGTGGCCGTGACCGACGCCGACGGCGACCTCGGCTATCGCGAGCTGTCCGACCGCGCCGACGCCATCGCCGCGGCGCTGCAAGCCCGCGGCCTGGGCCGGGAGTCCCGCGTCGGGGTGCTCGCCGAGCCCTCCGCCGCGGCGGTGACGGCGGTGCTCGGCGTGCTCCGGGCAGGCGCCGCGTACGTACCGCTGAACCCGTCGTACCCGGCCGCGCGGCTGTCGGCGATGCTCCGCGACGCAGGGGCCGACGTCGTCCTCGGGGACCCCGGCTGGGCCGGCAAGCTGCCCGGCGCCGAGGTGTTCGCGCCCGCCGACCTGGTACGCACCACCGGCGCCGCGCCGTCGGAGCCGGCGGCGCCGGAGGGCGGCGACGCCGCGTACGTCATCTACACTTCGGGCACGTCGGGCGAACCGAAGGGCGTCGTCGTCGAGCACCGGTCCCTGGCCGCGTCCACCTCCGGCCGGCTCGCGACGTACGGGGGCCACGAAGTCTTCCTCCTGGTCTCCCCGCTCTCCTTCGACTCGTCCGTGGCCGGCCTGTGGGGCACGCTCGCCTCCGGCGGCCGGCTCGTCGTCGCCGCGACCGGCGACGTCCACGACCCGGAGCGCCTGACCGGCCTCATCGAGCGCCTGCGCGTCACCGCGATGCTGTCCGTCCCCACCCTCTACTCCGGCCTGCTCGACCGGGCCGACCGCGACGGCGCCGCGCGCCTCGCCTCCCTCCGGCTCGTCATCACGGCCGGCGAGGAACTGCCGCAGGAACTCGCGGACCGGCACTTCGCCGCGCTGCCGGAGACGGTGCTCGCCAACGAGTACGGCCCCACGGAGGCCACCGTGTGGAGCACCTTCCGGGTCCTCGACGAACCGGCGCGGGTCGACATCGGCGGCGCGGCCCCCGGCGCGCGGCTGTCGGTGCGCGACGGGAACGGGGACCTCATGCCGCGCGGCGCGGCGGGCGAGCTGTACGTCGGGGGGACCGGCGTGGCCCGCGGCTACCTCGGGCGCCCGCAGGACACCGCCGAGAAGTTCCTCGACGGGCCCGGCGGACGGATGTACCGCACCGGCGACTTCGTGCGCTGGAACGAGCGGGACGGTCTGGACTTCGTCGGCCGGCGGGACGACCTCGTCAAGGTCCGCGGACACCGCATCGAGCTGGGCGCGGTCGAGACCGCGCTGCGGGCCGCGGAGGGCGTCGCGGACGCGGTCGTGCTGCCGGCCCCGAGCGGCGCGAGCCTCGACGCGTTCCTCGTCGCCCGGCCCGGCTTCGACGAGAAGCAGGTGCGCAAGCAGCTCTCCGGGGAGCTGCCGCCGGTCATGCTCCCGGGCTCCTTCACGGCGGTGCCGGAGCTGCCGCGTACCCCGCACGGCAAGATCGACCGCACCGCGCTGCGCGAGCTGTCCCGCCGCGACGCCCCCGCGGCGGGCCCGCCGGACGCCGCCGCCCAGGCGCCGGACGCGGACCCCGGCGCCGGCGAAGGCGCCGCGGACTCCGGGGCCGCCGTGCGCGCCCACGTGCGCGCGGCGTGGTGCGAGACGCTGGAGGTCGACTCGGTCGACACGGACGTCAACTTCTTCGACGCGGGCGGCCACTCGCTGCTCGTGCCCACCCTCCAGATCGAATTGGAGGACCGCCTCGGGGTAGAGATCGACATCCTCGACCTCTTCACCGCCACGACCGTCGACGACCAGGTGGAGCTGCTCACGGCCGGGCAGGCGGAAGAGGCCGCGCCGGAGCCGGTGCTCGACCCGCGGCAGGCACGGCTGGCGGCCGGCCGCCGCCGTGCCGCGGCCGCAGGGGACGCATGAGGGACCGCTCGCTCGACGTCGCGATCACCGGGGTGCACGCCCGGCTCCCCGGCCCGGCCGACCCGGACGCCTGGTGGGCGGCCGTACGCACGGGGCAGGTCCTCACCACGCGCCTCGACGCGGACCTGCTGGCCGAGGCGGGAGTGCCCGCCGACCTCGCCGGGGACCCCTCGTACGTGCCGGTGCGCGGCCGCATCCCCGACGGCGAGCGCTTCGACGCCGAGCTGTTCGGGATCAGCCCGCGCGAGGCCGAGCTGATCGATCCGCAGTACCGCCTGATGCTGGAGGCGACCTGGGCCGCACTGGAGGACGCCGGCCGCGCCCCGCTGACCGACACGCTGCGCACCGCCGTGTTCGCCTCGGCGAGCGAAAGCTCCCTCGCGCGCGTCCTCGCCGACGGCGACATCGATTCGGCGACCCGGGAGGCGCTCGCCACCGGCACCAGCCGGGACTTCATGGCGACCCGCATCGCCTACCGCCTCGGCCTGCGCGGCCCCGCGATGAGCGTCTCGACGGCCTGCTCCTCCTCCCTGGTCGCGATGCACCTGGCGGTGCAGTCGCTCAACAACGGGGACTGCGACCAGGCGGTGGTGGTCGCGGCCTCGCTGCGGCTGCCGCAGGCCGGGTCGCAGCACGTACGCGGCGGGATCGTCTCGCCGGACGGGTGCTGCCGCCCCTTCGACGCCGCTGCCAACGGCACGATCGGCGGGTCCGGCGTCATCGCCATGGTGCTGCGCCGCCTCGGCGAGGCGGACGCGCATCCCGCACCGTACGGCGTGGTCCTGGGGTCCGCCGTCAACAACGACGGAGCGGACAAGGCCGGCTTCAACGCGCCGTCGCCCCGCGGGCAGACCGCCGTCATCCGCTCGGCGCTCCAGGTGGCAGACGTGGCGGCCGGTTCCCTCGGCTACCTCGAAGCACACGGCACCGGTACGTACGTGGGCGACCCGATCGAGTGGACCGCGACGTCGACCGCACTGCGCGAGAGCGGCGTGGGCCCGGCCCGAATCGCGGTCGGCTCCGTGAAGGGCAACATCGGCCACCTCGACGCCGCGGCGGGCCTCGCGGGCCTGTACCGGACGCTGATGGTGCTGGGCCGCGGCGAGGTGCCGGCGATGGCCGGGTTCAGCAGGCTCAACCCCCTGCTGCCCGCCGAGTCGCCCCTCTACGTGCCGACCGCGCCGGATCCGTGGCCCGGGGCGGCACCGCGGCGCGCCGGGGTCAGCTCCTTCGGGATCGGCGGCACCAACGCCCACGTGATCGTCGAGGCCCCGCCGCCCGCCCGCCGGGCGGCAGCGGCGGCAGCCGGCGGTCCGCCCGTGCTCCTCACGCTGTCGGCGATCCGCCCCGCCGCGCTCGACGGCGCGGCCGAACGGCTCGCGGCACGGCTGACGGGCCGTCAAGACGACGTACGGGACGTGGCCTTCTCCCTGCGGGTGGGACGGGCCGTCCTGCCCGAGCGGCTGGCCGTCGTCGCGGCGAGCGGGGAGGAGGCCGCGGCGGCGCTGCGCGGCGGCCCCGGCGGCGTACGCGGCCGGGCGCCGGGCGGCGGGGACCGGCCGGTGGTCCTCCTGCTGCCGGGGCAGGGCTCGCAGCGGCCCGGCATGGCCGTGCCGCTCGCGGAGCACCTCCCGGGCTTCGCCAAGGCGCTGGACGGCGTACTCGGCGCCTTCCCGGCGGAGCACGCCGCACGGGTCCGCGAGGCCGTGTACGAACCAGGGTTCCCCGCGGCCGAGCTGAACGGCACGCGGCTCTCCCAGCCCGCCCTGTTCGCGGTCGCGTACGCGGCCGCGGGTGCACTCGCCGAGGCGGGTGTGCGGCCCGTGGCGCTGGCGGGGCACAGCCTCGGTGAGATCACCGCCGCCACGATCGCCGGCGTGCTGGCTCCCGCGACCGCCGCCGAGCTGGTGGTGCTGCGCGCGGAGGCGATGGCCCAGTGCCCGCCCGGGGCCATGCTCGCCGTCACCGGCGACGCCGAGGAGGCGGCCGGGTTCACTGCCGCGGACCCCCGGCTCGAACTCGCCGCGGTCAACGCCCCGGACGCCTACGTCCTCAGCGGGCCGGAAGAAGCCGTCGACGGACTCCACCGCCGGCTCGAAGGCCGCGTGCCCGTCCGCCGCCTGCGGACCGGCCACGCCTTCCACTCGGCCGCCATGGAGCCCGCGGCCGATGCCGTACGGGCCCACGTCGCGGGGCACGCTCCGGGCCGGGTGCGGGTGCCGTTCGTCACCAACGCCGACGGCGCCCTCGTGGCCGCACGCACGCGCCTGCCGCTGACCGTGTTCGCCGACACGGTCTGCGCCACCGTGCGCTTCGCCGACGGGCTGCGGGCCCTGCGGGAGCGCTATCCGGACGCGATCGCCCTGGAGGCGGGGCCGGGCCGGGCGCTGTCCGCGGCCGCCACCCGCATCGGCATGGACACCGTGCAGCTGGCCCCGCGGTCCGGCGAAGGCGAGCCCCTCCGCGCGCTCGCCCGGCTGTGGACCGAGGGCGTGCCGGTGGATCTCGCCGCTTTCGCCCCCGCCGCGAGCGGAGTCCGGCTGCCGGGCACGGTCTTCGGCGGCCGCCGCTACCCGGTGTCCGAGCTGCGGCTGGCGGCGACACGGCCGGCCGCAGCCGGCACCCCGGCCGCCGACGCGGCGGCGCAGGCGGGGGAGGACCACGCGGCGGTGGACCACGCGGGGGAGGAGCAGCCCACGCCGCACGAGGAACTGGTGGCCGCGTGGCGCGACCTGCTCGGCCACCCGGACCTCCGGCCGGACGACGACTTCTACGACCTCGGGGGCGATTCGCTGACCGCGATCCGCATCGTCCGCCGCCTGGAGCAACGGCTCGGTATCGGCCTGCCGTTGCGCGAGTTCATGCTCTCCCGGACCCTCGGCCGGCAGGCGGGTCTCCTCGCCCGGCTGGCCGCGCAGAGCGATATGGAGGATTCCCCGTGACGGTGCGCTGCCGCAGAGGCGGACCGCGATGAGCGGCGACGCGTTCATCCGTATCGACGAGGCGTTCGCCCGGCAGGCCGCGGCGCGTACGGACCAGGTCGCCGTCTGGGATCCGGCCGGGACGTACACGTACGGCGAACTGTGGGAGGCGTCCGGGCGGTTGGCGCACGCGCTGGCCGAGTGGGGCGTCCGCCGCGGCGACGCGGTCTGCCTGCACGGGGTGGGCGACCGCGACACGATCGCGGCGATGCTCGGCGTGCTGCGCGCCGGAGCCCACGTCGTGCCCGTGGACCCCGGCTATCCGGCCGAGCGCGTCGAGCACATGGCCGCTCTCGTCGGCGCCCGCCTGCTCCTCCTCACCGCCGACCACAAGGTGCCCTCGGGGCTGACGGTCGCGACCCGGCACGTACAGGACCTGACGGGGCCCGCCGGCGCGGAGGCCGCGGCTCCCCGGCCGGCCGGCAGCGCGCACGACCTCGCCTACATCATGTTCACCTCGGGGTCGACGGGGCAGCCGAAGCCGGTGGGCGTGCCGCACGGCGCCCTCAGCGCGCTCTGCCTGCGGGACAGCCCCGTCCGGCGGGCCCCCGGGGACGTGTTCCTCGTCCACACCATCCTCACCTTCGATCCGTCGATGCTGGAGATCTGGTCGGCTCTCCTCGCCGGAGCCGCGGTGCTGTGCGCGCCGCGTACGTCGCTCGCGGTGCACGAGACGGCCGCGTTCCTCGCCGACCCGCGGGTCACCACCGCGGTCCTCACCCCGGCGGTGTTCGCCCTGGTCGTCGAGCGCCACCCGGAAGCCCTGCGGTCGCTGCGGCACCTGATCGTCGGCGGCGACGTGCTGCCGTACGAGCACGCGGTCCGCGCCCGGCGGGATTGTCCCGACCTGGAGATCGTCAACTGCTACGGGCCGACCGAGAACACCATCGTGAGCACGGCGTTCAGCCTCTCGTCGTGGGACGGAGCGGGACCGTCCGTGCCCATCGGAAAGCCCGTCGCCGGCACCGTCTGCCTGCTGCTGGACGCTGACGGCGGTCCCGTACCGGACGGCGAGGTCGGCGACCTCTACGTGGGCGGGGACCGCCTCGCGGCCGGGTACGCCGGCGATCCGGAGTCGACCAACGAGCGCTTCCTCCCCGACCCCGCCGTGCCAGGCGGGCGGATCTACCGGACCGGCGACCGGGCCTCGCTCCTCCCGGGCGGCGACCTCGCCTTCCACGGCCGCGAGGACGACGAGTTCAAGGTCCGCGGCTTCCGCGTGAACCTGGCCGAGGCCGAGTCGGTCGTCGAGGCGGACGAGCAGGTGCGCGAGGCGGCGGCGGTCCAGGTCGGTGCCGGCTACAACAAGAAGTTCGTGGTGTTCGTCAGGACGACGGCGCCCGGCGCGGCCCCTCGGAACATCAGGGCGCGCACGGCCGGGCGGGCGCCGGGGCACCTGGTGCCGGACGAGGTGGTCGCGGTCGACGGGTTCCCGCTCACGGACGCGGGCAAGGTGGACCGCGCGGCGCTGGCCGCCCGGTACCGGGACCGGCGCGACGCGGCGCCCGCCGGGGAGCGGGACGGTGAACGGCCCGGGGACGACCGGGCCCTACTCGCGGCGATGTGGCAGGAGCGCACCGGCACGCCGGCGGAGGAGGGACACGACTTCTTCGGCGCCGGCGGCAACTCGCTGGACCTCATCCGGCTCATCGACGACATCGGGGACCGCTTCGGCGTACTCCTCGACTTCGTGGACGTATACGGGATCGGGTCCTTCGACGAGCTGGCCGACCTGGTGCGTACGGCCCGGGACGAGGCCGGCTGATGGCGCCGCAGGGCCCTCGCCCCGTCGTCCGGGTGCCGGTGCCGCGGCCGGCGGCCGGCCGCCGCCTGATCTGCTTCCCGCACGCCGGCGGGTCGGCGAACTTCTTCCGGGACTGGGCCGCCGGCCGGCCGGAGACCGAGGTGGCTGCCGTCCAGTACCCGGGCCGGGCGGACCGGCTCGACGAGCCGTGCCACGACGACCTCGGGCAGGCGGCGGACGAGGTCCTCGCCGCGGTGGGCCCCTTCCTCGACCGCCCGGTGACCTTCCTCGGGCACAGCCTGGGCGCGATCGTGGCGTACGAAGTGGCCCGGCGCCTGGAGCAGATCGGGCTCGGCGTCGAGCGGCTCGTCGTCTCGTCGGCGCGGGCGCCGCACGACCCCGACCACGTGGCCGCCCAGGACGTCGACTGGGACGACGACGCCGCGGCGCGGTCCCTGACCGCCCTGGGCCACACCGACGCCGAGGTGCTGGCGGACCCCGCTGCCCGGGGGCTCGTACTGCCGTATCTGCGCGCGGACTTCGAGATGCTCCGGCGCTACCGCCATGTGCCGGGGGACCGGCTGAGCTGCGACATCGTCGCCGTACACGGCTCCGAGGACGGGCACGTGAGCGCCCGGCAGGCCGAGCGGTGGGGCGATCTCACCACCGGTGTCTTCCACCACGCCACCAGGCCCGGCGGGCACTTCTACCTGGTGCCCGCGCCGCCGCTGGACCTCTTCCTCGACACGCCGGGCCGACGCCGGGTGGAGCCGCCCGTGAACCCCGGGAGGGGAGACACACATGCCCGATGAGCTACGCATCGAAGCCGACGCGGACCTCGTACGCACACTGCTGCGGGCGCAGGCGCCGCAGTGGGGTGAACTGCCGCTGGAGCGCGTCACGTCGGCCGGGGTGAACAACACCCTCTACCGGCTCGGCGACCGGCTGAGCGTACGGCTGCCGCAGACGGAGTGGGCCGCCGGCCACATCCGCAAGGAGCACCGGTGGCTGCCCCGGCACGCCCCGCGGCTGCCGCTGGACATCCCCACGGCCGTGTTCACCGGCGCCGCGGACGACGACTTCCCGTGGCCCTGGCTGGTCTGCCGGTGGCTGGACGGCGCGGACGCGGTGGAGTCCCCGGTGTCCGACGAGCGCGCCGCCGGTCGGGCGCTGGCCGGGTTCGTCGGTGCGCTGCAGCGCATCCCGACCGCCGACGGGCCGCGGGCCGGCCTGCACAGCGGCCTGCGCGGCACGCCGCTGCCGGTACGGGACGGGGTGGTCCGGAGGGCGCTCGGCCACCTCGAAGGCAAGTTCGACGTCGAGGCCGCCACTGCCCTGTGGGAGTCGGCGATCCGCGTGCCCGCGTGGCGGCGCGCGCCCGTGTGGGTGCACAGCGACATCCACCCGGGCAACGTACTCGTACGCGACGGGGTGCCGGGCGCGGTGATCGACTGGGAACTGCTCAGCGTCGGCGACCCGGCGCTCGACGTGATGGCCGCCTGGACGTTCCTGTCGTCCGCGGGGCGCGAGACCTTCCGGGAGGCGCTGCCGGTGGACGACCACACCTGGGCGCGGGCCCGCGGCTGGGCGCTGTGCGTCGGCGTGATCGCCGCGGACTACTACGAGGGCAGCAACCCGGTGCTGGCCGGGTTCAGCCAGCGGGCGGCAACGGAGGCCATCGCCGACTTCGAGCACGACCGGTGACGCCTGAACCCGGCGGGCCCCGCCCGCCGGCACGGCCGCGGGCGCGCTCAGTTCACGGCGCGGGCCATCCGGGCCACCGCCTCGCGGACGCGGTCGGCGGAGGTGGCGAGGTTGAAGCGTACGAACCCGCGGCCCGCCGACCCGTAGAGCGGGCCCGGGCTCAGCGCGACCCGGCCCCGCTCCAGGAACGCGGCGGCCGGGTCGTCGCCGAGGCCGAGCGCCCGGCAGTCCAGCCAGGCCAGGTACGTGGCGTCCGGCGGCCGGTACCCGATCCGCGGCAGCTCGCGGTTCAGCTCGTCGGCGAGCAGCTTGCGGTTCTCGTCCAGCCCCGCCAGCAGCTCGTCCAGCCACGGCTCGCCGTGGCTGAACGCCGCCACGCCGGCCATGACCCCGAAGATGCCCGCGGACACCCACAGTTCGGGCGGCAGCCGGTGCAGGTCGGCGGCCGCACCCGGCGCCGCGACCAGCAGCGCCGCCTTCAGCCCGGCGACGTTCCACGCCTTCGACGCGGACACCGCGACGAACGACCGGTCCGCGGCCTCTGAGTCGAGCATGGCGAACGGGACGTGCACGACGCCGGGGTACGTCAGCGGGCCGTGCACCTCGTCCACGACGACCCGGACGCCGTACCGGTGGGCCAGCTCCGCGATCGCGTACAGGGTCTCGGCGTCGGCGACGGTGCCGGTCGGGTTGTGCGGGTTGCACATGAGGTACGCCCTGGCCCCGGCCGCGAAGGCGCCCTCCAGCCCGGTCAGATGGATCCGGCCGTCCACCATCGGGTTCTCGACGACGCACCGGCCGAGCGCGTGGAGCTGGCTGAGGAACGCCGGGTACGCCGGGGTGTCCAGCACGACCCGGTCGCCGGGCTCGGTGACCAGCCGGATCGACTCGGTGATCGCCTGCGTCACGTCGGAGACCAGGGTGATGCGGGCGGGGTCGGGCCGCCACCCGTACCGGCGCGCGGCGAACTCGGCGAACGCGCCGGGCAGGTCCGCGTGGTACGCGTAGCCGGTGTCGCCGCGGTCGAGCGCGGCGGCCAGCGCGGCCCGGATCGGCGGCGCCAGCGGGGTGTCCGTTTCGGCGAGCCACATCGGCAGCACGTCCGGCGGGTATTCCCGCCACTTCAGGCTGCGCCGGGCGGCCAACTCGGCCGCGCTGTACGTCTGTAAGGGATTCGCCACGGCGTTACCCGATCACAAGGGAATTCATGCGCAAACCAACCTCGCTCTTCGGTGGTCTTTGCCGTGGCCGCCCTCCGCGGGCGGCACCCGGGCCGGTCCGGCGTTCCGCCCTCGGCGGCTCAGCGGCCCGGGAAGGCCATGCGGTGGGGCCCGACAGGAGGCGGCGCCTCATTCCCGGGTGGTGCCGACGCAAGTCCGCGCGAAGTCCCGGGTGATCGTCTCGACGAATTCGCGCGTGTACATACCCTCGGCGCAGCTCGCGTTGGCCACGGCCGGGCGGTCGCCGTAAAGGAAGAGCGCCAGTGCCAGACCGGGCTGGTGGAAATCCTTGCCGAACATGGGCAGGGATTCCCGCGTGAGCGGTACGCCGCCGAGGCGCGGCGCCGGGTCGTACACCGCGGTGTTGACATACCCGTATCCGGTCGGTTCCCGGTCGTACGCGTCGGGGTACCGGGCCCGGACGTACTCTTCGTGGCTGAACATGCTGTGCGAGATCGCGTCCAGGACTCCGGACCGGACCTTGGGCGCCAGCGACGGAACCGTGTCCTCCGCGGTCACCGGAATCCGCAGCATCATGCGGTTCGAGAAGTATCCGATGAGTTTCTCCGTGCCGGGCCAGATGCGCCGCGACGTGGCGAAGAGGAAACGCACGTCCCCGGAGTGCCCGTGGGCCCGCAGGGTCACCGCGGTTGCGGCGAAGGCGAGCATGGTGGTCGTCACGCGCAGCCGCCGCGCGTACTGCTTCAGCCGGGCCGTGTCGTCGGCGGACAGCTGGAGATCGTAGTTGATGATCTCGCCCCACGGCTCGCAAGGGCCTAGCTCAGGCAGGTCGAGGCCAGGATAGGCGCCGAGTCCCTTGTTGTGCTCGTCCCACCAGGCGAGCGACTCCGCGCCGTCGTCGCCGGCGAACCAGGCGCGCTCATCGAGCGCGAAACGGGTGGCGTCGGTGACCAGTTCGTCGAAGGCGGACGCGGGTCGGTCGGCAAGTCCGTCGTACACCTTGGTGATGTCGTCGAACAGGGCCATGGCGCCGGCGTGGTCGAGGATGCTCTGCTCGATGGAGACGCCGAGCATGTCGCTCTCCGGGCGGTGCAGGACGACCGCGCGGAGCAGCGGCCGTTCGAACGGCGCGAACATGTCCTGCAACCATGCGTACGCCTCGGCGTCCGCGGCGGCCGGATCGGCACCGGCGGTCATTTCACGCAGCGGCCAGGTCGCCTCACCGGGCGGAATGCACCCGACCGTGTCGATCGAATCCGGAAAGAAATACAGGCGCAGGCCACTGTGCCTTCTGGCAACGAGGCGCAGCGCCTGCTCCATTCGCGGTACGTCGAGGCGGCCGGGGTAGGAGTACGCCCATACGTACGGATTCTTCCACCAGCGGTCGGGGCCCTGTAACAGTGCGAGCCGCTTCGTCTGGGTGGTGGTCGCCGGATACAGCCGCCCGTCCGTTCCGGGTTCGGCTTCGGTGCTCTCCGGCTGTGATGCGGCGTGCATACTCGACTCCTCCGGCTGGGGCATCGGTAACGGGACGACTTCACTCCACTTATGGCCGTGGGACCGCGGCCTTCCGAACACGCAAGTCCGACTCCTCCGTAGCACGCCTTTGGCGGTGACCGACGAGGCAACCATACGAGCCCGCGGATATCTGCGGAACCCTCCGGCAAGCGGGTGATGAGCCGCCGAGGGATTTACCACCGGATCTCCACCCGGTGTTCGGACCGTTCCGTACGGCGCAGGCAACGCGGCACGGGGCTGCCGAATCCGCCCGGGTCCGAATCCCCGTCAGCCGTGGGCGGCGCGGGGTCGCCGTAGCGTACCTGCGTGGGATGACGACGCGCAGCGGCGCGTCGCCGTCCGGACCCGGATGCGGCTCGTTCAGGCGGCGCAGCAGCAGTTCGGCGGCCCGCCGGCCCAGCTCCCGCGGGTCGTACGCCACGATCAGCGGCACCCCGAGCACGTCGGCCAGTTCGAAAGTCGTCGAAGCCCGCCAGGCTGACGGTGCGGCCGAGGCGGCTGGTGGCGCGGAAGGCGCCGAGGGTGTTGCGGCTGTTGGCGCAGAAGAGCGCCGTCGGGGGCTGGGGGAGTGCGAGCAGCTCCCGGGCGGCGTCCTCGGCGGCGGGGACGGTGCGCTGCCGCAGCCACACGTACCGCTCGTCCAGCGCGACTCCCGCCTCCTCCAGCGCGACGCAGAAGCCGCGGAACCGCTCGGAACTGGTCCAGACGGACGGTGGCAGGCCGAGGAACCCGAGCCGGGTGTGGCCGGCTGCCAGGAGGCCGGCCGTCGCTTCGCGAGCGCCGCCGAAGTCGTCCACCAGCACGCAGTCCAGCGGCCCGCAACGCGGGCGTTGCCGGCCCGGTGTTCACCCTTGAGTCTCAGCCTGAGCAGGACCAAGGAGCGGCAGAAGCCGGTGGCCGCTCAGGGGCGGTCGATGTCACGCTGGACTATGCGGACTTCGCCGAGTCCTTCGGTGGCGCGTACGGCTCTCGCCTGACGCTCACGGAGCTGCCAGCCTGTGCCCTGACTCGCCCAGTCCGTCCGGAGTGCCGTACCGGCGAGCCGGTCAAGGCCACCAACGACACCGAGCAGCAAACCCTGAACGCCGCGGACGTCGTCGTAGGGGACAGCGCCCCCACGATCCTCGCTGCTGTGGCTGCGGAGGAGGGTGGCCAGGGCGACTTCAAGGCCACGCCGCTGACGCCTTCGGCCGCGTGGAACGTGGGACTGAACACAGGCGATTTCACATGGGGCTACGACTTTCAGATACCCCAGGTCCCAGGAGGCTTGCATCCGACCGTACAGATGTCGTACTCGTCCGGTTCGGTGGACGGCCGCACCGGTGGTACCAACAACCAGTCTTCCTGGGTCGGCGACGGCTTCGACCTCTGGCCCGGTTACATCGAGCGCCGCTACAAGTCCTGTTCGGACGACGGGGTGGAGAACCCCGACGGGAACAAGCCGGGCGACCAGTGTTGGGGCTACGACAACGCATTCCTTGCCATCAACGGCAAGGGCGGTGAGCTGGTCCCGGCCGGAAATGACGAGTGGAAGCTGAAGAAGGACGACGGCACGCTCATCAAGCGGCTGACATCCAGCGACCGGAACAACGGTGACAACAACGACGAGTACTGGCGCGTCACCGATCCCAACGGAGTTCGGTACTACTTCGGCTACCACCGGCTGCCAGGATGGGCTTCGGGCGACGAAACCACCGATTCCACCTGGAACGTTCCTGTATTCGGCGATGATGCCGATGAACCCTGCCATGACTCGGCAGGCTTCGGATCTTCATGGTGCCAGCAGGCCTGGCGATGGAACCTCGACTACGTCGTCGACCCGCACGGGAACGCCATCGCCTACTACTACAACAAGGAAGAAAACTCTTACGGCCGCAATCTGAAGGCGACCAACAACACCCGCTACGACCGCGGCGGCAACCTGGACCGCATCGAGTACGGCCTGAAGTCTTCGGCCGTCTACGGGACCAAACCGCTGGCGAAGGTCGACTTCACCAGCAGCGAGCGCTGCCTGCCAAATTCCCAGACCGACTGTGCAAGCATCTCCACAGACGCCTTCTACTGGTATGACACCCCCTGGGATCTCAACTGCAGCGCGGACGCCGACTGCGACAACGGCCGGCTTTCACCGACTTTCTGGACCCGCAAGCGCCTGACCGGCGTGAACACCGAGGTCCTGAAGAGCGACGGCAGCTACGCCACCGTGGACTCCTGGAAACTTGAGCACCGCTGGGGCCAGGCCGACATCGACTACCAACTGCTGCTGGACTCGATACAGCGCACCGGCCACACGGCCACCCCAACGGTCGCACTGCCGAAAACCACCTTCACCTACATCCAGAAGGAAAATAGGCTCGACAAGACGGGCGACGGCTACGCACCATTCATCAAAGCCCGCCTATCCGATGTCGACGACGAGTATGGTGGCCGAATATCCGTCAACTACTCCGGGGAAGCCTGCTCCTGGGACTCGTTGCCAACCCCGCAGAGCAACACCACTCGCTGCTTCCCCCAGTACATCGGAGGATCGTCCAGTGACGACCCGGAACGCCAGTGGTTCAACAAATACGTTGCGACGTTCCTTACGGAGACCGATCGGACGGGCGGCGCACCCGACAAACTCACCCGCTACGAGTACCTGGGCGGGGCAGCCTGGCATTACGACGATGACGACGGCCTGACAAAGGAAAAGTTCAAAACCTGGTCCCAGTGGCGCGGTTACGACCACGTTCGCGTCAAGACCGGCGGAGCCGGCGGCGAGTCCGCACTCAAGTCGCAGAAGGACAGCTACTTCCTGCGCGGCATGCACGGCGACCGTGAGAGCACCAGCGGCGGCACCAAGAACGTACAGATATCGCTGGGCGATGGAGAAGGCGATCCCATCACCGATCACGAGTCGGCGGCGGGGTTCGCATACAAGACCGTCGACTACTCAGCGCCCGACGGCAAGGTGCTCAGCAAGACCGTCAACCGCCCCTGGCATCACCAGACAGCCAAGAAAGAACGCAACTGGGGCACGGTGACCGCCAACTTCAGCGGCACCGCGCACACCAAGAACTGGGTCTCCCTTGACGACGGCGCGGGCAGCAAGTGGCGCGTCTCCTCGACGGCCAGCACCCATGAGACAGTCGCTGGCCGGATCACCAAGGTCGATGACTTCGGAGACAACTCGACTGCCGCCGACAACCGGTGCACCCGCACTACCTACGCCACCAACACCGAGACCAACATCCTCACCCTTCCAGCCCGGGTGGAGACGCTGGCGGCAAGTTGTGACGAAACGGTCGACCGCTCCAAGGACGTCGTCAACGACATCCGCACGGCATACGACTCCGGCTCCTACGGAGACGCACCTACCGCCGGGGACGCCACCGCGGTGGCGACCTTGAAATCCCACAACGGCACCACCGCCACCTACCTGGAGAGCGGCGCCACCTACGACAGCTACGGGCGCGAGCGCTCGGCCACCGACCTGACCGCCAACGTCACCGTCACAGGCACGGATCCGCCACAGCGCAACGCCCGCACCGACGGCCGCACCACCACCATCGCCTACACACCGACCAGCGGATTCCCGACCAAGGTCACGAAGACAACGCCCCCTGCACTCGAAGGGAACGCGAGCACGGCCCAGACCGAGGTCCGCGAACTGGAACCGCTGCGCGGCCAACCCTCGGCGATCCTCGACACCAACGACAAGCGCACCGCCTACACCTACGACGCTCTGGGCCGCACCACCAAGATCTGGCTGGCCGACAGGCTCACCGGCACGCTGCCGGACTACGAGTTCACCTACTTCGTCGAGGAGAACCAGCCGGTCGCCGTGGCAACCCGCACGCTGGGGCTCACAGTCACGAACCAGATTCCCTCGTACACCCTCTACGACGGCTTCCTCCGCGAGCGCCAGACCCAGACGGCCGGCCCCAACGGTGGTCGCCTCATCGCCGACAAATTCTACGACGAGCGCGGTCTGGTCGATCAGACCTTCGCCCCCTACCACGCCGACGGCGGCCAGAGCCGCGTCCTGTTCGCACCCAACGACGCCGAGGACGTGGAGACGCAAACCCGGCACGTGCACGACGGACTCGGCCGGGAGACCGAGAACCGTCTGATGTCCGGCAGTGGAGACGGGGGCGAAGTCCTAGCCACCACCAAGACGACCTACCACGGTGACCGGGTCACCATAGTCCCACCGGTTGGCGACACCACCACAACGACGCTGAGCGACGCCCGCGGACAGACCACCGAGGTCCGTCAGCACCACGAACGGTCCCCGTCATCGAGCTACGACACCATCTCCTACGACCACACTCCACGAGGCGAACTCGCGAAGGTCACGGACCCGGCCGGCAACGCCTGGACGTACACCTACGACCAACTCGGCCGACAGATAGAAGCGAACGACCCCGACAAGGGCAAGAGCACCTCCACGTATGACGACCGCGGTCAGCTCGTCTCGACTACAGACGCCCGCGACGTCAAACTCGTCAGCATCTACGACGGCCTCGGCCGCCAGACCGAACTGCGGGAAGGCACGCCGTCCGGAGAACTCCGGGCGAAGTGGACCTACGACACCCTGAGCGGCGCCCAAGGCCAGCTCGCCGAGTCCACCCGCTACGTGGAAGGCAGCGCCTACACCCACAAGGTCACCCAGTACGACGACTACTACCGCCCATCCAGACAGGCCACCGCCATCCCGCCCGCCGAAGGCTCCCTCGCCGGCACCTACCAGGAAGGCACCGCCTACACCGCGGGCGGGCTGGTCAAGTCCCGCACGTTCTCTACGGTCGGCAATATCGCTGCCAAGGGCTGGAACTACGAGTACGACCCGAACACCCAGTGGCCGCTTGCGGTCGTCTCCGACGGCGTTCGATCCGACACCACCTACACGCTCCTCGGCAAGCCCTATGTGCAACTCCTCGGCGCCACCGGCGACGCGGAGAGAACCAAAGTCACCAACACCTACGAGGGCGGCACCCAACGCCTCAAGACCTCGCGCGTCGACCGCCCCGGCCAGGCCGGCGTCGACCAGCACAACACCTACCAGTACGACCAGGCAGGCAACTTCCTCTCCATCTCGGACGTCTCCCGCACCGGGACCGACACGCAGTGCTTCACGTACGACCACCTGCGCCGCCTGACAGAAGCCTGGACCGAGGCCGACACAGCCTGCGAGACCGCACCGCCGGCAACGGGCATCGGCGGCCCGGCCCCGTACTGGCAGACCTTCACCTACGACAAGGTCGGCAACCGCCTCACCGAGGCGCAGCACGACATCGGCGGCGACACCAGCAAGGACGTCAACCGCACCTACACCTATCCGGCACCGGGCAGTGCCCAACCACACACACTCACCTCGGTCACCACAGAGGAATTAGCCGGCACCGCCACCGACAACTTCAGCTACGACCCCACCGGCAACACCACCACCCGCTCCCAGGACGGCGCATCCCAGCAACTCACCTGGGACGCCGAAGGCCAGCTGACGAAGGTCGACGGCGGAGCCGAGAAGGTCACCGACTACGTTTACGACGCAGACGGCAACCGACTCATCGCCCACACCCCCACAGGCGCCACCCTCTACTGGGGCGGCCACACCGAAGTCTTCCTCCCCAAGGGCAGCACCACCCGCAAGGCCACCCGCTACATCCCACTCGGCAACGGAAACCAGGCCGTACTCGACAACGACGGCTACTGGTCCCTCACCCTCGCCGACCACAACGGCACCGGCAACCTCGCCATCGACGCCGACACCCTCAACCTCACCCAACGCCGAATCCTGCCCTTCGGCTCCCCCCGCGGCACAGCCCACGGCCCCTGGCCCGGAACCCGCGGCTTCGTCGGCGGAACTGACGACACCACCAGCACCGGCCTGCAACACCTGGGCGCCCGCGAGTACGACCCACAGACCGGCCGCTTCCTCTCCGTCGACCCGATCATGGATCCCACTGATCCGGAATCACTGCACGGCTACTCCTACGCCGGCAGCAGCCCACTGACATTCAGCGACCCGGAGGGACTCAGCCGAGCCGACGCCTGCGGAGTCGGCTGCCCTGTCGGCGGCACCGGACCCGGCACCGGGCGCCCCATCCAAATCATCAGCAGCAGCCCCAGCAACTACAACCCAAGTCCCTGTCTGAACATGGACGGCTCGCCATGCGGCTCCAAAACCATCCCGATCTTCCCTGGGGTAGAAGTTCCACGGAAGTGGGATGACAAAGACGAGTTCATCGAGCGATTCAACAAGTACATCGATAATGAACGATCCTACAAAGATACACTCCCAGACTTCATTGAGAATCCGAGCCTGGAAAACCGGGCCACCGTTCAATTCGTAAAAGACAAGCTCTGGCGCATCTGCAACCTGATGGACAACTGCCCGAAGAGCCTCCAAGTCGCCTACTACCAGTTCGCCGGCAACCTCATGGAGATGACAGGGGGAGGATTCGGAGCCGGTGCTGGCGCACGCGGCATAGGCAAGAAGGCTGGAGGTACAGGAAATGCCGCCTGTCGAAGGAACAGCTTCACCGCCGACACGAAGGTGCTGTACGCGGACGGCACCACGAAACCGATCGAAGAGGTAAAGATCGGCGACAAGATCGTCGCTACAGATCCCGAGACCGGAGAAACCAGCGTCGAAACCGTCACCGGCACCATCGTCGGCAAATGCTCGAAGCACCTAGTCGAGATCACGATCGACATCGACGGCAAGCACGGCGACAAAGAAGCCAGCGTGACCGCCACCGACGGCCACCCCTTCTGGGTACCCGAACTGGACGAATGGATCGACGCCACCAACCTGACCAGCGGTCAGACGCTACAGACCAGCGCAGGCACCCGCATCCAGATCACAGCCATCAAACGCTGGACCACGCAGACCACCGTCTACAACCTAACCGTCAGCACCAAGCACACGTACTATGTGCAGGCCGGAAGCAGCCCAGTGCTTGTGCATAATTGCGGGAGTGGAGGGAAAGGAGGATTTTTCGGTAAGCTATTCGGTAAGCGGAAGGCTGGCATTCCGGATGCAAACGCGACTGTCGGGGATCTCCGCGGAATTGGACACGATAGTGTCGATGCGAATGGTAATTGGGACTACGATCCCCTGAAGCGAGGAATGCTTCAGGGGCAGGATGACGCTGATTTGCTGCGCTCCGTTTTCGACCCTGACGACGAAGCGCGTACGTTCATGACAATTGGAGGTGACGGCCAGATGATGGAAGGTAACCATCGGATGGCCGAACTCATCTCACGAGCCTCGGACCCGGACAGTGAAATCGGATGGGATACCCCGATTTACATTCGTGGTTGGGATTGAGCCAGGGTGCATCGAGTGAAGAGGGTGGCTGCGTGGCTGGGGAAGCGGAAGGTCAGGCGCCTGGCGAGCGGTGCGGCCATCAGTCTCATGGTGAGGGCAAAAAGAAGCGGCAGGTCGTACGCAGGGAATCTGGAATGGCTTCAGCAGCATGAAGATCGAATCGGTGACGGCTATTTGGTTCCCGTTCGTGATGTAGATCTGAGGTCTGCTGATGTGCGATGCATCTTTGCGTTTGTGTTGGACGGAAAGAGCTGGGTTTGGCTGACCGTCGACGTTAATCCATGGCGTGTGCTGCGAGTTCCCGGGGTTACCGGCGCAGAAACTGTTCATGTGATGGGAAGGCTCGTTGCCGGCTATCCGGTAGTCAAATGGGACGGCTCCACGTCTGGCATGGCTGGAACCTAAAACTGTACGCAAGGGCTACCGTGCGTCCGGTGGGGTGGTCTCCTCGGACGGCCCGCTCGTGGAGCTCGCCGCGGTGCTTCGGTGGTGCTGGCACTGAACCAAGGTGCTGCCCACCGTCAGCGAACGATCATGCAGCGCCCTGCGCTGAACGCCCCCGCGGCCGAGCGCAGGGGTGCGCGCGTGAAGCCTCGCGTGGCTCGTGGATCCAGCGAAAACGGGGGCCATGGACCGGCCGTTTCCGACGACTGGTTCCTGGCTGGTTCCGTCCCGGCCTTCCGGTGTTTCCGCAGGTCAAGACTGTGTACCCGGTGTTCCGCTTCAACGTGTGAATCTTTCGCACAGACCCTTCCGTCTTGCATACATGCAGGTCGGAGGGGTCTTCGTGTTCGGACGTGGTGGAATTCGACTGGAACGGCGAAGGGGCGATCCCCTCGCGTGGGGCTACCTGTTTGTGCAGGTCAGGTCGGGTGCGGTTGGATGGTTGAATCTGGTCGGGGGTTCCCGGCCGCTGGATTTTTGCTGGATCCAGAGGATACCCGCGGGGGTATGGCGGGTGATTCTTGGGCTCGCGAACCGGCCTCTGATAGGTCGTGGTCCAGGCGCCCTGGCTGAGGCGGCCCGGCTCTCGGCGTATCACAGTTTGCGGCTCTTTTCGCTTCGACAGCCCTGGCCCGCGGCGTTCCGATCCGCGAGGTGTCCCGCTGGCTCGGCCTTCATAATTCTGGCGGCTGCCCTCCCGAAACCCTGATTCATTACACCGATGAAGCGGGCATGAACGGGATCGTGGGGAGTAAGAAGTTGAATGCCTCTACCAAGGAGGCGAGTCCGAAGGATGCGCGCTATGGCGATGGGTAATATCTCTCCGACGTTGCTCCTGGCACCAAGACGTGTGCGCAGCTGTCGCGATGCTTCCTCGGGCACCCATTCTCTGGGCGACGATTCACTAATTACGTCGAGATTGACGTCAGAGGACTGAATGTCGTCAAGGGGAGAGATAATGTCTACGTGATCCCCGGTCAAGGGCCGTTGGATCTGAGCGGGCGAATAATTAGCCACGGAGCAAACTGAGCATGCGATACCTCAAGGTGTTCTGGCACCACGACCTGCCTGATGAGCCGGTTGAGCTGTACAGCGAGCTTGACGATGCAGGATATGAGATCCGCAAGGTGGAGATCTATCGGGACGGACATCGAGATTTCGCGGACGGTGAAACGTCCTCGGGGGCGACCATGCTCGGCGAAATCCCAATCCCGAGCTTGGAGGAGATCGCTGAGCAGGAAGAATTTTCTCCGGCGTTCATCGAATTCGCGGAGTTCGAAAACGTCTGGCGTCAATCCGTGAGCGGCTCCGGCAGTTCGTGATCATGCGTTAAAGGCAAGTGTGAAATAGTCCTCGTTTTCTCGAATCTTCAATCTTGCGGCTTCGATTATTTCGATTTCCTGCCGTAGGGTGTGCCCTTGAAGGCGTGCGACATTCTGGAAGCCCCACCGAAATATGTTTCCGGTGGGGCTTCCAGGGCGTTTGACGGCAACGGTGACGGCAACGTCAGCGGACGACGGCAGCGGCGGGTGGGTCGTCGGAGGCGTCGGTCGGGTTGAGGGCGTTGCCGAGGGTGTCGATGGCCCTCCGCTGGAGACGGAGTCGGACGTGGGCGTAGACGCCCGCAGTGACACCGATATGGGCGTGGCCGAGGAGTTCCTTGATGACGACCAGGTCGACGCCCTGTTCCAGGAGCAGGGTGGCCGTCGAGTGGCGGAGATCGTGGAAGCGGATCGTCCGGAGTCCGGCGCTGTGGAGGAGGTGACGGAAGCGGCGGTTGAGGTTGCCAGGATCGAGCGGACTGCCCTTCGGGTTGGTGAAGACGAGCCCGTTGTCAGTCCAGCCCGTTCCGGTTGCCCGACGCTCTTCCTCCTGCTGTTCCTGGTGGATCTTGATGGAGTTCATGCATTCGGTGGGGAGGGCGATGCGGCGTTCCGAGGCGAGGGTCTTGGTGTTCAGGACGGTCAGACCCTGGCTGCGGGTGCGCTGGAGGGAACGGTGGATGGTGGCGGTGCCGCTGTCCATGTTGAGGTCTTCCCAGTGGAGGCCGAGGAGTTCACCCTTGCGGAGTCCGGTGCGCAGGGCGAGTTCGTACAGAGCGTGAAGCCGGTCGGCGCCGGCCGACTGGAGGAACTCGCGGGCTTCGGCGGCGGTGAAGGGCTGGAAACGCCGGGGGCGTGGCGTGGTCGTCGTCTTGACGTTCCGGGCGACGTTGCGCGGCAGTTCGTCCTCGCGGACGGCGTGTTCCAGGGCGGACTTGAGGACCGCGTGGACGTACGTCACGGTCAGCGGTGACAGTCGCTTCTCGCAGCACTGGCCTATGGCGCAGCAGGCCCGTCGAGCAGCGTCCCGTTCCTGGGCGCAGCACTGGCAGGTGGTGCGGAGTCCGTCGAGGAAGGTGCGGACGTCGCGGGTGGTGAGCTGGGCAAGTTTCTTCGCGCCGAGCCCGGGGTTGAGGTGGAGGCGGATGGCGGCGGCGTAGCGGGTGTGGGTGTTCTCCCGCAGGTGGTGAACGGCGACGCCGTCCAGCCAGTACGTGAGGTAGGCGCTCACGGTGCTGTCGGCCGCTGCGACGGGGAGGCCGCGGTTGCTGGCCGCGATCTTCTCGGTGAGCTTGGTCATCGCGTCCCTGCGGGTGGTGCCGTAGACGCGGATGCGCTTGCGGGTGTTGCCGGGGGCCAGCACGTATCCGGCGGCTTCCCACCGTCCGTCCTTGCGCTGGTAGACGGTTCCGTCGCCGTTCGCACGGGTACGGGAGCGGCGGAACGAAGCGAGGCGAGGTCATCAGGCGGCTTCCTGTTCCATGCGGGTGCGGATGAAATCGGTGAGGGCGTGCGTGGGGATGCGGCGGGCGCGGCCGAGGGTGATCGAGGCGAATTGCCCGGTGCGGAGCAGGTCGTAGACGGCGGAGCGGCCGAGCTGGAGACGAGCCATCACCTGGGGCACCGTGAGTAGATCCAGCACCGGTGCCGCTTCCGCACGGTGGAGGGCCGTGAGCGGGGGCGAGGCCATCAGCAGCCGCCTTCGGCTGTGAACTGCCGTTCCACTGCCCTGCGGTGCCAGACGTGGGCGGCGAGGAGGGCTGCGCCGGGGCTGTAGCCCGAGCCGAGGTAGTCCCACGATGACACCGCCAGCACGGGCCTGCAACACCTGGGCGCCCGCGAGTACGACCCGAAACTGGGCCGCTTCATCAGCGTCGACCCGCTACTGGAACTCGACAAACCCCAAACCCTGAACGGCTACACCTACGCCGCCCAGAACCCCCTCACCTTCAAGGACCCCACCGGCCTGGGAATCGACTGCGGAAGGGGCTCACCGAGCGGCGTGAGCTGCGGCAGCGGACAGACCCGCGCGGACGGCAGCCGCGGCAACGGGATGAGCCAGACGGGCGGCGGGGTGATGGGCCGGCCCTCCGTGAGCCATCCCTGGTGCAGCAACTGCTCGTCGCAGAGCCCGGCCCAGACGATCGACGTCGAAGTGAAGGACAACGAGCTCTGGATCGAAGGTATCCGCCTGCCTGCCGCTCAAGAGTTGGAGTTCCGCTACGCGCAGTACGACACGGATGACGACAAGATGCGTGCCTGGGCGAACTCGACGTGCTCCGGAAGCGATACAGAGAGTAATGTCAAGGGCTTTTGCTCGGCGGCAGAGAAGCTTGGGCTCTGGGACACGAGCCCGCCGCCAGGCGCTGGCATCGTCCTCGCGATCGTGGCGCCCGACGTCGAGTCGTTGAAGAAGTGCGGCAAAGCCATGGGGTTGAGTCTCTCCTGTCTTTCCGCTGCCCTCGACGCGCCCTGGGCGAAACCTCTCAAGTCATTCAAGGCCCTCAAAGCGGCGAAGAAGTGCCACAGCTTCTTCGCCGCGGGTACCCGGGTGTTGCTGGCCGACGGCGGCTCCAAGCGCATCGAGGATCTGGAAATCGGTGACCGGATCGTCGTCATCGATCCGGAGACGGGCAAGACCAAGGTCCGCGAGATCGTGGCCACGATCACCACCGAGGACGACAAGGACTTCGTCGACCTCAAGATCAAGACAGACGGCCGCACCGCCACGCTGGCGTCCACCACCACGCACCCGTTCTGGGTGCAGGAGAAGAACGCCTGGGTGAACGCCGGTGACCTGACCCCCGGCTACACCCTCCGCACCCCGGACGGCACCACCGCAACCATCCACGACGTCCGCCACTACACCCAGCGCCAACGCACCCACGGCCTGACCGTAAACGGCACCCACACGTACCATGTGCTGGCAGGCGAGACCCCGGTCCTGGTTCACAACAGCAGTTGCAGCGTTGTGCCCTATGACGCGGACTTCGCGATGGGGCAACTCACGCGAAACGGCACTGCCAAGGCCTCGGAGTTGGAGGCGTTCGGAGCCGCGCAAGGATGGACGAGAACGCAGACGGCCTCTGGCCCCATTAAGTTCCGAGACGACAACGGCAAATATCGCCTGACCATCAAGCGAGGAAGCGGTAGGGCCCCAGGAAGTAGCGACCCGCATGTTGAGATGAGAAATGCAGACGGGGATCGGATCGACTCGTTCGGGAATGTTGTCACTCGGAAGAGTCCTGGTAATCACACGCCCATCGATTGGGATCTGGAATGAAAGACTATAGGGAATTCGGTCAGCTCTCTGTGTTTCATCTGGAAGAGAGCTACATACTTGACATCGTTGCTCGCCCTGGCTCTCTAGCATGCGATGTCGACCTCGCCTTGTTCCCTGAGCACCGCGAGTACACATCGCCCGCACCGGGAGAGAGGCACTGCTACAAGCGTGGGTGGATGCGATTCTCCTCGGTGTCGGAGTTGCATTGGGTTGACCAGGGGTGGCCGCCGGCCGTGGATGCCTCGGGTGAATCGGACTACGGAGCCATCGATTCGATGAAGATTGATGGTGATCGATACGTGATGGCTGGTGACTTTGGGGAGATCTGTGTCATCGCCCAAGCTGTAATGATTCAGTTGCGTGATTTGGGTGTCGCCGAACCCGTGGATTGAGCGTGAGCGGGGTCATGGACCCGCCGTTTCAGCGGCTGGATGCTGGCTGGATCCAGCTCCGCTCTCCAGCGTTTTCGCAGGCCACAATTCCGTACCCGGTGTTCCGCTTCAACGTGTGATTCATACGAACAAGGAGCCTCCGGCTCGTATTCGTGCAGGTCGGAGGCTCCTTGACGTTCGGATGTGGTGGAGTTCGGTTGGAACGTCGAAGGTGCGGCTCCACGGCGTCGGGCTGCCTGGTTGTGCAGGTCCGGGTGGCATCGTCGGGTGGTTGAATCCGGTCGGACTTTCCCCACGGCTGGATTCTGGCTGGATCTGGAAGATACCTATGGGGGTATCTTGTGGCTCTGGCATGGCCGTTCACATGGACGCGTTCGGGGGCCTCAAGTACGGGTGGTCGAGAGGGGCATGCTCCATGCCGGAGCTGCCGGGGCGGGGCGATTGCCCGTCCCGGCAGCGCGGCCGCGGTTGGTCAGCCCAGGGCTTGGTAGTTGGTGAATTGTTCGGAGGCCACGGTGATGGCTCCGGGTCCGTCTGTGGTGAAGTCGGCGAAGAATCGGAGTCTGCCGCTGTTCGGGGTGGTGGTCCAGAGGTCGAATGTGCCCTTGTTGTTGGCGTCGGGTGCGGCGGTGAGCATCGGGACTGTGTTCGGGTCGAAGTTGTTGGCGATGAGGATTCTGTGTGTGGCGTCGACCTGGCCCGGCCACGTGGAGGTGTCGGGGTTGATGGCGTCGTAGAGGAATAGTCCGCTTCTGTCATTGTCGAAGCGGACGGTGAGGTCGGGGTGTCCGTCGGTGTTGAAGTCGCCGGCGCGGCCATGGTGATGTCGTCGAGAGTGTTGCTGCCGGTGCTCATGCCGTCGCCGGCGGCGAGGAGGACGGGGTCGCGGAAGGCGTCGAGGTACGCGCTTCCTTCCGGGTCGCCGTAGTAGAGCCACAGGTGCTGGCCGTCATTGACGAGGAGGTCGGGTGGCCGGGCGTGTCGATCTGGCCGTCGTCGTCGGGGTCGAGTGGGCCGTCGACGGTGAGTCGGTGATAGCCATGCACGCGCACCGACAGGGCCTCACAGTCCAGATGCGGCATCGGCTCCCGGGTATCCGGTTCCGGACCACAATTCCGGTCACCTCGGCCCTCCACCGCCGTGACCATCAGCGGGCGCCGGACCTGAGAACACTGTGCTCGCCCGTGAGCTGAGACCTCCACGCGACGTCAATGAGTACCGCGACGCTCCGTCACTACCGAATGTGAGACAGATCCGTTCTATTTACAGTCCCCCTACGCGAGTTACAGTCCCCCTACGCGAGGTTGGAAAAGGCTCAGTCCCGACGTGTGTCACGATGTCGTCGCTGTGTTTGCTATACGTGAGCCCGGGCGCACTTTGTCTTGAGCCATATGTCACGGATGGATGGTGCCTGGAGCGAGCCAGTCGCGAAGTGTGAATTCTGCCCCTTCCGGGAGATCATTGATGAACACCACGGCTAGGCCGCGCTGGGCTCGCGAGCAGCAGACGTAGAACAGGTTGCGTGACCGTCTGGCGCGGTCAGGTTTGTCGGTGCCGGCGAGCATCTTGCCGATGCTGTACCTGCTCCAGGCGCTGCCGTCGACCACCACGAGGACGTTCTCGAATTCGTCGCCCTTGACACCGTGCTGGGTGGAGAACGGGTGAGTTCGTCAATGAAGTGGGTGACGCTGATGACTTCCCGGTAGGGCACGGGGGCGGGTGCCGAGTAGTGCGGCCAGTTCGTTCAGCAGCCGGCGCTCGGTGTTGAGGTGGCGCAGGGCCCCGTGCCCGGTGAGGGCCTCGACACGGCGGAGGTTGGAGCCGATCGAGGATTCGGACAACAGGCGGAAGGTGCCGACCTGGGAACCGTGGGCGACATGCGTGCCGCCGCACAGTTCGCGGGAGAAGTCGCCGATGTCGACGATGCGGACGGTGTCGCCGTACTTCTCGCCGAACAAGGCGATTGCCCCGGCGGCCTCGGCCTCCGCCCGGTCGGCGTACCAGGCCCGTACGTCGGGGTCGTCGAGGATGTGGTCGTTTTCAGCAGCCTCGATGGCGCCGAGCTGGTCGGGGGTGAGAGCAGCGAAGTGAGTGAGGTCGAAGCGCAGCCGGTCGGGTTCGACCAGGGAGCCCTGTTGGCGGGCGCGTGAGCCTGTCGATGACCGTGGTGCTGCGGCAGCCGAGGTGCCGGATGCAACGCTTGACCGCACACCTGTCCCCCTGTAGGAACATCCCATGTCCTACCTCTGGAAGTTAGTGCTAACAGCGGGCGTGGCGCTGGCGCTGGGTGTGCCGGCCGTGACGAGTCCTGCTGCTGCGGAGAGACCCGAGACACCCGAGATATCCGGTGACTGGGTCGGCACCTGGGCGGCGTCCGCGTCCGGCACGGTGCCGGGCGTCGCCACCGGGTACGCGGACCGGACTATCCGGAACGTCGTGCACACAAGCGCGGGCGGGTCGCGGGTAAGGATCAAGCTGACGAACGTGCTGGGCACCGCGCCGGTGCGCATGGGTGACGTGACCGTCGCGGTGGCGGCACGGCCCGACGCACCGGACGCGGTCGCGGGCACGATGCGGTCGCTGACGTTCAGCGGTGCGTCGTCAGTCGTCATCCCGCCGGGTGGCGAGGTGCAGAGCGACCCGGTCTCTCTTGCCGTGCCGGAGGACGGCGACTTGTTGGTGAGTGTGTACACGCCGGAGCCGTCCGGCCCTGTGACTTACCACCAAGTGGCCAACCAGACCTCCTACCTCAGCGGCAGCGGTGACCATGCGGCCGCGGAAGCGGGCGATGCGTTCGCCGAGGAGGTTTCCTTCTGGCCGTATGTCAGCGGCGTCGACGTGGAGGGCAGCGCGACCGGCGCCGTGGTCACGTTCGGCGACTCGATCACCGACGGCAACAACTCGACCCGGAACGCCAACCACCGGTGGCCCGACTACCTCGCGGACCGGCTGATCGCGCGTCCGGGACCGACGGAGCTCGCGGTGCTGAACGCGGGCGTCAGCTCGAACCGGTTGCTGAACAACACCTGGAATCCCAACGCACTGGCCAGGCTGGACAGAGACCTGCTGACCGCGCAGGGCGCGCAGTCGGCGATCGTGCAGCTGGGCATCAACGACATCGGCGGACAGCCGCAGCACAAGGAGCCGTCGGAGATCGTGGCCGCGCTGCGGCAGGTGGCGACGCAGGCGCAGACACGCGGGCTGCGGGTCGTCGGCGGCACGCTCACGCCTTTCGAGGGCTCCAGCAACTACACCGATGAGCTGGAAGGCGTACGAGAGGCGGTCAACGACTTCATCCGCACCGGCGGCGTGTTCGACACAGTGGTCGACTTCGACGCCGCACTCCACGACCCGGCGAACCCGCATCGGCTCCGGCAGGACTTCGACTCGGGTGACCACCTGCACCCCAATGACGCCGGATACCAGGCCATGGCGGCGGCCGTGCCACTGGACCGCCTCGGTGCCAGGGGTCCCGACGGCTGGGTGGGCACGTGGGGGACGGCCATGGCCCGGCCCACCCCCGGCACCGAGCAAGGGCTCGCGAACACCTCGTTCCGCAACGTGGTCCACACCAGCGTGGGCGGCGACCGGGCGCGGGTCCGGCTGTCCAATGTGTACGGAACGGCGCCGGTGCGGATGAGTAGGGTGACGCTGGCGGTGGCGGCCCGTCCGGACGCGCCGGACGCGGTCGGCGGCACCATGCGGACGGCAACGTTCGGCGGTCAGGAGTCGATCACGATCCCGGCCGGTGCGGAGGTGGTCAGCGACCCGGTCTCTCTTGCGGTGCCGGAGGACGGCAACGTGCTCGCGACGGTGTACACGCCCGAGCCGTCCGGGCCGGTGACCGAACATCCCAGGGCGTACCAGACGTCGTTCCTGACCGTCGGCGACCATGCTGCGGACGAGGCGGGCACGGCGTTCACCCAGCAGACCGGCGCGTGGTCGTACGTGACGGGGCTGGAGGTGCAAGCCCGGGAGGTCCGCGGCGCAGTGGTCACCTTCGGCGACTCCATCACCGACGGGGACCGTTCGACGGTCAACGGCGATGTGCGTTGGCCGGATGTGCTGGCGGACCGGCTCGCGGCGGCGCCGGGGTCCACCCGCCTGAGCGTGCTCAACAGCGGGATCAGCGGCAACAGGATTCTCGACAGCGCGGCGGCCGGGGGGATCGGCGGTGAGAACGTGTCCGCCCGGCTGACACGGGACATGCTGACGCCGACGGGTACCCGTACGGCGATCTTCTTCGAGGGCATCAACGACATCGGCAACCTGGCCCACCCGGACCCGGAAGCGTTGATCGACGCGATGCGGCAGAACGTGGCGCGCGCCCACGCGCAGGGGATCCGCGTCGTCGGCGCGACGATCACCCCGTTCCGGGGCTGGCGGTCCTACAACGACGAACGGGAGTCCGTCCGCCAAGCCGTGAACGACGCGATCCGCACCGGCGGCATCTTCGACGCGGTCATCGATTTCGACGCGGCCGTCCGCGACCCGGCCGATCCCCGGCAACTGAACCCGGCCTACGACTCCGGTGACCATCTCCACCCGTCGGACGCCGGCTACCGCGCCATGGGCAACGCCGTCGACCTGCGCCTGCTCCAGCCGTTGCCGTGAAGAAGCTCCTGGTGGACGGGTGCAGGCGCACCTGCCCACCAGGAGCCCGGCGCGGCTGCGCGGTCATGGCCGGATCCAGCGGACGCCGACGCCTGCGGCCGCCTCGTCCCCGAAGCCTGGACAGCTGCTGCCATGCCCTCCCCAAAACCAGGGCTTGATCAAGTTTCGGAGTCGTGTGGCTGGTCCGGACATGACCGGTCGGGGTGCATAGCAAAGCAGGCACGGGCCTCGTGATCATTGGGGTGTCGAAGCTCAACGATCATGAGGTGGCCCGTGCCTGCCGCTGTATCCTCCCCCCATCCCCGCAGTGCTGGTGAAGCTGGGGCCGCTCGATCCAGACCGGGTCGCCGACCTGCGGCCTTACCTGGATCTGGTACCTGATCCGCGTGGGCGGCGGGGCCGCTGGTACTCGCTGACCGCCGTCCTGGTCGTCTGTGCCTGCGCCGCTGTTTCGGGAGCCAGGAGTCTCGACGAACTCGCCGAATGGGCGGCACGTGCTCCGGACACACTCCTGGCGGCCGTCGGCATCCGTCGTCACCCACTTCGTTGGCGGCGTACTCCCTCGCGGACCACGATCGGGCGGGTTCTGGGGGCCGTTGACGGTGACGCCCTGGACCGGGCGGTGGGCGCCTACCTCGCCGGTCTTCATGACGCTCCCCGCGAGCCGCGTCCGGACAGCGGCGCGTGATCGCCGTCGACGGCAAGGCGCTCAAGGGCTCCGCCCGTCTCACCGCCGCCCGCCGGCACCTGCTCTGTGCAGTCACCCACCACCGGGCCGTGACCCTCGCCCAGGCGGAGGTCGGCGCGAAGACGAACGAGACCGCACACTTCCAGCCCCTGCTGGAATCACTGGACCTGGACGGAACCCTCGTCACCTTCGACGCGCTGCACTCGGTCCAGGCGAACGTCACCTGGCTTGTCGAGGTCAAGAAGGCCCACCACATCTCGGTGATCAAGGCCAATCAGCCGACCGCACACCGGCAACTCGCCTCCCTCCCCTGGCGGGACATCACCGTCCAGCACGCCACGACCTCCACCGGCCACGGCCGCCGCGAGTCCCGCTCGATCAAGACCTGCGGCATCGCGGACGAACTCGGCGGGATCGCCTTCCCCCATGCCTGCCTGGCCATCCGTGTCCACCGTCGCCGCAGGCAGACAGGACGACGCGAGAGCCGTGAGACCGTCTACGCCGTCACCAGGCTCGACGCTCACCAGACCACCCCCGCCGACCTGGCCACCGCGATCCGCGGCCACTGGACGGTGGAGAATCTGCACCATGTGAGAGACGTGACCTTCGCCGAGGACGCATCCACCGTCCACACCGGGACCGCACCCCGCGCGAGGGCGACCCTCCGCAACCTCGCCATCGGCCTGCTGAAAACCCTCGGAGCCGACAACATCGCCAAAACCACCCGGGCGATCCGCGACCAACCCCAACGAGCACTCCCGCTCCTGGGCATCACCAACAACCCCGACACCTACGGAACTTGATCAAGCCCTGCCTTACAGGTCGGGGCGGCCTGTTCCTTTCCGAGTGGCAGGCGATCAGCGTGGCATCGAGGTCCAGAACCAGGCCGGGGAGTTCTCGTCCGCCGGCCCGAGCGGCAGGTATGCCCTGGTCGGTCTCGGCGGCCTGCATCCAGGCGACTTCCCGGGCTGAACCGCGGGCCGCTCGCAGCGAAGCGAGTGCAGCCTCGTCGGTATCGGCGAGCAACCGCCAAGCCGTGGGCGTGGAGGCGACCGGACCGAACACCTCACCCTGGTCCCGCAGCACGGCCAGATCCGCGATCGCCTCACCGCCGTCGGCGAGCATCACAGCGAGATCGGTGGCGACCCGGCCCGGATCATGCCCGGTCCCGCGCGGCCGAAGCGGCCTGAGCGCGGCGGAGTACGCGGCGGTCAGCCCGGCGGCATCAGCGAGATCCGCCAGCAACCGTGCTCCGGCATGCCCGACATCCCCGAACCATCCGCACTGACATGGACCTTGGGACGCAACCCGATACCCTGCACGGAGAAAGTGCCCTCGGCCTGGACCGACAGAACCCCTCAGCAAGGTTCATCGTCCCAGTTCAGGAAGGCACTTTCGCGTTTCCTCCCCCAAGCCAGCCGTACCCGAGTGAAACGGCGAGGTTAGCTAGCCACCTCGCTGTGCCAGGTCAGATCGCTGGGGAGTTCCTTGCGGCGATTGATCTTCAGCTTCCGGTACACCCGGGTGAGGTGCTGCTCGACCGTGCTCGCCGTGATGTAGAGCTTCCCGGCTATCTCCCGGTTGGTGTACCCCATGGCGGCCAGGGCCGCGACGCGCCGCTCGGAGCCGGTCAGCACCGCCAGCCTGTCGGTGTCGCCGCCCGCGGAGAGGAGGTCGGCCAGCTCGCTGCTCACCGAGAGCAGCTCCCGGGTCAGCGGCTCGGCCTGGCACATCTTGGTCATGTGCAGTGCCCGGCGAAAGATCATGCGGGCCCGGCGGTTCTCGTCCAGCGCGTGGTACGCCGAGCTCAGGTCGGCCAGGGTGCGTGCCTGCTCGTACCGGTCGCCGCAGCGCTCCAGCAGCTCAACGGCTTCTAACAGGAGTGAGGGCCGGCGGGAGGCCGGACTCATGGCCGCCGTCAGGCGCAGCGCGAGCGCCCGGGAGCGGGTGCCGCCGCTGCCGGGCCGGCTCAGCTGGTCGCTGACCAGGTGGCGCATCTGATCCTGGTTGCCGAGCCGCAACCAGGCCTCGGCCGCGCTGGCGCGCCACTCGACGATGCCCGCCAGGTCCAGCCCCCAGCCGCAGATCAGCTCACCGCAGGTGAGGAAGTCGGCGAGGGCCGCGTGGTAGTGGCGGGTCGCCAGGTGCAGATGGCCGCGGCCGTACAGATAGTGCAGACCGTGCCGGGACTGGAACATGGCGTCGGGCACCGGCTGCGCGAGAAGCGAGGTGGCCTCGTCGAATCGGCCCAGGCGCGAGTAGGCGAGCAGCAGGGTGCCGAGCGGGATGCCGATACCGACACCCCAGCCCCGCAGCGGCAGTTCGGCCAGCGCTGCCTCGCCGTGCCGGGCGGCTCCGGTCAGGTCGCCGCGGCCGATGGCGACCTGTGCCTGGGAGACGAGGATGATCGCCCGCCAGGGCAGGGTGCACCCGCCGGTCTCCCGCTTGATCAGCCGGTCGCACCACTCGATCACGGTGTCCAGGTGGTTCGCGCTGGTGAGGATCCCCAGCGACAGCAGGGCGGACTCGTCGCCCCAGCAGGTGTGCTGCCCCAGGTGCAGATCGCGCAGCGTCCCCTCGGCCCGGGCCACTGCTTCGGCCGACTGGCCGTGGAAGATCAGCGAGGCCAGCATCGCCGAGGACTGCAGCCAGGGGTCGGCCGTCGGCCGCACCGTCCGGCCTTCGCCGGCCGGCGGACCGGCCGGCAGCTGGCGGCGGCGGGCGAGCGTGGGGTAGGTGAACGCCAGCCATTGCTCCACATCGCGCATTTCGGCCGCGGTCTCAGTGGACCGCTCGGCGTGCGACCTGATCAGGCCGAGCAGTTCCGTGGCCTCGTCGCTGCGGCCGTGCCACAACAGGTGCCTGCTGAGGTTGAGTCCCTCCCGCAGTCCCAGGTGGCCGGCACGCAGCGCCTCGGTGAGCCGGGGCAGGTGGCGCCCCACCGAACCCGGGTTGATGGTCCACTCGGTGTGTGCCAGCCGGGCCCGTAAGAGAGCCGCGGTGCCGGGCTCCGTCTGCCCTTCGAGGGCGAGCTCCAGATATGTGGCGGCGCGTTCGAGGTGGTGGACGCGCAGCGCCTGCTCCGCCGCCTCCTGCAGCGCGGGCATCGCCCAGGCGGGCGGCGGAGTGCCCGCGCCGAGCAGATGGCCGGCCACGACGGCCGGCGGTGCCGCCGCGTCCGCGAGGAGCTCGGCGGCCCGGTGGTGCAGTACGGACCGGCCCTCGGCCGGCATCTGCTCCAGGACCGCGGCCTTCGCCGAATCCAGGCGGAACCCGTGGCCGTCGAAGACCCCGGCCTCGGTGAGCTTCTGGCGTACGCCCTCGACCTCCTTGACGTCGGCGTCCAGCAGCTGGTGCGGCTTCACCCAGTCGGTGTCCCGGTCCAGGACAGCCAGGGCCCGCGCCACGTCGAGCATGAACCGGTCGCCGCGCTGGAGGTAGCTGAGCACCGCGAGTTCGTAGCTGCCCATGCCGCCCTGGGCCGCACCGTGGTGATGGATGAGCGATTCGACCAGCAGCGGGTTGCCTCCGGTCGCCTCGTGCAGGTCCGGCGAGAGCCGTTCGGCGGCGGCACTCCCCAGCCGGTGGGCGACGAGTTCCCGCACACCGTCGGAGGAGAGCGGCGCGATGTGGAGATGGCGGAGACGGGGCTGACGGGACAGCTCGGTGTGGAACGGCGAGCGCAGCGCCTGCTGCTCGTCGTTGCCGGTGAGTACGACCATGATCTTGCCGGTGCTGCTGCGCCGGATCAGCTGCTTGAGGAAGTCCAGGGAGAGGGGGTCGGCGTACTCGATGTCGTCGACCGTGATCAATAACAGCCTGTCGCGTGCCACTTCACGTAACAGGAGGCACAGATCGTGGAAGAAGCACGTGAGCCGGGCGGACGACCTGCCAGCGCCGGCCGCTTCCGCCGTGGAGGCGGAGGCGTCGTCGAGCAGCTGTCCTATCTCCTCGGCCTGCGCACCGGGCAGGGGCGCCCCGTGCAGCAGCTGTCCGAGCATGCCCAGGGGGAGGTCACGTTCGGAACGATCACACATGGCGCTGAGCACGAGGGTGCCGCGCCCGCTCTGGCTGTCGGCGAAAGCCTGCAGGAGGGCGGTTCTGCCGGTGGCGTGCGGCCCCGTCAGCAGGGCGACCTGCCCCTGACCGGAGGAGGATCTTCGGGCCAGCTCTTCGAGGAGGGACAACTGTTGATGACGCTCAACCAGAATCATGTGAGCTCCCCCATTAGCGTCAAACACCTCGTGCCAAACGACTGCTGCAGGAACCTCGGGGACTTTAGCATGCAAACGTTCAGCGCCCGTTGCCCTTCACCCATTGATCGGCAATCGCGCCGTAACTGATTCCTATAGCCCGACTCTGGAGGGGATCTCGGTGTTTCCCGGTGCGACGTGTGATCAACGGGCATGCTCAACGGCACGACGGCGATATGGGTGCGGGATCGGCTGGGCGGGCTATGGCACGACGAGGATTTCGCCGGCTGGTACCCGCGTGACGGCCGTCCGGGTCTCTCGCCCGCCCGGTTGGCCACCGTGTGTGTGCTTCAGTTCTTGCTCGGTCTGTCGGGCCGGCAGGCGGCCGAGGCGGTCCGCTGGCGTATCGATTTCACGTACGTGCTGGCCTGCCTGAAGGAGGCCGGTCTGGTGCGCGAGCGCACCACCCAGCGCACCGACTCCGCTCCCGTCCTGGCTGCGGTCCGCGACCTGACCCGGCTGGAGCCCGCACCCAGTGCACCACCTCCCGTGAAAGCACCCGCGCCGTGGGCTTCCCCCCGCGAGAACTCCCGACCTGCAACTACGCGTCCGCACCGAGCAACAGACACCCGAGTGGAAGCCCCGTTACGCGGGCCGCTCCGAAGTGGAGGGCACGTCAACGAGTTCGCCCACGGCCACGGTATGCGCCGGGTGCCGCTACCGAGGACAGGGAAAAGGCCCACATCCAGCACGTCCTAACCGCCAACGCCATCAACATCGAGCGCCTCAGCGGCCTCCCACCGACCGAGGGAGCACCCCGGCCATGCCGACCGACCGCTTTCCAGACTCACCTCGATCAGCACGAGATCCGCCGGCCGAAGTTCCGTCGCACCCTGGGCACCTGACTTCGGCAACTCCAAGATCCCCGACAGGGCCGAGTTGAGAAGCCGTTGTCGTATCGATCACGGTGAGTTGTGGGTTCGAGTGCGGCGCCTCCTGTACAGCTCGTGGGTGTCGAAGTCCATGAGTAACACGAGGCGCCGCAACCAGCTGAAACCCCTGAACAGTTACCTCGCGCACGGGTATAGGGGGGTCTGCGGGGACGCCGCCGACCGGCCAGTTCCGGCCAGGGTCGTGGGCAGGAGTCGACCGAGAAGTGATCGTGTCACCGGGTGCCCGGGCAGGGGAGGGGGCGGCAGCAATTACCGGTGAGTGGACGTGAGGTTCCAGGCGTCGCTGTCCGGCGGGACGCGATATTCACCGTATGCAGGCGCCGTGAGCTGCTCCTTCTCCGTATGAAATTCCGGACGGTCTGTCTCATTTTGCCGCAGCCACGCGGCGACCCGTTGCCGCTTGGAGTTCTGAATCGCCCGGGGGATCTGGGAATGGGTGATTCCGCGGATCACGGAGTTCCGGAAAGCGTATACCGGCTCACCCTCGGTCCCCTGGCAGCTCGTCTCTCCCAGCAAGCCGACGCGTTCCAGCTCCGCGAGCCTGCGCCGGACATCCTCCAGGGTTAGTTCGCCGACCGCCGCCACCGCAGCCGCGACCACGCCCGCGTCGAACATGGCGACGTCCTGGAGCACCTCCTTGTCCCGTTCCGCCAGCGCATCCAGGCGTGCCGCGACCAGGTTGTACACCCGCTGCGGCACCGGCAGTTCGGTTTCCCCGCCCCCGGAGCGGACCGTACGGTACGAACTGAGCCCCGGCGCCGAGCGCTCCCACCACAGGGAGACGCCCTCGCGCAGGATGCGGGCGTACTCGACGGCGAACTGCGGGTGGCCCCCGATGGCCGTCAGCAGATCGGTCGTCAGCACATCGGATGTACGGGTGTGGCTCCCCGGCCGGCTGTCCTGCAACGGCAGACTCAGCTGGGCGTCGAAGAGTTCGGCGGCGTCCGCCTCCGGGAGGGGATCGACGGTGAGGACGTGCGATCTGAGCCGCCGCCGGCCCCAGTTCGGCCGCCGGGCCTGGAGCTCCGGCCGGGCGGTCGCGACGACCAGCACCGGCACCGTCCCCGAACTCACCACCTCTTCCACGAAATCCAGCAGGCTGTCGTCGGCCCACTGCAGGTCCTCAAGGACCACCACGAGCGGCGCCTTGTTCGCGATCTCCTCCAGGAACCGCCAGGCGGGAAAGGAGCGGCTCGGTGAGAGCACGGCCGCCACGCCCTCCTCGGGCAGTGCCAGCGGGGTGAGGTGGGCCAGCAGCCAATCGGCCACCCGCTCACTGTCGACAAGGCCGCGCACCGCCAGGTCGAGCTTCTTCCGCGCGGCGGCCGGGGAGTCCGCATGGGTGATCCCGGCGTACGAACGCACCAGGCCGCCGAGCGGGCCCGGCTCTCCGACCCTGGCGAAGGAGCGGGTGCAGCCGATCACCAGCCGCGGCCCGTCGGGTCGCTCACCGACCAGCCGCGCGAACTCGGCCATCAGCCGGCTCTTGCCCATGCCCGGCTCGCCCAGCACCGTGACCAGGCAGGGCCGGTGCCGGTGCTGCTCCAGAAGGCTCTGGAGCATGTCCAGCTCCTTCTCACGGCCGACGAAGGGCGCCTCGGCCTGCTGGTGACCGGCGCCCACGAGGTCGCCGGTCACCAGCCAGCCGCCCAGCTGATCGAGGGCGGGGGAGTAGGTGAAGGAGTGCCGGCTCGCCTCCAGGGTGACGTCGCAGACCCGGGTCGTGCCGGGCGAAACGAACGTCAGGAGCTGTGCGCAGCGGTCGAAGACGCCGCCCAGTAACTCCGTCCGCGGGGAGTCCCCGTTCGGTAGGTGCGCCATCATCGCCTCGCCCGTCGTCACCGCCGTGGCGGCGGACAGCCGGGAGACGGTCGGACCGAACGGGATGCCGGCGGCCATCCGCTCCTGCACGGCCAGGGCTGCCTGCGTCGCCCGTTCCGCGTCGTCCTCGCGGCTGTCCGGCGCCCCGAAGACGGCAATCCAGAGCGAGCCGATGACGCCGTGGATGACGCCGCCGAACCGCTGGACCTCGTGCCGGATCGCGGCGTTGGCCGCCTGGAGGGCCTCGGAGACACACTCCAGGTCCTTCAGTTCGGTGCGCAGGTCCAGATGCGTACGGATCATCAGCACGCTGACCAGCTTGCGCTCGACCATGCCGGGCGGGGTCTGGCCGGCGCCGGCGGGCGGTCCCGCCTGGGCGTGCCCGGCCGACGGACGCTCGTTTCGGGCCGTGTCCCCGAGCGGCAGCAGGAGCGCTTCTTCATGGTTGAGGATGGCCTGTTCGAGCCTGCGCAGCTCCCGCCCGGGGTCCAGGCCCAGCTCCTCCACCAGGGTGTCCCGGGCCCGCCGGTAGACGGTGAGGGCCTCGGCGTGCCGACCGGAGCGGTACAGCGCCAGCATCAACTGGCCGCACAGCCGCTCCCGGGTCGGCTCCGCCTGGACTTCGGCCACCAGCTCTCCGACGATCTCGTAGTGCCGCCCGGCCGCCAGCTCCGCCTCGACGCAGTACTCCAGGACGTCCAGGCGCGAACGCTGGATCGACGCGAGCTCGGGCCATTCGATCCCGGCCTCGACGAGGTCGGCGAGGACCGGGCCGCGCCAGAGCCGCATGGCCTCACGCAGCCGCCGGGCCCCGGACTCCCCGGCCCCGGATTCGACTTCGGCCCTGCCGCGCTCGACCAGGGCCTGGTGGCGATACCAGTCGATGTGGTCCTCGGGAACCCGCAGCAGATAGCCGGAGGCCTGGGTGTCCAGCGATATCGAGGGGTCGGGGGAACGTAAGGAGCGGCGTAATCCGGCCACCGCGTTCTGGAGTACCTTGCGCGCCGTCGGGGGCGGGTCGTCCCCCCACAGGGCGGTCAGCAGGCGGCCGGTGGGCACGGTCTTATTGGCGTGCAGCAGCAGAATCCCCAGGGTCGCACGCTGTCGGAGACCACCGATGGCAATCGGCCGACCGTCGTCTACGACTTCCAGGGGACCCAACAGATTGAACTGCACACCGGTGTCCTAAATTCAGCGCGGACGGTTTACGGCCGAACAGCAAATTCTTTGCTCTCCGGCCCGTTTGTGCTGGTTCTATTAGGGACCCGTACATTATCGACCGGCCGACGGGGACGGTCAACCCGAGTGGGCACGGCGCAGGGCGACCGCGAGTTCCGTGCCTGTGCGCTGAGTGGGGGGACCGGCACCGTACGGGCTGGCGAGTCGGCCGGCACCAAGGTCGCACTCCGGCTCGAAGGCGCCGAAGGGGCGGTGGGCCGTGATCCGCCTTGCCGGGAGGCAGTGTTCCACTGGTCGGGGCCCGGATCCGTGGAAGCGGAAACCCGGCCTCTCGCCGACCAGGTCCGTACCCTCCTTGCCCGCTGGCCGTCGCCGCCGGTCGCCATGGGGGTGGCCCTGCCCGGCGCGCTCGACGCCAAGGGCCGGGTCCCCCCTTGGCCCAACCGGCCCTCGTGGAACGGCTTCCCGCTCGCGCGGTGGGCCCGCAGCCAGCTCCCGTATGCACGGGTCCACTTCGCGGACGACCGCGACTTGGCGCGCCCTCGCCGAGGCCGCCGAGGCCGACTGCCCGGACGTCGTCTACCTGGGCGTGGGCACCGGCGTCGGCGGGGGGTGTGTCCTCGGCGGGCGGTCGGTCCCCGGCATTGCCCGGGGCTCAAGCGAGGTCGGCCACATGCTGGTCTACCGCTCTGGCCCGGTCTGCGACTGCGGCCGCCGGGGGTGCCTCCAGGCGGTCGCCTCCGGGCCCGCGACCCTGCGCAGGGCGGCGCAGCGGCGCGGCCGCGAGGTGACGTACGACGAACTGGCCGCGGCGGTGGGGCACGACGGGCCCTGGGCGCGGGAGACGCTGGCCGAGACCTGCTCGGCACTGGGCGCCGCCGTGGTCACGCTCGGCGAGGTGCAGCGCCCCGCCATCGCCGTCGTCGGCGGCGGCTTCACCACCGGGATTCCGCAGTTGGTGCCCGAGGTCATCACCCGCGCGGGCGAGCTGCGGCGCACGGGGGTGCCGGTCCCTGAGGTGCGGCCCGCCGCGCTGGACGGCCTCTCGTCGCTGGCAGGTGCGCTGCTGCTCGCGCGCCAGGACGACTGAGTGGCGGGGGCCGCCGGAGACTACGCGGCAGGAAGGGCCGCCAGGGCCTGCGCCGCCAGCCGGTAGCCAAGGGGCCGAGCCCGACGATGACTCCGTCGGCCAGCGGGGCGATCACCGAGTCGTGGCGGAACGACTCGCGCGCCCACACGTTGGAGAGATGGACCTCCATCCAGGGGCTCGGATAGTTCGCCAGTGCGTCACGCAGGCTCCAGCCCGCGATCATGAGTGCGCCCGGATTGACGATGGCGCCCACCGTGTCGTAACTGTCCTGGATCACGCCGATCAGTTCGCCCTCGGAGTCGCTCTGCAAGGCCCGCACCCGCCAGTCGCGCGCCGCCACCTCCTCGGCGACCGCTTTCTCGATGTCGGCGAGCGTGTCGGTGCCGTACACCTCGGGCTCACGGCGGCCCAGGATGCCCAGGTTGGGACCGTTCAGCAGCAGTTCGGGCATGGTCGGCTCCCTCGGCCGTCGACGGATCGTGCGTGCTGGTCGTCCGGGGGAATCGCGGCGAGCGTCGCGGCCACCACCTGCTCGGGGACGCCCGGCACCAGTTCGGCGCCGGACGGGCCGTCGAGGACGAAGGTGGACTCGTCCGTCGCCTTCTTGCCGAGCCGCATCAGCGCGATCAGCGCGTCCGCGCTCACCTCGGCGGGCAGCGCGGTGGGCAGCCCGTAGTCGGAGACGACGTCGAGATGCTCGGCCGCCCTCGCCCGGGAGATTCGGCCGAGTGCCCCGGCCACCGACGCGGACCTCTTCGCACTCGCGGACCGGGAGCTCGGCCTGTCCTGAGGCCCCGGCAAGCGGTCGGACATGGGTGAAAGAATCTCCCCGCCTTTGCCGGGCACTCCCACCTGGGCAGCCGAATGGGGAACGGGGTAAATAGGGGGTGGTAAGGGGTGTTGGTCGGGCGTGTTCATGTCACATCATCAGCACATGGCATCGATGATTCGTGAATTCGCCGTGCGCGCGGACGAAGAAGCCGCGTGGGCGGCTTTGGTGGATGTCGGCGCGGTGAACAAACTCACCTTCCTCGGCCCCGTCACGCTCGACGGAGACGTACGCACCGCCGACATGGGTGAGTACGGAACGACAGAGGAACTGATCGTCAGCGTCGACGACGAGCACCGTCGTATGTCCTACAGCGTACGGAACTCGCCCTGGAAATTCCTTCACCACCCCTCCGTGATGGAGATCCTTCCTCCCGAGGAGGGTGCGGTCGGCTCCCGGGCGCGATGGCTGGTCGACCTGAAGCCGGACTCTCTCACCGAAGAAATCGCCACCGGCATGGATGGTGCGGTCGAATCGATGAAGCAGTCACTCGCGGCGGTGATGTAATGGAGCCGGGATCACCAGGATTACCGGAATCCACCGGAACTCCGGGAGTGACGCCCGCGCTCCCCGCCGAGCGCAACGGCAAGCGCACTTCTGATCTCCCTTCTCTGACCGGCCTGAGGATCATCGCCGCGCTTCTCGTGTTCTTCGCACACGCCTCGATGCTCTACAATCCGCTCGATCTCGCCGCCCCCATCAATTTCTACGCCGACCAGGATGTGGCAGAAGGCATGGCGCACGTGTTCGCGCCGGCCGGGTTCGTCGGGGTGTCATTCTTCTTCGTGCTGAGCGGGTTCGTCCTCACCTGGTCCAGGCGCGACGGGGACCGGACCGGAGCGTTCTGGCGGCGTCGGCTACTCAAGATCTTCCCGAGTCACCTGGTCACCTGGGCCGTCGTCATGGTGCTTTTCGCGGCACCGTACACGCCGGCGCACGCCTGGCTGCCGAACCTGTTCCTGGTCCATTCGTTCATCCCGCAGCCCGAGACCTTCAGCAGCGTGAACGTACCGGCCTGGTCGCTCTGCTCCGAGCTCCTCTTCTACCTGGCCTTCCCCTTCATCATCCGGCCCCTGCTGCGCATTCCCGAGCGACGGCTATGGCCCGCGGCGGGCGCGATGGTGGCCGGCGTGGCGACTGTCGCGGTCCTCGCCAAGTACGTTGTGCCGGCCGGGATCTCCTACCCGCTGGGGCCGCTGCCCATGACGAAGATGTGGTTCGCCTACCTCTTCCCCCCGAGCAGGATCTTCGAGTTCGTCCTCGGCGTGCTGCTCGCCCGGATCGTGATGTGCGGCCGCTGGCCGCGCATCGGAGCCGTTCCGGTGGCCGCCATGGCACTCGTCGGTTACGCCGCCGCGGTCGAGGTCCCCGCGCCGTACAACTTCGCACTCACCACCGTGGTACCGATCGCCGCGATTATCTGCACGGCCGCCGCCAGCGACATCCGCGGCGAACGGACACTGCTGAACCGGCCGTTCACAGTGTGGCTCGGCACCGTCTCGTTCGGCTTCTACATCATCCAGGCCGTCCCGATCTTCTACGGGCGCCTGAAGATCTTCGGCGGCCGCACGTACGACAGCCTCACCGCCACCGCGCTCCTGTTCCTGCTCCTCGCGGGCACCCTGCTGCTCGGCTGGATGCTCTGCACCATTGTCGAGCTGCCGGTGATGCGCCGCTGGGGCCGCACCAGAGCCCGTACCGGGACGGCGGTGGCCGGTCCGGCGGGGATTCCCGCGCCTCGCCCGGGAATCGGCCCCGGCCCCGCCCAGCAGCTCCGCCACCCAGCCCGGCAGCGCAGGCTGCGTAAGCGGACTACCTCGAAGGCGTCGACCAGCAAGTAGGCGGGGTCGTCGTCATTGACCTCGAGAGGGAAGGGGGCGGCGCCCGCGGACGACCTTGCGAACGTAGCGCTGCTGGTTTCAGCTGGGCGGGGTTCGGCCGCTCGCTGGCAGGCCAGCGGACGCACGTATTCCACGGGCGTCAAGGTGGCCATTCGATCGCGTAGCGAATGTCGGACGGCACTTGGGGCGCCGGCTGGAACGGCAGCTGCTGCTGTCCACTGTCACCCAGCGTGGTGAAGACCCGGGGGGTGGGCCGCGCGGTACGGGCCCACCGCCCTTGGGCCACCAGCCCTCCGCGGTCAGGAGTACCGCCTGTGCCGGGGCCACAACGTCCCCTCGGGGGTTCGCGGCCGTGCGCGGCGGTGAGCCGGCCCACGCCGTGGCTTCCGCGTACCAGTCGAACGCCGGCGGCGCCGTGCCCGTGCGCAACTCGTTCTCCTTCGCGGCCAGATACTTCTCCCAGCGCGGCAGATGCAGCGTGCGCAGCAGCCCCGACCAGTCACGGTCGGCGTAGTTCTCCACCCAGCTCGGTGCGAGCCGGTCGCCTCATACAGAGATGAACCGGGCGGCGTCCTGGCGCATCGCATTCTCGTCGCCCCACCGCGCAGCTTGCCGCAGCCAGGGCTCGAGCAGGGAATCCGGGTGCGTCGCGAGCGTCCGGTCGGCCAGCTGCATCCTACGAACCGCTCTACCCACTGCGGTGGTTCCGCCGGATCAGACCACGTGCAGGTGGACCAGCGCCGCGCTCTGGGGTGCCCGCGCGGGACCGGGCAGCCCAAGTGCTCCCAGTGCCGCGCCGCCGGCCTGAATGTCCGTGACCTTCCAGGTCACCGACGGGTCGGTCGGAGAGACGAGCGAGGCGCGGTAGGTCCGGTCGGGGTCGAGTCCCGGGATGCGGAGCCGCGGTGGCACGGGCACGACCTCGTCGAGCTGGGCGTAAGAGAAGAGCGCCTCCGACCGGTCCTGGGCGACCACTCCATGCGCGAGCAGGCCGTCGGGCAGTTCGACGCGCGTCAGCCTGCCCGTGTGCAGGAGCGCGCGGTGCCGCTTGTAGAGGCTGGTCCAGCTCGCAAGGCGGTCCAGCTCATGGGCCGGCACCTTCGTGAGGTCCCACTGGACGCCGAACTGGCCGAAGAAAGCCGTGGCCGCGCGTAGGTCCAGGCTGCTGGTCCGGCCGGTCTGGTGGGAGACCGGTGCGGCGATGTGAGCACCCAGGTACTCCAGTGGGGCGAGTTGGGCGGTCCAGTGCTGGATCTGCTGGCGGGACAACGGATCGGTGACGTCGGAGGCCCAGGCGCTGTGGACCCGTTCGAGCACGTCTAGGTCGATTCGGCCGCCTCCTGAGGCGCAGGTCTCCCACGAGATGCCGGGGTGGCGGCGGGCCAGCTCGTCGAGGAGTTCGCGGAAGGCGAGGGTCTGCCGCCGTGCCGCGGGCCGGCCGGAGCCGCGCGAGTGACCGCCGTCGATCTGGTCGCGGTTGTGGTCCCACTTGACGAAGTCGATGCGGTGCGCCGCCGCCAGGGAGTCGAACACGTCGACCAGGTGTGTACGCACGTCGTCCCGGCCGAGGTCGAGCAGGTAGCAGTTGCGTTCCAGCACGGGGAGCCGGTCACCCGTGCGCAGGATCCAGTCGGGGTGGTCGCGGTAGACCGCGGAGTTCGGGTTGACGGCCTCCGGCTCCCACCAGAGCCCGAACTCCATTCCCTTCTCGTGCACCCGGTCCGCAAGCAGTGCCAGCCCGTCCGGCCACACCACCGGGTCCGGGGTCCAGTCGCCCAGGCCGTCGTCGAGGGACTCCCGGCCCGCGAACCACCCGTCGTCGAGCACGAATCGCTCGGCGCCAAGACCGGCCGATATGTCGACCAGGGCGGTCAGCTTGTCGAGGTCGTGGTCGAGGTAGACCGCCTCCCACGGGTTGAACATGACGGGTGCGGGCGAGGGCGGATGGGCAGCGAGCGACCGGACGTACTGATGGGTCGCGTCCGCCAGGCCGTCGAGTCCGCGCGCGGACGCGGCCACGTGCACCCAGGGCATCGTGTACGTCTCGCCCTCGGCAAGGACCAGCTCGCCCGGGTGCAGCAGCTCGCCGGCCCGGACGACGGCGGCACCGGAGCTGAGCCGCTCGACGGCGTACCGGTGGTTGCCGCTCCAGACGAGGTGGACGCCGAGCACCTCACCGGTGCCGTAGCCGAAGCCGGGGGTACCGACCACCACCAGGCCGGTGCCGTCGAGGCTGCGCATGCCGCGGCGGTGCTCCCGGACCCATTGTCCGTCCGCGAGGGCACGGCGCTGGGGCTGCCGCTCGCGGGCCCATCGCCCGGTGAAGTCGAGGATCTCGCCCGCGCCTGGGGGCAGGGGGATGACCACGTCGAGTGCATCGACCACGTAGGGCCCGGTGCCGGCGTTGGTCAGCAGGTGCCGGAGGCGGAGACCTCCCCCCGCGACCGCCTCGGCCTCGAAGCGCAGTTCGAGTCCCGCCGACTCGTCGCTGGCTTGGACGACGAGCGAGCCGTCGTCACACCACACGGTGCACGCACCGAATGCGGTGGACCAGTCGCTCCCGGGACCTTCGGGGCCGATGCGGTGGCCGAGCAGTGCGGGCCGTCCGAGGTAGCCGCGTGCGTGCTCCGGGAACACGGTGACCGGTGAGCCGATCAGCCAGGAGTTCCAGGCCGTGGTCTCGACCGAGGCCGGGATCGTCAGGGAGCGGACGTCCCCCGATGCCAGGGAGGGCCCCATCCACCCGAAGTCGGGCAGGCCGTCCGTGCGTGGTAGCAGGACCATCGTTGTGCTCTCGCTCCCGCCGGGACCCGAGAGGGACACGGGGGCGGTGGGCACGGGCACGGCGACGCGTCCCGGCTCGATCATGTCGGTGACTCCTACGTTCGTTGAGGGAGTGATTCAGGTCTGCACGGTGAGGAGGTGTGCCTTGAAGTCGTCGAGGGCGAGGCGGGCGGCGCCGAGGGCGACGGACTCGTCGCCGAGCAGGGACACGCGGAACTCCGGCGAGTCGAGTGTGGTCGCGCTCAAGTGCCGCTGGAACGGCCCGGCAAGCACGTCCCCCGTGCGCGAGAGACCGCCGCCGAGGACGACGTAGTCGGGGTCGATGGCGTGGACCAGGGTGGATGCGCCCAGGGCGAGTGCTTCGGCGACACGGTCGACGGTGCGCACCGCGGTGCGGTCGCCGTGTGCGGCCGCTTCGAAGAGTGCGCGAACGTCGTCTCCGGTGGACTCAGTGGCGGCGGAGCCTGTGAGTCTGCGGCTCTCGTGGTCGAGCTGCGCCATCGCGTCGGCCCATCCGAGGATCTTCATGGCGCCGACGGACGCCGCCAAGCCGTGGCGCCCGTGGTGGATCTGCCCGTTGATGACGATCGCGGCCCCGAGGCGGTGGCCGGCGTGCATGTAGACGAGGTCGCGTGCCTCGGTCGCGGCACCCTGCCACTGCTCGGCCGCCGCTGCGAGGTAGATGTCGTTGGAGATCAGCACGTCGCGCTTGAAGCGCCTCGATACCTCCGACACCACGTCGATCTCGTCGAAGCCCGGCAGTGAGTAGACGTCGAGGTCCTGACCCGCGGGAACTGCGCGGACGTCCCTGACCTCCGAGCCGTTGGCCGCCAGGCCCGTGATGCCGCAGGCCACTGAGTTGATCTGTTCCCAGCTCTTCCCGGCCTGCCGGACCGTCATCTCTGCCAGCCGCGCTACGGCGCCGATGCGCCTGGCCGCGCTGAGGCCAGGGTCCACGCTGCGCCTGCGCATGGCCACGACGTCCCCGCGCAGGTCGCAGATGACCACGGCCACCTTGTGGGCGCCGATGTCTACCCCGACGACGGCGAAGTCCTCAGCCACGACCTCGAAGCGCCGGCCGGGTCGTCCCGCGGGCCGCTCGCCGCTCGGGCGTCCGGACGTCTCGCGGATGAAGCCCTGGTCCAAGAGCGTGGCCAGCAGTTCCTCGGCGGTGGGCCGGGAGACCCCGACGATCAACCGCACGTCGCGGACGGACAGCGACGGGGTGTCGAGGAAGGCACGCATTGCGGCGGCGAGGTTGAGCTTGCGCAGCAGGCCGGCATCGCCCGCACGGCCGGCGGGAGCCGCACCGCGCCTGGTTTCACGGATGTCTTGACTCACGGCTGCACGCTATCTACATTGACGCCCCAACAGCAATATTGCCAAGTAACTTACCTATATAAACTCTCGGTCGAGCTGCCTCCTCTGTGGCCCCGACCAGCAGGGAAGGTGCTCGATGGGTAAGCGGACCAACGGTGTCGCGATGGCCACAGCACTGGGCGTCGTTGCACTGACAGGCTGTGCCGTCGGCGGCGAGGACGGGGGCGGGAGCGGTTCGCGCGGTGACGTGACGCTGAGTCTGCTCACCTTCGAGACCCCCAACCTCACCGCCGCGTACTGGGACGGCATCATCGCCAAGACCAGCGCCAAGGTCCCGGGGGTGAAGATCAAGAAGCTCGTCGCGCCGAGTGCCGAGCAGCGCAACGAATACGCGCGCCAGCTCGACTCGACCGGCGCACTGCCCGACATCATGGTCGCGATCGACCCCGCAGGGCTGGCGGAGGCGGGCAAGCTCGCCCAGTTCAGCGATAAGGAACTGGCGGACTGGGTCAGCCCGACCGCGAACAGCTTCGACGGCAAGATCTACCAGTTGCCCACCAACTCGCAGACCTGGCAGATCTACTACCGGAAGGCGGACTTCGAGAAGGCAGGCATCACCGCTCCCCCGAAGCGCTGGGACGACTTGCTCGCCGCCGTCGGCAAGCTCAAGGCGGCGGGGATCAAGCCGTTCGTCATCGGCGGCGGTGCACCGGACGGCCTCGGCCCGCGATGGACCTTCGCCCAGCTCGTGGCCGACGAGGTCTATGCCAAGGACCCGAAGTGGCTCGGCAAGCTCGTCGCGGGGAAGACCGACTTCAGCGACCCCTTGTTCGTCAATGCGGCGACCAAGATGAAGGCTCTGGCGAGCAAGGAGAACGTCGACAACCTGTCGGCCACCTACGCACAGGCGCAGGATGCCTTCCTCGCGGGCAAGGGCGCGATGTACCCGATGGGTTCGTGGTTCGCCGCGGCCCCGGACAAGGCGCAGCAGGAGCAGATCGGTGTCTTCCCCATGCCCACGCAGGACGGCTCGCTCGTCCTGCCCGTGTACACCGGCGGCGGGGTGTCGGTGAGCGAGGAGGCCGCCGATGTCGGCAAGGCGAAGCAGTGGGCCGTCGAGTTCTCCAAGCTGAATGCCGACGGCGGGGCGCGATTCGACGGCTTGTTCGTCGCCCTCAAGGGCTACAAGCCGCCGGCCGGATTGTCGCCCCTGTACAACTCGACCCTCGATCTCTACGACAAGGCCCGCTCCAGCGGCACTGTAACCCCGAGCTTCGGCAACGAGGCCGGCGTCCCGGCTCTGCCGTCGGGCTTCATACCCAAGGCCGACGCAGCACTGAACGATCTCCTCAACGGCCGTGCCGACGTCGGCCAGTTCGTCGAGACGCTCGACGAGAAGTTCGAGGAGCTCTCGCAGTGACGCACGCCTTGCGCTCCCGGACGGAGACTGTCGCCGGAGGAGGAATCCCGGGGCCCGGTCGGCCGCGGCCCCTTCCGGCCCCGTCCGGGCGCCCGGGCGGGCCACACGGGCGCCGCTCCTGGTCGTGGTCGTCGGCAGGAGCCTTCGCCGTCTTCGTGATGCCGACCCTCACGATCTTCACCGCGATGGTCCTGGCACCCATCCTGTGGACCCTGTACATCGGGATGACCGATGAGCGCGCCACCCGCCCGGAGACCTCGTTCGTGGGCCTGGACAACTACGGCTTCCTCCTGGAGGACGAGGAGTTCCGGCACTCCTTGTGGAACACCGTCGTGATCACCGTGCTCGTGGTGCTGCTGACGAACCTGTTCGGTCTCGCGATTGCCCTGCTGCTGCGCCGGCAGGGTCGGCTCTACAGCCTGCTGCGCGGCGTCTACTTCACACCGGTGATCCTCTCCGCCGTGGTGGTTTCGGTGATCGGCCGCTCGATCCTGGCGGATGACGGCCTGCTGAACAGCACGCTTGTCTCCATGGGGATCGATAATCCGCCGGGCTGGCTCACGGATCCCTCGTACGCGATCTACTCCGTCTCCGGGATCATGGTCTGGCAGATGCTCGGCTTCGCCGTCGTGGTCTACCTCGCCGGGCTCGCGGGGATCCCCGCCGAGCTGGAGGAAGCGGCGAGCCTCGACGGCGCCGGCCCCTGGCAGCAGTTCCGCGCGATCACCTGGCCGATGCTCGCACCCGCGCTGACGATCAACACCGTGATGCTGATGATCAGCACGTTCAAGGTCTACGACCAGATCGCCGTACTGACCAACGGCGGCCCCGGCACCGACGGCACGGCCACCGTCGCCTTCGAGGTGATCCGCACCGCCTTCTCCGAGCAGCGCCCGGGAATGGCATCCGCGATGGCCGGGGTCATGCTCGTTGTCGTCTCGGCCGCGAGCGTGACCACGCTGAAGCTCCTGCAACGACGCGAGGTGAACCTGTGAAGTCCCGGACGTCGTGGGTCCGCCCACTGCTGGCCATCGGCGTGGCGGCCGTCTTCTGCCTGCCGCTCTACGTGGCGCTGGTCAACGTCTTCAAACCCAGCACCGACGTCGTCGCATCGCCGCTGGCGCTCCCGGCTCCGCCGACCCTTGAGAACATCGAGCGGGTACTCGGGAGGCCGGACGGGTTGTTCTGGTACGGCCTCGTCAACTCCGCCATCCTGACCACCCTGACGATCGTCATCACCACCGTGCTGGCCGCGATGTCGGCATACCACCTGGTGCGATCGGGCCGCTGGTGGAGCCGCGCCGTCCTCGGCGTCATGCTGGCCGGCCTGATGATCCCGCCCGCAGTGATCATCCTTCCGATCACGCGGATCCTCGACGCCATCGGGTTGATGCACACGATGCCGGGCGCGGTGCTGGTTGACGTCGGGTACTACCTGCCGTTCGCGGTGTTCGTCTTCATGGGCTTCGTCCGCTCGGTTCCCCGAGAACTGGAGGAGGCGGCGGCGGTCGACGGCGCCGGTCGGTTCCGGACCTTCTGGCAGGTGGTCTTCCCGCTCCTGCGGCCGGCCTCGGCCAGCGTCCTGATCTTCCTCGGTGTCTGGGTCTGGAACGACTTCCTGACACCGCTGCTCGTCCTGGGCCCGGGGGCTGGGAACACCGTGACCGTCGGGATCTTCCGCTCCATCGGCCCTTACCAGCAGGACTTCGGGGCGGTATTCGCGTTCATGCTGCTGGCCACACTGCCCGTCCTCGCCTTCTACCTTGCGCTACAGAAGCACTTCGTCCGCGGCCTGACCGGGGGTGCCACGAAGGGATGACCTGCACGACCGTCCGGTCCATGCAAAGCCAGTCGAAATGTGACGGGAGACCTATCATGCAGTCGCCGAAGCCCACACCCGATTCCCAGCACACCCCGCGAAGAACCGTAATTCGCGGAACAGCCGGAGCCTTGGCGGTCACGCTGCTGCCCGCCGGCGCCCTGCAAGCGGCCGGCGCTCAGCCGGCACAAGCACAGCCGGGTGGGACGACTTCATCGATCGGGATACGAGCCGGCTATCTGGACCTCAAGCTCGACAGGGCGGGGACCGTCACAGGGCTGGTGGACGTCAGGACCGGGGTCGACTACCTCGCGTCCGATCGCGCGGCGTCCCTGGTCAGCCTGGTCGTCGACGGCGAGCAGCAACGACCGACCACGGTGGACCGTTCCGGACCTGGCGGCCAGATACTCTCGTTCCGGAACAGGGCGGCGAACTGGACGATCCAGGTGAAGGTGGCCAGCAAGGGCGGCTACGCCACATTCGAGGCGGTCGCCATCGACGCGCCCGGGGGCGTCGATGTGCAGACCCTGCTCTGGGGCCCACTGGCCACGTCGATCTCCTCGACGATCGGCACAGCGGTGGGCGTGGTCCGCGACGACGAATTCGCCATCGGGCTCCGCCCGCTGACCGACCGCACCGAAGGCGCCTGGCCCCAGGAGTTCAAGGACATGGGCTGGGAGAGCGAGGTCGACCACGATCCGGACCATGTAAGCGTGGGTTCTCTGGAGGAGTGGAGCGCGGCAGGCGTGACTCCCTGGGGCTCCGTACTGCGCGCCTTCACCTTCGACTACACCAAGGAACGCCACCGCGAGGTACACGGTTACCCGATCGCGGTCGGGCCGCTGCCCGGCCGCGACGGCAAGATCGCAGGCTCCAAGATGGCACTCTTCGGAACCTCGCCTGAGGCGACGCCGACGATCCTGTCCAACATCGCAGCGGGCGAGAAGCTGCCGTACCCAAGGCTGAACGGTCAGTGGCAGAAGACCTCCCAGGCGAGCAGCCAGTCATGGTTGGTGCTCGGCGACCTGCGGAGCGACAACATTCCGGCGGCGGCAGGATTCGCCCAGGCGGCCGGTATGGAGCGCATCTACTCACTTACCACCAACTACGGCCCTTGGGCGTCGAGCGGTCACTACAGGTTCGACGCGAGCCTGGGCGGGAGCGACGCCGGGGCCGCGGCGGCCGTGGACATCGCCAAGGCCGACGGTGTACAGGTCGGCGTGCACACCCTGTCGGACTTCATCGGCACCGGCGATGAAGCCTACGACTGGGCCTGGAGCCCGCGAGACGACTACGTCAGGGCACCCGCCGACGACCGGCTCGTGACCGGGGGCGGCGCCTCGCTCACCCGGCAGTTGTCGGCCGGCGACACCACCGTGTACCTCGACTCCGGCACACTGCTTGCTGCGGGCGTGTACCACAGCATATTGCGCATCGGGGACGAATTCGTCAGCTACGAAGCGGCCGAGCAGGTGGGGAAAGAATGGAAGTTGACCGGCCTGCGTCGCGCGCGTTGGGGATCGGTCGCGGCCTCACACGCTGCGGGCGACCGCGCCGCCAGAACCGTGGCCAACAGCTACGGCGGCGCGATCGGTAACCATGCCATCCTCGACGAGATCATCGACAGGCTGTCCACCGCATGGAACGCAACCGGTATCACCGGGATGTCCTGGGACGGTCTGGAGTCGGCATCGGAGTCCGGCTGGGGCGCTTACGGCATCGCTCACCTGGTGAACACGACGTATGCACGAACCGATGCCAAGGACCGGTTGATCTCCGAGACCAGCCGGATGACCTCGAACACCTGGGACGCGCTGACCCGTGCCAGTTGGGGTGAGGTCGGCAGTACCTCCATGGAGCAGGTGCTCAAGAACAATACGTACCTCCGGGCGAACTACCTCCCCGGAATGCTCGGTTGGATCAGCCTCAAGGGCTCGGACAGCCTGCTCATCATGGAGTGGAAGCTGGCGCGAGGCGCCGGTCTGAATGCCGGGGCAGGTTTCCAGAGCTCGGTTTCCAGCCTCGTGTCGGGCGGAGATAACACGAAGCGGCTGCTCGAGGCCATCCAGCAATGGGAGACGGCACGCAACCTGGGTGCGTTCACCACGGAGCAGCGGGCGCGCTTCCTCGACCTGACGACGAACTGGCACCTGACCGTGGTCAAGCCGGGCATGCGATGGTCTTTGCAGGAGCTGGACGCTGCCGGGAGCCCGGTCGGCGACCCCCAAGCCGTCGTCGCGCCGACCCCGGAGCTCGATGCCGGAGCGCTGCCCGCGGCGGCCAAGGGCGCCCTGTACGAGGCGGTCGTGAAGACCAATACGCCGGCGACCACGCGATATGCGGTGACCTCGGGAGCGCTGCCCGCGGGGCTCGCGCTCAACGCCGACACCGGAGGGATCGTTGGCACTCCGGTCAGGGAGGGAACTGCACGGTTCACGATCACGGCGTCCCAGAGTTACGGTCAGCCGCCGGCGCAGCGCGACTACGTGATCGACGTAGGCCGGTGAGCCGGGCGAGTCGCACGCCCTGAGCCGCTCCCTTGAAAGGAGGGGATGAGCGCGGACCGCGACGGGCCGGCACCCCGACGCCGGATGGCGAGTCTCCACCCATGCCGAGAGTGACCGCTGACGGCTGGACCACGGATCGGCACCTCATGGCGCGTCGGCCGGGACACCGCCACTCGACCCGCTGTCGGGCAGCGTACGCACTCCGGCGGGGGCGTGCGGTGGTCGAAAACCGGTCAGCAGGTCAGGATCCGGTCGACGGTTCCTGCGGTAGTGAACCCCGGTAGGTGCGGCCTCCGCGGCGTGGCAGTGAGGCAGGTACGTCGTCGGGGCCGGCGACCGTTTCGACGGCCAGATGCAGTTCCGCCCTGGCCGTGGCGGAGTTCAGGTCCAGGTTGAGCTTGTGGCTGCACCTGTCTAGCCACGCGGTGAGGGTGGAGCGGGCGAGTCCCAGCTCGGCGGCTGCGGGAGCGGTCCGGCCGTGATGCTGGAGCCAGCATCGCAGTGCGATACGCAGTGGCCTGTCGAGCGGTTCGAGCAGGGCGGATGCCCAGCTCTTGGCCTGGTGGGCGTTGAGGAGTTCGGTGGGCACCGGCGGGCCAGGAAGCGGGCGTGCCGGCGAGGTGGCCGGCAGAGGAGAGGGGGGGACTCGCAGCGCCAGCAGCAGTTGCGCTTGGACGGTGGGGTGGTCCAGGTCAGCCGCAAGCAGTGGGCTGATTTCTCGCAGTCGCGTGCGTACCGTGTTCTCAGAGACGCTGAGGACTGGCGCGGCAGCCTGAGCTGTTCCTGATCGCAGGTAAGCTTCAAGTGCCCGGCGCTGCTCGCCGTCCAAGGGCTGGAGGACGGCTGCGGACCATGCCACGAGCCGGGCGGGAGGCACGGCGCGGAGCAGCCCGAGTTCTGCCAGACCTTCGGTCGCGATCCTGAGTCGCCCCTTTGCCGCGCCCTTGCGCACAACTCCCGCTTCCGCCCACGCGAGGGGGGCCATGCCCAGCGGTGCCGGGTCGGCTGCGCCTCCGGTCAGCTGATGCCGTTCGGCCGTGCGGGCGGTGAGCGAGAGCGCCAGGTGGGGGTCGCCGTCGGCGCCGTGGAGGTCGACGACAACCAGTTCTGTCCCGTCGAGGCAGACCAGCCGGTGCGTCTGACTGAGGGCTCCGCTGAGCTGTGCAGTCCGCCACAACACCTGGTAGGCGGCGTGTGTAGCGCGGGGATTGCCGGTGAGCCTGTACATCGTGGCGTGCATTGGTGTGGTGCCGCCCAGCACGTCGGCGGCCAAACGGTGCTCGCCGCGCAGCAGGAGGCGCAGCACGGCCGTGTGCATCCGCTGCTCGATACCTCGCACCTTGTCCGCCTGTAGCGCCCGCACTCTCAGCAGCTCGACGGTGGTCCGCGCGATCAACGCTACTCGGGAGGCAGGCACCGATGTACCGGGACCGAGGACGAGCACGGCAGCACCAACCCGACGAATCGTCAAGTGCGGGTGGGCCTGGGGGTGGGCCGCGGCATGTACCGCGGCGCACCCGGCGGTCTGGAGGTCCCCCGAGAATGCGCCGGCCACGGGGTCCACCAGGACAGCCCAGCCGTCGGCCAGGGCAGCGGCTTCGTCGAGCAGCGAGGTGCCAGGGCGGGCCGCGGCGTGCGTGAGCCGCTGCACCACTCGGTAGTGCGTCATCTTCACAGAGGAGGCGGGCGGGCGATCCCCGAGGTGCTGCGCCTGGTCCGCGCTGTTCGTCGTCATGGGATCACGGGATCCGTGCCACGCCACCCCACCCCGCGCGCTCGGTGGTGCGGCCGGTATTCGCGTCGGGTCGCCAGTTTGGCCAGGACACGAAGCCGGGTTCGACCAGATCAAGGCCATCGAAGAAAGCCTTCGTCACCTCCGGTTCACGCATAATGTAAGGAATGGCGCCAGAGTTGTTGTATTCGTCCTGCACCTCACGATGCTTGGCATCGCTGGCGGTGGAGTGGCTCAGGGACAAGTAGCTCCCCGAGGGGACCCGGGCCACGAGGCGGCGTACCAGGCCCAAGGCTTCGTCCCAGTCTACGATGTGCCCCAGCACGTCATTGATGACCACGGCGATGGGCCGACTCATGTCCAGAGTCTTCGCGGCGCCGTCCAGGACGAGGTCGGTATCGCGCATATCCGCGAGCACGTAGTCCATAGCACCCTCTAAGGTGCTGTCGCCCATGGCGTGCACATGCAGCAAGACGAGGGGGTCGTGGTCGACGTAGACCACGCGGCTCTCGGACGCGATGCGCTGAACGATCTCGTGAGTGTTGTTGGCCGTGGGCAGTCCGGCACCCACGTCGAGAAATTGGCGCATCCCGCACTCTCGGGCAAGGTAGGTGACGGTGCGTACCAGAAAGTTCCGTGACTCCCGGGCCATCTGCGTCATGTCAGGGTACTTGGTGCTGTAGGCATCGCCGGCGGCCTTGTCGGCGGCGAACCAGTCTTTGCCGCCCAGCCAGTAGTTCCAGACACGCGCGCTGTGCGGGACGGACACATCGATCTCGTCCGGCTTTGTCGGCTCGGTCATGACAGTTCCTCTTTCCACTTGTGGGGATGGGACGCTGTGAGGCTGGAGTAGTCCAGGAGTGTGCGGTAGGCCGCCACGGTCTCGGGTTCATCCACGACGTCGGCGGAGCCGGCCGGGCCTCCCTGCCGTACCACGTGGTCTGGGATCTCGGGCACCTCGACCCGGTAGAGGGTCAGGCTCGGACATTCGGTCAAGACGTGTGGGGGTCCTTTGAGGGCGTGGACCTGCAACGTCACCTTGCGCCGGTCGGCGGCAGACCGCAATGCCTTCATCTGATCGGCCATGATCTCTTCACTGCCTACACGGGTGTGCAGCGCCACGGCCGACATCAGGGACCAGATATGTGTCTGCTGTGCGCGCAAACGCTCCTGCCGCTCCATCAGAAACTCCGTTCGCCGATCCCTGTCCGCAGGAGACAGAAACGGCCACAGGGCGTCGTAAACGGCGCGGGCATAGTCCGGTGTGCGCAGCAAAGCAGGAACAAGTGCCGGATCCCAGGTGCGGATCACACTGGCCGCGGATTCCACGCTCATCAAGTCGAGCTGCCATGAATCCATGACGGCACGCCACGGATGCCACCAGCCCGGCAAGTTGGCGGTCGCCAACTTGCCGAGGATCTCCTGGATCTCCGCAGGACCGGCCCCGTACGCCTGAAGCAGCGTGTGGACCTGGCCCTCATCCAGCGATGTCCGGGCCTGTTCGATTCGCCGAACGGTGGCCGGGTGAGCGCCGAGAACATCAGCCGCCTGCCCCGGCGAAAGCCCCGCACCCTCCCGCAAGTCCTTGAGCCGGGTGGCCAGGACGAGGTGCGCGACGGTCGGACCAGACCTCTCTCGGGCCACAGGACCCACCCTCTCCAGCACTCTCCGCAACTTGCGGATAACGGTCACTCTGCACCTTGCAATCCCTGCACGCAACCCGTTGAGATAGGTCCGACCACGACAAGTGGTCGACGACCTCGCGGTGTTGGGCCGCGATGTCCGTCGAGCGGTCGCTACGAGCTGGCCTTCTCGGCCGGCACCTGCGCGGGGCACAGGACCTGACTCACCGCCAGTTCTGCAGAGACGTGATTGACCCACAAGAGCAGGAGCAGAGAGGCGCGGAGATGATTGATGACGCGGGATCCGCCCAAGGCAATCCCGAGCGCCCCCACCGTCGACGAGGCGTGCGCAAGCCGCCGCGCCCACGAACACAACGAGACGAACCTGCCGTTGGCCCACGGCAGCCGGACGAACGCGTATGAGCCCGGCCGCCCCCGCCCGTTTCTGTCTCGACACCCGTCGTGCATGCCTCCGGCCGGTGCTCGTCGAGGACTTCGTCGGCGTCGGCGACGCGTTCCAGTTGGTGGCCCTCATGACCATCCAAGGGCACCGGGCCTGCGGCCGTGGGTGGCGCAGCGAACGCGGCGGCGGCACGCGGAAGGGCGAGTCGGTCGACAGCGGCTTGCCGCTGTTGGTGGAGCCCAGAGCCAGGCGCAGCATCAGCTCGGTGTTCTCCACCTTCAGCTCCGCGATCTCAGCATCCTTGGCCGCCAGCTGCAGCTCAAGGACCGTCTGCCGCGCCTACAGCTCGCCGATCACGCACACCGAATCGTCGTACGACAGGCGGCGCGATGCGGGGCAGCACGCCCACACCAACGAGGGGATCAGTCGCAGGTCACGCACATCGTGAGTAGTCGCGCCATGAAGAGAAGGATCAGCACCCAGCCACCGCACGGGGAGACAGGAGTTCACCCGCATGCCGCACAAGCGGATGCCGTTGATGACCTCCAGCCGCGATGCGGCCGGAAGCGGACCGTCCTGCCGTCCGTGCTCGCGCTCATACTGGCGCACCCACGTGCGAAGCGTCTCGGGGTGCATGTCGAGTTCCCGGGCGACGTGCGCGATCGGCTTGCTGGATTTCAGTGCCAGCTGGACCGCTTCTTCGCGGAACTCCGGCGAATACTTGCTCGGTGGCGCCACTGCTTCTTCCCTCGATTCCTTACAGGACAACCCTATTGGGTCCCTGTCCAGGATCTTCGGGGCTCCTCACTCTCTACGGAGGTGTTGGCCACAAACCCATGGGAGGCCACTGACGATGTCCGCGCTGGTATCTGCCGCACTGGCGCACCGCCGAACGGGCCAACCGCAGAAGAGGCAGCTCTCTCTTCCCCCAGGGGGCTAAAGCCATCTACGCCTGACCCTTCCCGGCGAAACGCAGGTCCGACTCGTAGTCGAAACGCAAAGAGATATTCACTCACCAGGGCAATCACGCACACATCACACGTCTCGGGAGCCGTGCGCCATGCCGGTACAGACAGAACAGCCGCCCGCACACCTGCTGCCCGTGCTGCGGCAGATGCTTGCGGGCACGCCGGACCTCGTCGCGAGCCGAGCCCTGCACATGTCGCCGCGGACTTACAGCAGGCGCGTAGCCGAGCTGCTGGCATCCCTCGGAGCGGACAATCGATTCCAGGGCGGCGTGGAAGCCGCACGACGCGGCTGGATCCCGCTCCCGCCCCGGCGCAGAGCAGACGCGGAGCACTGACCACGGCCGATTGACGAGTCACACATCGCACCACGAGCTCCCAGCGCCCGCAGTGGTGTGCGCGGCCGAGGTGCTGCGGCGGGAGGCCGTGGCGGCGGGCGACGGGCGGTGGGGCACCGCCCCGTTCCGTATCGGCCTGTGGGTGGGCACCTCGGTGTCGCCGAAGTGGTTCGGCGAGGCCCGCGAGCAGGACGCCGCGGCGGTCGACTCGGCCGACGACAAACACGCTCGCGTGATCCAGGTGCTCAGCTGCCCCTGGTGCGGTCAGGGGCTGAGCGCGCACCGCAACATGGACGCGGACGTGGGCCGGCGCCGGGTGCTGCTGTACTGCCCGCGCGGGGAGGCGAGGACCGCTGCCCCTTCTCCCGGCTTGCCGCGCCGGGGGAGGGCATTCCGGTGCTGACGGTCGACGAGGAGATCTACCGGCTCGCTCCGGCCATGCTGATCGCCACCGTCGACATGCTCGCCCAACTGCCCTGGAACGGCTACGCGGGGCTGCTCTTCGGCCGCGTCACCGAGTGGTGCCCCCGCCACGGCCTCCGCCACCCCGGCCTGGACGCCGAGACCGGCTGCGGCGGCCGGCACAACGCGAAGGCCCCGCTGCTCGCCGTCCGGTCCCAGCCGATGCCGCGGCTGCGCCCGCCGGACCTCATCATCCAGGACGAACTGCACCTCATCTCAGGTGGGCTGGGCACTACGGTGGGTCTGTTCGAGGCGGCGGTCGACCAGTTGTGCGGTTGGAGCCTGAGCGATTCGGACGGCAGCCGCCGTGAGGTGGGACCCAGGATTGTCGCCTCCACCGCGACCACGAAGCGCGCGGCCGACCAGGTACGCGGCGTCTTTGGCCGCAGGGTCGCCGTCTTCCCGCCGCAGGTACTGGACGTCGGCGACACGTTCTTCTCCCGTCAGGTCGAGCTGAGCGGCGACCATCCGGGCCGCCGCTGTCTGGGAGTGTGCGCCCACGGCACCCGCCTGAAGGCGGCCGAGATCCGTGTCGCCGAGATCATGCTGCTCGCCGGGCAGCAGCTCTTTCGACACGTACGGTGAGCCCGCCGATCCGTACATGACGCTGGTCGGGTGCTTCAACGTCGCCCGCGAGCTGGCCGGCATGCGGCGCTATCTGGACGACGACATCACCACCAGGGTGCGGCGGAACGGCTCCCGCAAGGGGCACGAGACCATCGCTGACCGCCTGGTGGGGACCGAGATGCTGAACATCCAGGAACTCACCTCGCGGATCTCCTCCGCCGATGTCGGTGCCACGCTCAAGCGCCAGGAGAGGGGTTTCGACCCCGAGTGGCACACCTCGAAGAGGCGGCGGGCGCTGCGGGCCGAATGGGCGGAGGCATACCGGGCCAAGCGCGAACCGCGGGTCGACCCGCCCAGAAGGGCCCAAAGGCCCGTGGACGCGGTGCTGGCCACCTCGATGCTGCAGGTCGGCGTCGACGTCTCGCGGTTCGGGCTGATGCTCGTCGTCGGCCAGCCGGAGAACACGGCGGAGTACATCCAGGCATCGTCCCGCGTCGGCCGCGACGTCCGCCGGCCCGGTCTCGTCGTCGCCCTCGACAACTGGTCCCGGCCCCGCGACCTCGCCCACTTCGAGGACTTCGAGCACTACCACGCCACCTTCTACCGCCAAGTCGAGGCGCTGTCCGTGACCCCCTTCATCCGCCGCGCGCTGGACCGGGGCACCGCTGCTGTTTACGTGGCGGCCTTGCGGCAGGCGGCGTGCGAGCACTCCCGCAACACCGACGCCCACACCCTCGACCTGGACGGCGACGTGGCCGCCGAGGCGGAGCGGCGGTTGCTGGAGCAGGCCGGGACCGTCGGCGGCGACCGGGCACGCCGCTACCTCAGCGAGCGCATCGACACCCCACCGGCGGCAACGGCGGTCTCGGTGGCGGTGAGCGCGATGTCGGCAGTCCGGCGGGTGACGGCGGCGAGCGGTATCGGCATCGGAAAGCGGTCGCGATGTGTGCAGATCCGGTCGCGGTTGCACCGACCCGGGGTCGCTCGGGAAGAATGCCCCGCGATGAGTGCACCCGAATCCGCGCGGCACGAGGCCGGGCGCGGCCCGTTCGCCCACCTCACGGTTCCCCATGCCGCCCTCTACCGGCAGGTGATGGCCGTCTTCACCGCGGCCAAGGAGCGCTTCGCGGTGCACCTGCGGCCGGAGGACGTCCACGCCGCGCTGCCGCCGGAGGAGCGGCCGGCCGAGGCGGAGGCCGTGGCCAAGGCGCTGGACCGGCTCGTGCAGTGGGGCAACCTGCGGGCCGACCCGGACACCTCGCGCGTGACCGCGGTCGAGGACTTCTACCGCAAGCGGTTCATCTACCAGCTCACGCCGGCCGGCGAAGCGGTGGAGCTGGCGATCGCGGCGTACGACGAGGCGCTGGGGCGGCGCGGCGCACTGCAGGCCGTCGCGCTGCACGACATCGTCACCCAGCTGCGGGCGCTGCTGGTGCTCGCGGCGGACGACGAGCCGGACGCGGCGAAGGCGCATCTGGCACTGGCCGCGCTCGCGGACCGGTTCGCGGCGCTGGCGGAGAACGCGCGGGCCTTCATGGGTTCCCTGCAGCGCACCATCGACCTGCACGGGGTCGAAGTCGAGGTCTTCCTCGCGTACAAGGACCGGTTGATCCAGTATCTGGAGCGGTTCATCCAGGACCTGATCGCCCTCGGCGGGCGGATCGCCCGGCTGATCGGGGAGCTGGAGCAGCAGGGCCGGGTGGAGACGCTGCTGCGGCTCGCGGCTGCCCGCGAATCGGCCGACGCCGCACCGGAGGAGGCCGAGACCGCGCAGGCGCAGGCGTACGAGCGCTGGGCGGCCCGGTGGTCGGGGCTGGCCTCCTGGTTCGTCTCCGCGGACGGCCGCGAGTCGCAGGCCCGGCTGCTGCGCGGCCGGGCGCTCGGCGCGATCCCGCAACTGCTGGCCGTGGTACGGCAGCTCAACGAGCGGCGGGCCGGACGCACCGACCGCTCCGCGGACTTCCGCACCCTGGCCCGCTGGTTTGCCGAGGCGCCCGACGACGCCGCCCGGCACCGGCTGTGGCGCGCCGCCTTCGGTCTCTATCCGGCCCGGCACCTGACCATCGACGCCGACACCCTGGCGGCGCGGGCCGCGGAGCCGGTGCCGCCCGCCACGCCGTGGGCGGCGGCGGAGCCGCTGAGGATCAGCCCGCAGCTGCGCCGGACGGGCAGCTACGAGCGGCGGGGCAAGCCGCGGCGGGTGCGGGACCGCTCCGCCGAGCGGCGGCGGCTGGCGGAGTACGCGGTCAGGCAGGCGGCCGAGACCGCCGCGGCCCGCGCCCGGCTGGCCACCGGCGGCGAGGTCCGGCTGTCACAGGTCGGCGAACTCGACCCGGTGGCCTTCGGCCTGTTCCTGCGGCTGCTCGGGGATGCGCTGGCCACCTGGCGCCCGGATACCCTGACCACCACCGCGACCAGCACCGACGGCACGATGGAGATCCGCCTCACCGCTCTGCACGACGGTGGACGGGCGGAAGTGCGCACGCCGGGCGGGGTGTTCCGCGGGCCGGACCACCTGCTGGAGATCACCGCCCCGGGAGGCGCCGCACCACTGGCCGTGGACGTGCCCGCAGACGTTCCCGTGGACACGGGTGTACGCGCATGAGCAGCCCCCTCGGCGAGTTCCTGGACGCCCACCGCGGCGCCGAGCTGCAGAAGGCGGCTCGCGCGCTGCTGCGGGAGCCCTTGCTGCTCGCCGGCGGCCCGCAGGCGGACAGCTTCCGGCTGGTCCGGCGCTACGCGGCCGAACTGCGCGAGTGGTTCGACCGCAACACCGGCTGGCCGCTGCGGGTGGACGCCGAGTCCGCCCGGCTGCTGCGCACCCCCGGCACACTGGCGGACCCCACGCATCCGGCGCGCGAAGTGAGCCGTTCGCGGGCGCCGTTCACCCGGCGCCGGTACGTGCTGCTGTGCCTGGCGCTGGCGGCGCTGGAGCGCGGCGAGGCGCAGATCGCTCTCGGCCGGCTCGCCGAGCAGGTCGTTCTCGACGCCGCCGACGAGCAACTGGCGGCGGCCGGGCTGGAGTTCACCCTGGAGCGGCGCGACGAGCGCCTCGACCTCGCGGCCGTGGTCCGGCTGCTGCTGCACCTCGGGGTGCTGCGCCGGGTCGCCGGGGACGAGGACGCGTACGTCTCCGGCTCCGGCGATGTGCTGTACGACGTGGAGCGGCGGGTGCTGGCCGGGCTGCTGGCCGCCCGCCGCGGTCCGTCGCTCGTCACCGCGGGGCGGTTCGCCGAGCGGCTGGCCGGACTCACCGCCGAGACCGAGCTGGACAGCGACGAGCTGCGCTTCCGCGCCATCCGCTACCACCTCACCCGGCGGCTCCTCGACGACCCGGTGCTGTACTACGACGAGCTGACCGACGAGGAGCTGGCGTACCTGACCCGGCAGCGGGCCTTCCTCACGTCCCGCATCACCGAACTGACCGGGCTGGTCGCCGAGGTGCGGGCCGAGGGCATCGCCATGGTGGACCCTCCCGGCGACCTGCGCCCGGGCGGCGCCTCCTTTGACCTCACCGACGTACGCATGCCCGAGCAGGGCACGTACGGCCACGTCACCCTGCTGCTCGCCGAGCACCTGGCCGCGGCAGACGGGCCCGTCGCCGAGGCCGCGCTCGGCGCCCGGGTGCGGGAGCTGGCCCGGCAGCACGCCGGGTTCTGGGCCAAGAGCGCCCGGCAGCCGGGCGCCGAGGCGGAGCTGACCGGCCAGGCTCTGGACCGGCTCACCGCGCTGGGCCTGGTGGTCCGTACGGCCGAAGGAGTCGTCCCACGGCCCGCACTCGCCCGGTACGCGGTGGGAGAACCCGTCGTGCGTCCAGTCCCCGACCCCCGAAAGGCCCCCGAGCAGTGACCGTTCTCCCGCACGCCGTGCCCGGTCGGTGGCGCCCTCTGCGCATCGGCCTGGTCGACCTCTTCTACTACGACACCGAGGAGTTCTGGTTCCGCGACGGCCGCCTGCTCCTGCGCGGCAACAACGGCACCGGGAAGTCCAAGGTCCTCGCCCTCACCCTGCCGTTCCTGCTGGACGGCGACCTGTCCGCGCGCCGCGTGGAGCCCGACGCCGACCCGGGCAAGCGGATGGAGTGGAACCTGCTGCTCGGCGGCGAGCACCCGCACCCCGAGCGGCTCGGCTACACCTGGATCGAGTTCGGCAGACGCGACACCGGCACCGGGCAGCCGCACTTCGTCACCCTTCTGTGCGGGGTGAAGGCGGTCGCGGGCCGCGGCATCGCCCGCCACTGGTACGCGGTCACGGACCAGCGGATCGGCACGGAGCTGAGCCTCGTCGACGCCACCGGCACCGCGCTGTCCCGCGACCGGCTCACGGAGGCCCTCGCGGGTCGCGGCATGGTCTACGACCAGGCGAAGGCGTACCGCAGGGCGGTCGACGAGGCGCTGTTCGGGCTCGGCGAGCGGCGCTACGCCGCCCTGGTCGACCTGCTCATCCAGCTCCGCCAGCCGCAGCTTTCGAAACGGCCCAGCGAGGCCGCGCTGTCGCGGGCGCTGACGGAGGCGCTGCCGCCGCTGGATCAGACGGTGATCGCGGACGTGGCGGAGGCGTTCCGCTCGCTGGACGAGGAGAAGGAGGAGCTGCGGCAGGCGGCCGAGGCAGAGCGGGCCTCCTCCGCGTTCCTCGATCACTACCGCCGCTACGCCCGCGTCGCGGCCCGCCGCCGCGCGCGGCTGCCGCGTACCGAGCACGCCCGCTACGAGCGGCTGGGCCGCGACCTCGGCGCCGCGCGGGAGGAGCTGGCACAGGCGGAGGCGGACCGGCAGGTGGCCGCGGCCCGGATCGCGGAGCTGGAGGAGACGGCCGTACGGCTGAAGGCGCAGGAGGAGGCGCTGCGGGCAGGGCCGGAGATGCGCAGCGCCCGCGAGCTGGAGCAGGCCGCGGACGACGCCCGTCGCACGGAGGCAGAGCTGCGGCGTGCCGAGGCCGACCGGGAGCAGGCAGCGCAGGACCACACCCGGGCGCTGGGCCGGCTCGCGGATGCCGTCGCCCGGCTCGGGGAAGCGGAGGACCAGCTTGCGCGGATCGTGGAGCAGGAGCGGGAGGTGGCCCGGGCCGCCCGGCTCACCGGCGGCCTGAGGACAGACAGCACCCCGGAAGCGGAGCTGCGCCGGGCGGCCGAGGAGGCGGTCAACCGTAGGCGGCGCACGGTGGACCACGTGGCGGACCTGGCGGCGCAGGCCGAGCAGGCCGCGGCCGAGCGCCGCGTCGCCGCCTGCCGCCTGGACGAGGCCGAGCGGGAGGCCGGGCACACCGCCGAGCGGCACGCCGAGGCCGAGGCGGCGGCTGCCGCGGCGGGAAGCGCGCTCGTCGCCGCCGTACGCGACCATCTCCGGGGCTGCGCCGAGCTGGCCGTCGACGACCCCGGGGGGCTGCTCGACGTCCTGACGGACTGGACGACGCATCTGACCGGCCCGTCACCCGCCCGCGAGCGCGCCGCCCACGCCCATCGCGTGCGCGCCGCGCGGCTGGCCGACGAGTCGGCCGCGCTGGGGCGGCGGCTGGCGGACCTCGGCGTCCGGAGGGAGGCGGCCGAGCGGGAGCTGGCCGGGCTCGAAGCGGGCGGCCAGGTCGGGCCGCCGGTGCCCCACACGCGTACCCCCGGTGTACGCGAGAAGGCGCCGGGCGTGCCGCTGTGGCGTCTCGTTGACTTCCGCGAGCATGTCGGTACGGAGGAACGCGCCGGTCTGGAGGCGGCGTTGGAGGCGTCCGGGCTGCTGGACGCCCGGGTGTGTCCCGACGGCACCGCGCTCGCGGCGGACGGGCACGACGTGCTGCTCGCCCCCGGTGCTCCGCTCACCGGGCGACCGCGCCTCGACGGGGCCCTGCGCCCGGCGGTGGACCGCGGCGACGCGCGTGCCGCCGCGGTGGGCGAGGCAGCGGTGGTTCGGCTGCTCGGGGCGATCGGTCTGGGCGACGGGCCGGGTGACGGCACCGGCACCGGCCACGGTGACACCTGGGTGGCTCCGGACGGCCGCTTTCGCGTGGGCGCGCTGACCGGCACCTGGGCGAAGGACTCCGCCGTGTACGTGGGTGAAGGTGCGCGCGAGGAGGCCCGCCGGACCCGTATCGCCGAGCTGCGCGGCGAACTCGGCGAACTCGCGGCGGCGCGGGCGGCACGTCAGACGCAGCGGGACGCGGTGGCCGCCCAGCGCCGCACGCTGGACGCCGAACTCGCCGCCGTCCCCGACGAGGCGGACCTGCGCCACGCACACGCGCAGACCGCCGTCGCCGCGGAGGCCGCCCACCGGGCCCGTAGCCGCCGCGACGAGCATGCCGGGACGGCCCGCGAAGCCGCCCGTGTGGAGGAGGCTGCCGCCACCGAACTGACGGAGACCGCCGCGGCCGTGGACCTGCCCGCCGACCGGCCGGGTCTGACCGCCGTACGGCAGGCGCTGGCCGACTACACCGCAGTGCTGGCCGCGCTGTGGCCGGCGCTGCGCGAACGCGCCGCCGCCGCGCGGGCCGCCGCCGAGGACCGCGGCGAGACCGAGCGGGCCGGGGAACGGGTGGCGGAACTGACCGTACGCGCCGAGGAGTCGGCCCGTACGGCAGCGGCGGCCGGGGAGCGCCACGCCACCCTGGGCAGCACTGTGGGCGCGGCCGTGGCCGAGCTCCAGCGGCGGCTGGCAGAGACCGCGGACGCACGGGACGCGTGCGAACGGGGTCAGCGGCAGGCGCGTACGGACCACACCTCGGCGGAGAAGAGCGCCGGGCGTGCGGAGGGGAGGATCGAGCAACTGGAGAAGGACACCCGGGAGGCCACCGCCGCCCGCGCCGAGGCGATTGCCGCGCTGCAACGGTTCGCCGCCACCGGGCTGCTCGCCGTGGCGCTTCCGGATGTGGCGGTGCCGGCGCAGGACGCCGGCGGCTGGGCGGCGAAGCCCGCCATCGCGCTCGCCCGCACCGTGGAGGCGGAGCTGGCGGAAGCCGGCGTCGACGACTCCGACGGCGCCTGGGAGCGCGTGCAGAAACGGCTCGGCGAGGAGTACAAGAAGCTGCAGGACGCCCTCTCCCGAGGCGGCCACAGCGCCAGCGCACGGATGACCGACGACGGCATGGCCGTCGACATCCTCTACCAGGGCAGGGAGCGGGCCGTGCCCGAACTTGCGGAGGCGCTGGCGGCCGAGGTAGCCGAGCTGCAGCGGATCCTGTCCGCGCACGAGCGCGAGATCCTGGAGACCCACCTGCTCACCGAGGTCGCCGGCACCCTCCAGGAACTGATCGCCGCCGCCGAGCTGCAGGTGCGGCGCATGAACGACGAGCTGGAACAGCGCCCCACCTCCACCGGCATGCGGCTGCGGCTGATCTGGCGCCCCTCCCGCAAGGCGCCGGCCGGCCTGGACCGGGCCCGTACGCGGCTGCGGCAGACCGCCGACGCCTGGGCACCGGAGGACCGGGCCGCGGTCGGGGAGTTCCTGCAGGCCCAGATCGCGCGGCAGCAGAATGACGAAGGGGAAGGAGGCGGGAAGGGCAGTTGGCTGGAGGTGCTCACCGCGGCACTGGACTACCGCTCCTGGCACGAGTTCGGCGTGGAACGCCACCAGCAGGGCCGGTGGGTGCCGGCCACCGGACCCGCCTCCGGGGGAGAGCGGGTGCTGGCCATGAGCGTGCCGCTGTTCGCGGCGGCCTCTTCCCACTACGCCACCGCCGCACAGGACGCCCCGCGGCTGGTCGCCCTGGACGAGGCGTTCGCCGGTGTCGACGACGACTCCCGTGCCAAGTGCCTCGGCCTGCTGCACGCCTTCGATCTCGACGTGGTGATGACGAGCGAGCGGGAGTGGGCCTGCTACCCGCAGGTGCCGGGGATCGCCATCGCGCAGCTGTCGCGGGTGGACGAGATCGCGGCGGTGCTGGTCACCCGCTGGGAGTGGGACGGGGCGATTCTGGACCAGGGCGTGGAGCCGGAGCGCACGGCGGCGGCGCAGGGTGGTGTCCCGGTGCCGCGGGCCGGTGCCGCGCAGGAGTCCGGTGCGGAGCCACTGTGGACGTGAGCGGGGACCTGCCGCCCGCCGGAGCCGAGCCGACCGGCGACGACGACGCGGTGCGTATGGACCCCGACCGCCTCACCCGCCTGCTCGGCGATCCGGGCCTCGGTTGGCTGGTGGAGCGCGTCCGCCGCCGGATGGCCCGCGGCGAGCCCTTGACCGGCGCGGTCACGCTCGCCTCTGCCACGGCCGCACAACGCGCGGCCACCGAACGCCTGCTTGGCCGCGCCCCTCGTCCGGGCCGCTCACTGAGCGTACGGCTGAACGAGGTCGACGCGGTGCTGCGCCGCTCACGTGTCAGCCCCGCGGGCCTGGCCGCCGCCGTGACCGCCTTGACCGGACCCGTGCAGGCCCTTGCAGAGGCCCGCGAGCGGGAGGCGCGGGCGTGGGAGGAGGCGTACGCACCACTCGCGGCCCTGCCCGCGGACCTGGCGGACTGGGCCGATGACATCCGCCGTGACGGCTTCGTACGCCGCCTCGCCCGCACCCCCGATGCGGCCCGCCCGCTGCTCGCCGCGACCGTCTCGGCGCTCGTCGCGCTCCCCGCCGATCCGGCCCGCTCGCTCGCCGAGTTCGCCGCCCAGACGCTCGGCGACGCCCATGCCCTCGACGACGGCACCCCGCTCGCCACCCTGGTCCGCTCGGGCATCCTGGCCCTGACGGGCTTCCCCGACGGCGAGGGCGCCGAGTGGCGCCGGGCGGCCTGGGCCTCGGCGGGCCTGTTGAAGGACGCCCTGTCCGCCACCGTGCTGGCCCTGGGTGTGCGCGGCACCGCGGCACTCGACGCGCTGGCCGACGCGGGTGAGCCGGCGGTGCTGACCCTGCGCCAGCTCGCCCGCGGCGCGCCCCTTTCGCCGGCCATCACCCCCACGGTGTACGTATGCGAGAACCCCGCGGTCGTCGCAGCCGCGGCCGATGCGCACGGCGCCGCCTGCGCCCCCCTGGTCTGCCTCCAGGGCCAGCCCTCGGCCGCCGCGCTCACCCTGCTGCGGCTTCTGCACACGAGCGGGGCGAGGCTGCGCTACCACGGCGACTTCGACTGGGGCGGCCTGCGCATCGCGGGCGGGCTGCTGCGCCGCGTGCCGTGGCGCCCCTGGCGCTACACCGTGGTGGACTACCGGGCGGCGGCGGCCACGATGCCGCTCGCACGCCCGCTGCGGGGCACCCCCGCGTCCGCCCCCTGGGACCCCGGGCTGACCGCCGCTCTGATCGAACTCGGGGTCCGTGTCGAGGAGGAAAGCGTCATCGACGACCTGCTCGGCGATCTGATTCGCTGAGCCCGCCGCCGGCCACCCGCCCACCGCGGATCAGCCGCCTGCTGAACACACCCGGGCGTGACAGGTGGCAGGCGTTCGATGAAACCGGCTGATCTGCTCACTGCCGGGGGCAGCGACGACCGCGTACCGACAGAGGTCGGAAACGGGCCGGGGCCGCGGTCGCGAACACCAACGTCACGGTGACCCGCAACGGCGTGGAGCCGGAGCGGGTCAAGACCCCGCTGCCGATCCAGGCGTTCCGGATGCCCGAGGACGAGGGCACCTGGACCGGCCCGCGTGCCGCCGGGCTCGCCGCGGCCCGATCCGGCGGAGGCATAGTCTGAACCTCCGGGTGTCCGGCAATCGGACCGTGCCATACGTCCGGAGGTTGCCGCACCCCGGCACTGAGCCCGCCCGCAGCCCATGGAGAAGCGCATGTCCCTCGCCGTCGTGGTCGGAGCCGGTGGCACCGGCGTGGCCACCGCACGTCTGCTCGCCGACGCCGGCCACCGCGTCCGATTGGTCACCCGCAGCGGCGGCGGGCCCGAGCACCCGTCGATCGAGCGCGTGGCCGCCGACGCCGCCGACGCCGACCGGCTCTCGGAGGTCGCCCGGGGCGCCGCCACCCTGTTCAACTGCGCCGCCCCGCCGTACCACACCTGGCCCAAGGCCCTCCCGCCGCTGGCCGAAGGGCTCCTCACCGCGGCGGAGCGCACCGGCGCCGACTACGTCATGCTGGACAACCTCTATGCCTACGGGCCCGTCGACGGGCCCATGACCGAGGACCTGCCCCTGGCCCCCTCCAGCGTCAAGGGCCGCGTTCGGGCCGAGGTCTGGCGGCAGGCCGACGCCGCGCACGAGGCCGGGCGGGTGCGCCTGACCACCGTCCGCGCCTCGGACTTCATCGGCGCCGGCGCGTACTCCGTCATCTCCCTCACCGTCGCGCCCAAGGTGCTGGCCGGCAAGCCCGCGTTGGTGCCGGCCGACCTCGACGCCCCGCATAGTTGGACGGCCACCCGCGACGCCGCCCGGGCGCTGGTGACCGTCGCGCAGGACGAGCGGGCCTGGGGCCGGGTCTGGCACGCGCCCACCCCACCGCCGCTGTCCGTACGCGAACTGGCCGCCCGGCTGGCCCGGCTGGCAGAGGTACGCGAGCCGCGGCTGCGCGCCATGCCGGGCTGGGTGCTGCGGGCCGGCGGGCTGTTCTCGCCTGTGGTGCGGGAACTGCCGGAGATGCAGTACCAGTTCCAGCAGCCGTTCGTCCTGGACTCCTCCCGCATCGAGGAGACGTTCGATCTCCACCCGGCTCCGCTCGACGAGACGCTCAGGGAAATGATCACCGCCGGCTGACCGCCGTGGTGCCCCGCCGCCCCTTCACAGGCCGGGGGCGCCCCACAGCGGGAACCAGCGGGTCAGGTCCTGCTCGATGCGCAGGTCGTCCTTGACCACTGCCTTGACCTGGAGTTCCAGTGAGTTGTCGCGCTTCTCGCCGGGCAGCGGAGCGAACGGGTAGAAGGTGCCGCGCTTGTAGAGGTAGACCATCGCCATGGGGCGCAGCTCGGCGTCGCGGAAGGAGACCAGGGAGCAGAGGAGTTGCGGACCGAAGCCGCTGTCCTGGAGCGAGGAGTTCACCGCGTGTACGTCGCCCACCAGCGCGGGCAGGTTGTCGGGATCGCGGCGGGAGAGCAGCCAGGAGTATCCGTAGTCGTCACGGCTGAACTCCACCGGCACACCGGCCCGTTCGGAGTCCGCGTCCAGCAGGGCCCGTACCTCCTGCTGGACCTGGGCGAAGGCCCCGCCCTCGATGGAGGCGAAGCACACCGAGCCCGCGCCGGTCGGGGTGAAGCCGATGGCCGCCTGGAGGGTGATCGCCGCGGAGGGGAGTCCGAAGAGCTGGTCGAGGTCGGGCCTGACGGGCTTGGACCGGCCGAACAGGGAATCCAGAAAGCCCACGAGGTCTCAGCTCCTTCTCACGGCGTCCCGCCACCCGGTTCGCCCAGCTCGGCGGAGATCCCCGCGAGGGCTTCCAGACGGCGTTCCAGGCTGGGGTGGGTGGAGAACAGGTTGGCCATCGGGGTCCCCGGGCGGAGGGCGGGGGTGAAGAAGAACGCGTTGAACGCCTGGGCGGTGCGCAGATCCTGGGTGGGGATACGGGCGATGTCCCCGCTGATCTTGGTGAGCGCCGACGCCAGCGCGGAGGGCTTGGCGGTCAGCATGGCTCCGGCTCGGTCGGCGGCGAGTTCGCGGTAGCGCGAGAGGGCGCGGATGAGCACGAAACTGATCGCGTAGACGAGTGCGGAGACCGCCATGACGGCGGCGAGGATGACGACGGTGTTCTGGTCGCGCTGGCGTCCGCCGAAGAGCTGGGAGTAGAAGGCGAAGCGGACGACGAGTCCCGCGATCACGCCCAGGAACGAGGCGATCGTGATCACCGCCACGTCACGGTGCGCTATGTGGGAGAGCTCGTGGGCGAGGACGCCTTCGAGTTCCTCGGTCGTCAGGCGGCGCTTCAGCCCCGTGGTGACGCAGACGACGGCGTGGTCGGCGTTGCGGCCGGTGGCGAACGCGTTGGGCAGGTCCATCTCGGAGACGGCCACCCGGGGCTTGGGCATGTCCGCGGTGGCGCACAGCCGGTCGATGATGCCGTGGAGCTGGGGATCTTCTTCGGCCGTGACGAATCTGCCGTGCATCGCGTACAGGGCGATCCGGTCCGCATACCAGTACTGCACGAACAGCACCCCGGCGGCGATGACGACCACCAGAACGACGGACTTGAGCAGTGCGATCAGCGCGGCGACGAATGCCACGTACACCAGCCCGAGCAGGAACATCGTGACCACCATGCGGGTGGTCAGCTGCCGATCGGGTGGAAAGCGGCTGCGCATCGGTCCTCACCCCGGGATCAGGCCCTCGTCGGACAGAAGTCGCCTCACCTGCGTGAGGCTGGTGCCCTCATCGGGCAGTACCAGGTCGGACGGCGTGATCTCCTCGTCCGGCAGCGGCCGGCCCACGCTGCGTACCCCGTCCAGAAGCGCCGACAGGGCGGTGGTGAACGCACCCTCGTCATCGGCGTCGGCGGCCGACTGCAGCGCGGAGTCCAGCCGGTTGAGCCCTGCCATGTGCTCGTCGGCGATCTCGTACTGGCCCTCGCCGACAATCCGAATGATCATGACGTCGCCTCCTCGTCCGAGCCGCCCTCCGCGGCACCGGGACCGTCCGTCGCCGTCGGGGCGGAAGCGGGGGGAAGCTGCGCCTTCATCCGGGCCAGCTCGATCTCCACGTCCTGACCCGCGCTCACCTGTTCGAGCTCGACCTGGATGTCGTCCCGGCCGGCCGGCTGCGTGGCGTCCTCCAACGCGCCGGAAGCGATCAGCTCGTCCAGCGCACCGGCGCGTGCCTGCATCTGCTCGGTCTTGTCCTGGGCCCGCTGGACGGCGAGGCCGACATCGCCCATCTCCTCGCCGACACCGCTGACGGCCTCGGTGATCCGGGTCTGTGCCTCGGCCGCGGTGTAGCTGGCCTTGATCGTCTCCTTGCGGGTACGGAAGGAGTCGACCTTGGCCTGAAGGCGCTGGGAGGCCACGGTCAGCTTCTCCTCCTCCGCCTGCAGCGACGTCTGCTGATCCTGCAGATCGGTGATCTGCGAGGCAGCGCTCGTCCGGCGGGTGAGGGCCTCGCGGGCCAGGTCCTCCCGACCGGCCGCGAGCGCCTGCTGCGCCTGGTCCTCCAGCTTGCCCGTGGACTGCTGCAACTCGTCGACCTGCAGCTCGATCCGCTTGCGGCTGGTCGCGACATCGGCGAGGCCGCGCCGTACCTTCTGCAGCATCTCCAGTTGCTGCTGGTACGAGTAGTCCAGGACTTCGCGCGGGTCCTCGGCGCGGTCGAGGGCCTTGTTGGCCTTGACCCGGAACAGGGCGCCGATACGCCGAGTGATGCTGGTCATGACGACCGCCTTCCTCTCGCCTCTCGACTCTGGGGGATGTACGAGAGACCGGCCGGGCGATTGCGGGTACGTGTACGACGCCGCGTGCCGCGCAGGGTCACAACCCCGACCGTGGCACTTCCATTGTCGCGCGCACCCTCCCGGTCCGGCATCTCCACCCGCCGGCGCCGGTGGGTGGAGGGGCGGATCACGGCATTCTCCGGCAGCGCGGTTTCGCCCTGAGGGGCATGGTCGTCACGTAGAGTGCCGACGAGGGCATGGGCGAGAGCTACGGCAGACGCTGCGGGGCGCGGTGAGCACGGCAGGCAGCGACACGACTCCGCCGGGTCACCGCCGACCATCACGGCCCGCCGGTCGACGCAGCAAGCAGCACCTGCGGCACATGCGACCCGTACAGCGGCGAGGCGCGGGGCCCCGCGCTGCTCTGCTGGTGGCGTAAGCGATCCCTGGCACCACGGCCGTCGACCTACCGTGGCCGCATGCACTCACCGATCACGGGCACCGCAGCCGGTGTGCCGTTCACCGCCCTGCCGCCGGCCGGCGGCGGCCCGGCACCATTGATCGTCACCTGGCACATGCTGGACCCGCCCAGGTCGAACGCCGCATTCGCCGCCGCGTTGCCGATGAACGACCTGCCCGCCTGGCGGGTGCACCTCGGTATGCCGATGTGCGGGGCGCGCATGGTCGACGGCAGCATGGACGCCGGTCTGGCGCTTGTCCGACAAGACGTCCTGATGGCGGCTCTCTACCCGATCCTCAGGCAGGCGACCGAGGAGTTCCCGGCCGCACTGGCGTCCATCCGTGCCCAACTGCCCGTCGACGACGGCCCGATCGGGGTGCTCGGCGGCTCACTGGGCGGGGCCGTCGCCCTGAGGATCCTCGCCGACACCGAGATTCCGGTCTTCGCCGGAGCCGTCGTGAACGGCGCCATCCGGATGCGGTCCGTCGTTGCCCTGTTCCCGGGCGACTACCCGTATGACGCCGAATCAGAGAAGGCGGTCGACAGCCTGGACTTCGTCGCCAGGTCGGGCGCCCTCGCCGGTCGCGCACCGCTGCTGGTCGTCAGCGGCGGGCTGGATCACCCGGCGCTGCGCGCCGACGCGTCGGACCTCGTCGACGCCGTGGGGGACCGGGCCGAACTGCTGCCGATCCCCGGGCTGGGGCATCCGCTCGCCGACGAGCCCGGCATCGAACCGGCACCACAGCTCCCGGCTGCTCGCGCGGTGGATGCCGGCCTGACCACATGGTTCCGAGGTCATCTCACGAAAGCGGGTCCGCAGGAATGATCACGGGTTCACGTCCCCGCCGCGGTGAGCGGCAGGACCGTGCCCCGTCTTCGTAGCGACGGCGGCTCCGTACCTGACGCGCCGGGTTCAGTCGGTGACGAACCAGTCGTCCTTGAGGTATTCCATGGTGCTGCTGCCGATCTCGTCCTCGGTGAAGGTGACGGAGGCCCTGACCGCTTCGGCCGGGATCTCGACCTTGGCGGGGGTGAGCACCGCGACGCCCTGCGGGTCGACCGTCGCGGTTTTCAGGGCTTCCTTCTTCTCCGGCGGGATCATCTGGAACACGGCGACGAACGTCGACTCACACGGGCCGAACCCCTCGTCCTCCGCCTGTTGGGCGGCGGGCCCGGCCACCTCGCAGATCGTGTCGATGTCCTCGCGGCCCACGGCGTGGAGGAACTGCTCGTACCGCTCGATCGCGCCCTCCTTCGTCTTCGGCGCGGGCTGGTCACCGGCCGGTCCGGCCGACGGCTTCTCGCTCGGGGCGGACGGGGACGGCGAGGCGGAAGGCTTCTCGACCTGCGTGGACGCCGTCGGCTCCGAAACCTTCGCGTCCGAGTCCTCCTTCGATTTGTCCGGACCGCACGCGCACGCCACCAGCGCCACACACCCCGACAACGCCACGCCCACCATCGTCCGAGCCCTCATTCGGTCCCCCTCACCCTCAGCCGGCAACACAGAGACGTCACGCAATTTCCGGCAGAACGGTTCCGGTCCGGGCGGAGCAATATGAGTCCGGGGAGCCGGAACGGTCTCGGTGCCGGACCGCCGCGGTGGCGGAGCACCGCGCGCGTGGCCGCGCCGGGGCCTGTCGGTCTCCCGGCTCGGGCGGTTCTGCGATCGAGTCTGCAATTTCTTGCGGAAACCCCCTGGGGTTGACCAGCCCCAACGGGTTCATCCCGGGCAAGGTCCCTACGATCGTGGCAGGCAGCGGCAGCAGGGTGGTGCCCCGAGGCGTTCTTCCAGGTGGCGGGCGTTTTCCTCCGGTCGGGGTGGAAGGTCGCCGGGCCGCCGCGTTCGCGGAGGAGAGCGTCGGCTCGGCGGCTCGTGCCGGCGAACGCGTCAGAACCCTTGACCGGCTGCGGGGGCGCCTCTACGTTCCTCTGTGCAATCCCTTTCAGAAAGCCTGCAAGAGCGTTCCCCGGGCTGTCGGGCAAGGCGCGTTGCCTTCGCGGCCTCACCCCGTCCACTTCCCAGGAGGAGTCTTGTTCGCTCGTCGCCAACGCAGACACGGAACTCCAGGCTGGAAGAGGCCCATCGGCGCGTTCATGGCCGGCCTCGTCGCCGTCTCCGGCAGCGTCCTCTCGATGACCGTCACGACCCCCACGGCCCAGGCGGCACCGCCCGGGGCCAAGGACGTCACCGCGGTGATGTTCAACTGGAGATTCGACTCCATCGCCCGCGAATGCACCCAGCGCCTGGGCCCGGCCGGCTACGGCTACGTCCAGGTCTCCCCGCCCCAGGAGCAGATCCAGGGCGGCCAGTGGTGGACCGCCTACCAGCCCGTCAGCTACCGCATCGAAAGCCGTCTCGGCAACCGCGACCAGTTCCGCAACATGGTCGGCACCTGCCGCAACGCGGGGGTCGGCGTCGTCGTGGACGCGGTGATCAACCACATGTCCGCGGGCTCCGGCACCGGCACCGGCGGCTCGAACTACACCAAGTACGACTACCCCGACGCGCCCTACAGCGACGGGGACTTCAACGGCTGCCGCCGCCCGATCGGCGACAACTACGGCGACCGCGGCAACGTGCAGAACTGTGAGCTGGTGGGCCTGGCCGACCTCAACACCGGCAAGGACTACGTCCGGGGCCGCATCGCGGGCTACCTCAACGACCTGCTCTCCCTGGGTGTGGCGGGCTTCCGCATCGACGCGGTCAAGCACATCCCGGCCGGCGACCTCGTCAACATCAAATCCCGGCTCACCGACCCGAACGCCTACTGGAAGCAGGAGGCGATCTTCGGAGCCGGAGAGCCGATCCTGCCCGACGAGTACCGGGGCACCGGCGACGTCCAGGAGTTCCGCTACGGCCGTGACCTGAAGCGGGTCTTCGAGAACGAGAACCTCGCCTACCTGAAGAACTTCGGCGAGGGCTGGAACTACATGCCCTCGGGCGGCAGCGCCGTCTTCGTCGACAACCACGACACCGAGCGCAACGGCTCCACCCTCAGCTACAAGAGCGGCGCCAACTACACCCTGGCCAACGTCTTCATGCTGGCCTGGCCCTACGGTTCTCCCGACGTCCACTCCGGCTACGAGTTCAGCAACAGCGACGCCGGCCCGCCCGACAACGGCGCGGTCAACGCGTGCTACCAGGACGGCTGGAAGTGCCAGCACGCCTGGCCCGAGATCGAGTCCATGGTCGGCTTCCGCAACGCCGCCCGGGGCCAAGGGGTCACCGACTGGTGGGACAACGGGGGCGACGCGATCGCCTTCGGCCGCGGCAGCGGGGCCTACGTGGCCCTCAACCACGAGTCCGGTTCCCTCACCCGCACCTTCCAGACCTCCCTGGCCGCCGGCACCTACTGCGACGTCCAGAGCGACCGTGCCGTGACCGTCGACGGCTCCGGTCAGTTCACCGCCACCCTGGGCGCGAACACGGCGCTGGCCCTGCACACCGGTGCCCGCGACTGCGACGGCGGCGGCGACCCCGACCCCGTCGGCGGCGCCTCCTTCCACGTCGACGCCACCACCCAGCCCGGCGAGAACATCTACGTGGTCGGCAACATCCCGCAGCTCGGCGCATGGAACCCCGCCCAGGCGATCAAGCTCAGCAGTGACAGCTACCCCGTCTGGAAGCACCGACTCGCCCTGCCGGCCGGCACCACGTTCCAGTACAAGTACATCCGCCGCTGGGATGGCCAGACCGGTGTGACATGGGAATCCGGCTCCAACCGCCAGGCCGCCGTCCCCACCGGCGGGTCCCTGACGCTCAACGACACCTGGCGCAACTGATACGCGCCTGCCCCGACCGGCCGGTGCCCTCCTCCCCGAGGGCACCGGCCACGCCGGACGAACGGGGCGCGGGTCACTCAGTGCTCGCAGAGGGAGAACTCCCGCTCGTAAAGCTGCTCGTTGTGTTCATTGACGAAGAACTTCCGCTCCTTCATGAGCTGTTCACGGTAGTCCTTGGCCTCTTCGAGCGTCATGGTCGACGTATCGGCCCACGGCTGCTGCGGTGGCACATCGGATGTCGAGACGATGTTCTTCGAGGGGTCGACCAGGAAGAACACGAGTATCTTGCGAAATCCCGGACGGGTGGGGTCCGCGAGGCGGAAATCGCCGACGCGGTGTTGCAGGACGTTCGGGAACGCCAGGCAGCGGCCCGCCGGGGTGGATACGGATCCCAGCTCCTGGTTCAGCGCGTCTTCGTTCTCCAGGCCGTAGACCTCGCGCACACCGTTGTCGTCGTTCTGCTCGTAGCTCGGATCGGCGAGTGCCGCCCGGAAACCCAGGCGGCTTTCGGTGATGTTCTCGCTGTCCCAGTAGTAGATGCCGGTCGAGACGATCCGCTCGTTCAGCATTCCCTCGACGTGCCAGGAACCGCCGGCGTACTCGGGCTTGTCCGGGGTGAGATGAATGGTGGCGAGCTTGACGATGACCTGGAGCCGCCGTCCGCGCAGATCGACGCGGGCGGACTCGTCGGGCAACCCGGGCGGGGTGAAGTCCGGGGCGTCCGGAATGACCGGGCAGCGGTTCGCCCACCAGTCGTCCTGGTCCTCTTCCCAGGCGCGGACGGCTTCTTCGTAGGCCGCCTTGTCGCTGTGATCCGACTCTTCCGGATATTCCGGCTCCGAGTCGTACCACCCGTACGGATCCGGCACGATCCGCAAGGGCCGCGGATGGCGCAGATCGGTGAGCACGTTCTCCAGCAGTGGCCGCAGGCGCGCGAACAGGTCAGGCAGGACGCCGGCCAGTTCGCGATGGGTCCCGGGGTGGATGTTGTTCACGTACGAACGGAAGGCGACCTCGCCGTCGGCGCTGACGTCGACGTCGGTGGGCAGCCACTGGAACTTCTCCGAGAACTCGTAGGCCGACCAGCGGTCCGTCGGATTCTCCCAAGCCCGCTCGGGCGCGCCACTCACCCCGTTCACCAAGCAGAACAGCGACGGATGCACCAGATCCAGCACCTGTCCGCCGGACCCGGGATGCCAGTCCAGTTCCTCTTCTGGAACCTGCTCCAGCACCCGGACCGCCTCCCGCAAGCGGGACCTCAAGTCGTCATCGACAAGCGCGTCCGAATGCCACACCCCGTCGACGGCGGAAACCTCCACGCCGCTGCTTTCGTCCCGCAGTGCGGCGTAATGCGCGAGCTCGGCGAGCACGTAACGAACCTGCGCTTCGGTAAGGCCCTGGGCGACCGCCTCTTGCGTCCATGTGGCGACGATGCCGCCGTCGTTCATCTTGTCGAACCAGTCCGGCTTCGCCCGGATGTGGGCGCTGCACTGCATCATCTCAAGTTCCCGCAACGTTCGAGGCTTCGCGAACGATAGGGAACGGGAGGTCTGAAACGGCAGTGGGAAAGCAGACATGCGACTCAACTCTTCTGTTCCTCCCCGTCGATGTGCGGTGGCCGGAAGGATACGGGAGCCCACTGACACCCCCTCACCACTTCCCGTCACCCCTGGATCCGGTCCTCGGGACCGGACCCGGGTACGTGGGTGACTCCCGCGGCTGCCTTGAACTCCCAAGCCCACGCGGCACCTTGGGCACCTCACCTGACCCCGTGTCGGTGCCGGCGATTAGTCTTCGGCGACGTGCGCGAGCAGGAAGGGGCAGTCATGGCTGAGGATCCGATCGACCTGATCCGCCTGGAGGGGGACGGCAACAGCGTCGTTCTCCGGATCACCGGGAAGGAGGAGCGGAAGCCTCCCGCCGAGGCCGATGCCCTGGCCGGAGAGTTCGTGGTTGACACAGCCTTCGTCCGCGGCACGCTCAAGACCTGGGTCTTCCCCGAGGACCTGCGGCAGTGGCAGCAGGCTCTGGACTCGCTCGACGGGGGCCAGGACATCGCCTGGCGTGAGGGAACAAGCGCTCCGTGGCTGTTCATCGAGCTCGACGAAGACGACGACGACCGCTGCCAGGTCACGATCAAGGACTCTTCCATGTCCCTGACGACGGTCACGGTCACCGTCCCCCTGGCCGACGCCTGGTTCGATGACGCGTACAGCCGCCTGGACCAGGTCTGGGAGACCTGGCCCATGACCGAGGACTGAACCTGGCACGTGGGCCCGGGCCGGGGTGGCCGGGCCCACGTGGTGGGCGGGGTGTGGTGCTAGGTCGTTACGCCGTGGTTCTCCAGCCAGGTGATCGGGTTCTTGGCCGAGCCGTACTCCGGGGTCGTGCGGACCTCGAAGTGCAGGTGCGGGCCGGTGACGTTGCCGGTGGCGCCGGACTGGGCGACGGCCTCTCCCATGCTCACGGAGTCGCCCACCGAGACGTCGATCTGCGAGAGGTGGGCGTAGTGGGTGTAGTCCTCGGCGCCGTGCTTGACGACGATCTGGTAGCCGAAGGAGTCGTCCCAGCCTGCTTCGACGACGGTGCCCTTGGCCGCGGCCTTGACCGTCGTGCCGACGGGCACGGACCAGTCCTGGCCGGTGTGGCCGTTCTCCCAGTTCGCGCCCGACGCCTCGTAACCCGCCGTGGGGGTGCTGCCGTCGACGGGCATGACGGCGGTCGGCTCGGCCGCGGCGGTGTCGGTGCCGTAGGAGGCGTTGTCGGCGTCGGTTGCCGAGCCCTCGGCGGGGCCGTCGAGGGAGAGTTCCATGCCGGGGGCGATCAGGTTCGGGTCGCCGCCGATGACGGACTTGTTGTTCTCGTACAGCGCCTTCCAGCCGCCGTCGACGTCCTGCTCCGCGGCGATGACGGAGAGGGTGTCGCCGGAGGCGACGGTGTAGGTGGTGTCCTCTTCGGCGAGGGCGGTGGATGCGCCGATGACCGGCAGGGCGAGCGTGGCGCCCGCCGCCGAGGCGCGAGTGGCGAGTTTGCGGGCGCCGCCGGGGCGGCGCGGCGCTCGGTGGCGGCCGTGAGGGGATGACATCTGACGGGCCTCTTTCTCCGGACGCCTGCGGGGTGAGCTGTCGGGTTCGGGCTGGAGATGCCCGGCCGCCGGCTTCGGCGGGCCTCACCCCGAGCCGTCGCAGGGACGGCGCGGTCCGGCGGTGGCCGGACCCGTGGGTCCCCCGCTCCTGCCCTGCGGTGCGAGCGATCGGCTGGTACCGCGGCGCCGGGGGCAGGATTCGGCGGTCCGGCGCGTAGCGGGCGTTCGCCTTTCGAACGGGCAGCCACGCTAGGGGGATCATGTGTTCGACGGCAAGGCCGTCGCGCATTCCGGCGGAACAATTGACTCCGCGTCGCGACGAGCTGACCTGGTGCAGCCGCCAGACCCGGGCAAGCGCTGATTTGCCCGTCGGCCCCTGACAAAGAGCGCGGCGAGCGGGGATGCGCCGACATGCCTGAAGCCGCTCGCGCCCGTGTCCCCGGACCCCGCCGCCCTTCTGGTCGCCGGGTGGGGGCGAGGGGCGGTGTCCGGGCGCCTGCGCGTCTCGTCGGGCGGTTTCCCGGGGTGTCCCGCGCTCCTGAAAATACCCCCCCGGGTAATTGTGTTACGGTCGGCCATATACCCCCCGGGGTAATTGGCCACTGGAAGGGAGTACGGCGTGTTCTTCGTCGACACGATCGAGGTGCCGGGGCTCGGCAACCGCAGCTATCTCGCCGGCGGTGAGCACACCGCCGTCGCCGTCGACCCGCCGCGCGACGTCGATCGCGTGGTCGCCGCCGCCGCGCGGCGCGGGGTGCGGATCTCGCATGTCGTGGAGACGCACGTGCACAACGACTACGTCACCGGAGGGCTGGAGCTGGCCCGGGTCACCGGGGCCGACTACCTCGTGCCCGCCGGCGCCCGCGTCGCCTTCCGGCGCGTGCCCGTGCGGGACGGGGACCGTACGGAGATCGACGCCGCCGGCCGCCTCGTGCTGCGGGCGCTGGCCACCCCCGGGCACACCCCCCACCACACCTCGTACGTGCTGGAGGAGGACGGCATCGCCGTCGTCGTGTTCAGCGGGGGGTCGCTGCTCATCGGGACCGTCGGGCGGCCCGACCTGGTCGAGCCGCGGCTCACCGAGGGGCTGGCGCGGGCGCAGCACGCCTCCGCGCGGCGGCTCGCCGACGAGCTGCCCGAGGAGACCGCCGTGCTGCCCACCCACGGGTTCGGCAGCTTCTGCTCCTCCGCGCAGGCGGACGGCAGCGACACCACCATCGGGCGGGAGAAGGCCGTCAACGACGCCCTCACCCGCGACGTCGACACCTTCGTCGCCGACCTGCTCGCCGGGCTCGACGACACCCCCGCGTACTACGTCCACATGAGCCCCGCCAACACCGCGGGCCCCGCCCCCGTGGACCTCACCCCGCCCGCGCCCGCCGGGGCCGGGGAGATCGCCGAGCGGGTCGCCGCGGGGGAGTGGGTCGTCGACCTGCGCAACCGCGTCGCCTTCGCCGAGGGACACGTCGCCGGCTCGTTCAACTTCGAGGCCGCCGGGCAGCTCGCCACGTATCTCGCCTGGCTCATCCCCTGGGGCAAGCCGGTCACCCTGCTCGCCGAGTCCGCCGACCAGCTCGCCGACGCCCAGCGGGAGCTGGTACGGGTCGGCATCGACCGCCCCGCCGCCGCGGCCACCGGCGCGCCCGCCGACTGGGTACGCGACGGGGAGAGGCCGGCTTCCTTCCCCCGCGGCACCTTCGCCGATCTCGCCGGGAAGGCCGCCGGGGCCGTCGTCCTGGACGTACGCCGCGACGCGGAGCGCCGGGCCGCCGGATACGTCGAGGGCTCGGTCCACATCCCCGTCCACACCCTGTACCACCGCCTCGCCGAGGTCCCCGAAGGCGAGGTATGGGTGCACTGCGCGGGCGGCATGCGCGCCGCCATCGCCGCCTCCCTGCTGGACGCCGCCGGCCGCGACGTCGTCGCCGTGGACGACTCCTTCGACTCCGCCGCCGAGGCGGGGCTGTCCGTACGGACCGGCCGGTGACGGCCCTCCGGCGCGCGATACGCCCCGGTGGGTCCCCGGCGTACGGGGCCCACCGGGGGCCCACGGGCGCCGTCCCGTGACCGCCCTCATACTCGCCCTCGCCGCCGGCGCCCTCATCGGCGTCGCCCTCGGCGCCCTGGGCGGCGGCGGCAGCGTCCTGGCCGTGCCCGCGCTGATCTACCTGCTCGGCTTCGGCCCCGCCGCCGCGACCTCGGCCAGTCTGGTCATCGTCGCCCTCACCTCGGCCGCCGCGCTCGCCGCCCACGCCCGCGAGGGCCAGGTGCGGTGGCGTACGGGCCTGCTGTTCGCGGCGGCCGGAGCCGGTCCCGCGATGCTCGGCGGGGCGCTCTCCGGCCACGTGCCCGGCGCGGTGCTGACCGCGGCCTTCGCCGTGGTCGCGGGGGCGGCCGCCGTGTGCATGCTGCGATGCCGCCGGCGCGCGGAGGCCGTCCCGGCGGTACGCCCCGGGCGGGCCGCCGCGGCCGGGGCCGGGCTGGGCGGGGTCACGGGGTTCGTCGGCGTCGGCGGCGGCTTCCTCGCCGTACCGGCGCTGGTCGGGGTGCTCGGGATGCGGATGAAGGCGGCGGTCGGGACCAGCCTGCTCGTCATCACCGTCAATGCGCTCGCCGCGCTCGCCACCCGCGCCGGCACCGTCGGAGGGCTGGACTGGGCGGTCGTCGGCCCCTTCACCGGCGTCGCGGTCCTCGCCGCGGCGGGCGGCAAGCGGCTCGCCGCCCGGGTCTCCGGGGACACGCTGCAGCGGATCTTCGCCGTCGCGCTGCTCGCGGTCGCCGCGTTCATGCTGATCGACGCGGTGGCGTGAGCCGGCCGCGGAGAGTGTTCATGCCAGCGACAGAAACAGCTTCTCCAGCCGGGCGCGCATCGCCTCGGGGTCCTCCCCGTTCTTGCGGCCGGACTCCATGCCGGTCACGCACTGCTGCAGCCCGGTCGCGATGATCGCGAACCCGGCGCGGTCCAGCGCCCGCGAGGCCGCGGCGAGTTGCGTGACGACGTCCTCGCAGTCGCGCCCCTCCTCGATCATCCGGATCACTCCGGAGATCTGGCCCTGGGCCCGGCGCAGGCGGTTCAGCACGGCCTTGAGGTCCGCGCCCTCCAGCTCCAGTTCCACGCTCACTCCTCGGAAAAAAATACCCCTAGGGGTACTGTACGTCCCGGCCCGGGACGCCGTCGAACAGTAAGGACACCACCCGCCATGACCAGCATTCCCACCACCCTCGCCACGGACCAGGCCCGTACCCGGCTCGGTGAACTCGTCGTGATCGACGTGCGCACCCCCGCCGAGTACGCCTCCGGCCACCTGCCCGGCGCCGTGAACATCCCCCTGGACCACGTCCGCCGCGCACTGGACGACATACGCGACGCCGCCGAGCGCCGCGACCTCCTCGTCGTCTGCGCCTCCGGAGCCCGCTCCGAGAGCGCCTGCAAGCTGCTCGCCGAGCAGGGCATCGCCGCCGCCACCCTCGTCGGCGGCACCGGCGCCTGGGCCGCGGCCGGGCACGACCTGGACACCCCCGTGGCCTGCGACACCCGGGCCGGCTGGAGCATGGAGCGCCAGGTGCGCTTCACCGCGGGCGGCGTGGTGCTCCTCGGTCTCCTCCTGGGCGTCCTCGTCCATCCGGCGCTGCTGCTGATCCCGGCCGGCATCGCGGGCGGCCTGGTCTTCTCCGCGCTGACGAACACCTGCGGCATGGCGGCCGTCCTCGGCAGGCTCCCGCACAACCGCCCGCGCACCGCCGACCTCGAAGCCGCCCGTACGGCGCTCCGCAGCCGCTGAGCGCCGCCGCGTCAGGTCACCAGGCCCTGCCGGTACGCGTAGACGACGGCCTGCACCCGGTCCCGCAGATCGAGCTTGGTGAGGATGCGGGACGCGAAGGTCTTGACCGTCTCGTGGCTGAGCTGCAGGGCCGCGGCTATCTCGCCGTTGGACAGGCCGTCGGCGATGAGGCGGAGGACTTCGAGTTCGCGCGGCGTCAGCGGGATGTCGCGCGGGGTGCCGTCGGCGGGGCGGATGCGGGCGGCGTAGCGGCCGACGAGCCGCCGGGTCACCTCGGGGTCCAGCAGGGCCGCGCCGGTGGCCACGGTGCGGATGCCGTGCAGCAGTTGGGCCGGCGGTGCGTCCTTGAGGAGGAAGCCGGCGGCGCCGGCGCGCAGGGCCTCGTAGACGTATGTGTCCAGGTTGAAGGTCGTCAGGACGAGCACCTTCGCCGGGCGCGGCACCCGGGCGCCCGCCAGCAGGCGGGTGGCCTCGATGCCGTCGAGCACCGGCATCCGCACGTCCATCAGCACGACGTCCGGGCGCAGTTCGCCCGCGAGGTCGACGGCGCTCTGCCCGTCGCCGCACTCGCCGGCCACCTCCAGGTCCGGCTGGGCGTCGATGATGGTCACCAGGCCCGTCCGGACCAGGACCTGGTCGTCGCAGATCAGGACGCGGATCGGCGCGGTCACGACGCGCTGCCCGCCGCCGCCGGGACAGCGGCGCGAGGGGGCGGCGGTGGCGCTCCAGATGGGCCCCCGCGCTCATCAGGGCGATGGCCTGGGCAGTGCCCGCGAGGGAGTGGTAGCCGCGGAGCTGGTCGACGGCGAAGCCGGCCGTCACCAGGGTGAGGCAGAGCAGCGGCCACCGGCGGCGCAGGGCGAGCGGCAGGCACTGGAGCGCGACGGCGACGACGGCGAGGGCGTCGAAGTCGCGGCCGGGGAGGCCGCCGAGCTGGGTGCCGTGGGTGTGGGACGCCGGCAGGAGGGCGGCGAAGAGGATGAGCGGGAATCCGGGCCGGGTCGCCGGGGCGCCGGGGCGGCGGGATGGCGGGTCGGCCGAGCGGCCGCACTCCGGTTGCCCAGAACGCCAGGGACCGGGCGGCCCCGGAACCGTCACCGCAGGGAGGACACCTGCGCGTGTAGCTCGCGCGGGGGACAGCGGCCCGGGAAGGACGGCGAGTTCGCCGTACGTGCTCTCCCCGGCGGCCGGTCGGGGAATGCCCGCCCGGTGCGCGGCGAGCCGGGCTACGCTCACGCGCATGAGCGCTGGGATACGTGCCGTCGGAGGGTTACTGCGGGGGCGGCTGCCCGTGGTGACGGGGATCGCCGGGCTGCTCGTCGGGGCGGCGGCGACGTGGCTGGTCGCGGACTCCGGCGCCGACGACCCCAACCCCGTGCTGGACTACGCGGGCGCCGACAAGGACCTGGTGCGTACCGCCGCCGACGCCTGGCGCGACGCACCCCCGGACGACCGCCCGCGCGGCGGGATATCCGTCGTCCACTCCGGCCGCACCGGCGACCGCGACGTCGTCGTCCTCCTCGACGAGACCGGCCTCGGCAGCGCCTACGCGCGCCCCGCGGAGGGCGAAGGGGCGGTGGAGTGGGTCACGCCGATCGGGTCGGCGGCGGACGACGGGACCCCCGCGCGGGTCGCCGCCGGGGCGCTGCTGCTCGGCCCCGCCGACGGGCCCGGCGACATCTGGATGGGCGGTCGCTCGTCGCCTACGGGCCTCGCGGCAGCGGTACTTGAAGGGGACGGCGTGCGGTGGCAGCCGGTCGACGTCGCGGACGGCGTGGCCCTCGACGTGCCGGAGGCCGGCCCGGACGGCTGCGGGCTGCGCATCGTCGCCGACCGGAGCCGCGGGCTCGTCCACGCCGTACGCTCCGGGCGCAGCCCCGTCGGGGCGGTGCTGCAGGGCGACGTACGGCCCCTGGACGCCTCCGGGCGCCGGCCGCCCGAGGACCGGCCGCGCGTGGGGGAGCGGGAACTGGACGCCGCGCAGGTGCGGTTGCTGTCCCGCCTGGCCTGCGTCGACAAGAACGAGACGCGGGAGCCGCTGACGGGCCTCTGGTACCTCTCTGAGCTGTGGCGCGGCGAACTGCCCGCGGGCGGCGGCGCTTCGCTCCTCACCCTGGGCACGGGCGAGGAGAACCTGCTGCTGCTCGCCTCGGACAACGACGACGACGGCGGTTCGGTCCTCCGCGGCGACGCGCCGGGCACGCTGTGGCGCGACGCCGCGGTGGCGTCGTGGTACGACCGGACGGACCCGGCCGAGGAGGGCCCGTACCGGCACTGGATCGTGGTCGCGGGCACCCAGGAGGTCGAGCGGATCGAGGTGGTCCTCGGAAACGGCGGGCGGATCACCGGGCAGGGCCGGTATCTGGCCGTCGACCTGGAGAAGTACGGGATCGACAGCGGCACCACGTCGTACGAGGTGACGGCGGTGGACGGCGACGGGGACCCGGTGCGGGTGCTGCGGTAGCCGGCCGCCGCCCCGCCGCCGTGCGTCAGCCGCGGGCCATGGCGATGACGCCGGAGAGGCGTTCGCCGGCCTCGTAGATCATGTACGGCACGCCGCGGTCGGTGCCGAACGCCGGGGCCGCGGCGCGTCCGTTCTCGGGCCCCGTGGCGCGGGAGTCGTAGAAGACGCCGAGGTGGTTGCGGCGGGAGAAGTCGGCGCCGACCTCGGTGATGAGGATGTTCCCGCCGCTGCCCTTGTCGGTGTGGTAGACGACGTACGCGCTGCCGCCCCGCTCCAGCAGATGCGCGCCGGAGACGTCGGAGGCGCCGACGGCGGCGTGGTCGATGAGCGGCGCGGGGTCGAACGTCCAGGTGCGGCCGTCGGCCGACCAGCCCCAGCCGATGTCGCGGTGGTTGGTGCGGTCGTTGCGCATGAACAGCATGACGTAGCGGGCGCCGCGGCCCGGGAGGTCGTAGGGGAAGACGCGGGCGTAGGAGGTCTCGGTGGTGCCGGCCGGGAGCATCGCGGTGGTCAGCACGGTCTTGTCGTACGTGAAGCGGATGCCGTCCGTGGAGCGGGCGAGGCGGGTGGTGTTGTTCTCGCCGTGGAAGTAGAGCCACAGCTCGCGGCGGCCGGCGTGCCACATGACGTGGGGCGAGGAGACGTGGCTGACGCTGTAGTGCGGGGACCAGACGTTGCCGACGAGCGGGTTGCGCGGGTACTCGGTGAACGGCCCCTCCAGGGAGTCGCCGTAGGCGAGGCAGATGCCGCCGGGGTTCTCGTGGGGGGCGTAGTAAAGGTAGTAGCGGCCGAGCGGGGCGGAGAGGCGGTCGTAGACGCCGCGGACGCAGGGGAAGATGATCTCGCCGCTGGGGTTGTAGGAGAGCTGCCCGGGGACGAGCAGCGTGCGCACGTACCGGTAGTCGGGAAAGCCCCCGGGCGCGGCGGCCGCCGGGGCGGCACCGGGCCCGCCGAGGGCGAGCACGCCACCGCCGGCGGTGACGGCGGACGCGGCGGAGGCGGTGCGCAGGAAGCGGCGGCGGTCGAGCGTCATGGGGGCTCCTCTGTCGGCTGCGGTGGGGGTGGGACGGCTGCGCGACGCGTACTGCTCATACGCATGAGCACGGAGCAGGCACCGGAAGGGCGGCGGCTAATGCGTATTACCGGGACTGTGCCGCCACCCGCGGAAGGCCGTCAAGGCAACCCGCAAACTAATCACGGGTAATAACCGGCGCCCCGTACGAGGACCGCAGAACCGCGGAACCCCCTTCGCCGCGTCAGGCGTTCGGGTTCGGGTGGTAGCCCGTCTCACGTTCGATGCGGTGGGCTTCTGCCGTGTGGTCGGCGGCCCTGTCGGGGGCGTTCGTCGCGTGGGCGATCGCCGCCAGGGCCGTCAGGGCCCGGTGGGCGGTCAGGGGGAGGTCCAGTTCGCGGGCCGTCGCCAGGGCGAGTTCCGCGTGGTCCGCGGCCGTGGCCACCTCGCCGGTGGCCAGGTGGAGGGGGGCCAGGGCGGCGTGGACTTCGGCCTCCTGGTGGCGGAAGTCGCAGCGGCGGGTGATGGCCAGGGCCGCCGTGAGGTGGTCCGCGGCCCGGGTGGGATCGCCGCGCAGGCGGTGCAGGCGCGCGAGGGTGATCAGGGCGTCCGCCTCCTCCGTGGGGTCGCCGACCTCGCGGGCGGTCCTGAGGGCCTGTTCGGCGTGGGGCTCGGCGATGTCGGGGCACCCCTTGCCGAGGTGGGCGCGGGCGACGGCCTCGTGGGCGTCGGCCTCGTTGTGGCGTTCGCGGTGCTTCCGGCACAGGCGCAGCGCTTCCCTGGCGTCCGCCAGGGCCTCCTCGTAGCGTCCCAGGTGGTGGAGGGCGAGGGAGCGGTTGATCAGCGGGCTGGTGGCGCGCGAGGCCTGCCCGTGGCGCAGACAGATCTCGATCGACTCCGTGGTGCACGCGAGCCCGCGCTCAAGCTGCCCGAGGTAGATGTGGATCAGGCCCAGGGTGTTGAGCGAGCTCCCCAGTTGCACCGGCAAGTCCAGGGAGCGCAGCACCTCCATGCCCAGGTCCTGCCAGTGCAGCGCCCGGCGCATCTCGCCGTGCTGGCCCGCGTGTACCGCCAGGTTGCTGAGAATCGCCGCCTCGCCGCGCCGCCGGCCGGTGAGGCGGTAGTCGTCCAGTGCGCGGAGCAGGGCTTCGAGCGCGGCGTCGGGGTCGCCGGTGCTCTGTCGTAGCAGCCCCAGGCTGTGGTACATCGCCCCGCGCGCCAGCACCTCGCCGTGCTCCTCCGCCGCTCGCAGCGCGGCCGTGGCCGTCGCCAGCCATTCGGGCTGGTGGCGGCGGTAGAAGAAGAACATCCGCAACTGGTCGGCCAGTTGCCAGGCGATCTCGTACGGGCCGGCCGCCGCGGCGCGGGTGACGACCGCGACGAGGTTGGCCCGCTCCTCGTCGAGCCAGGTGAGCGCCTGCGGCCCGTCGCGGAACCGGCCGGACGTCTGACGGGGGCGGGGAAGCTGGGCCAGACCCGAGAAGTTGACGGCCGTCGCGGCGTCCGCCGAGGCCAGGTACCAGTCGCACAGCCGCCGCCACGCGGCCTCGTGGCCCGGGTCCGCCGCCGCCCGCTCGGCGGCGTACAGGCGCAGCAGGTCGTGGAACTGGAACCGGTCGGCGCCCGTGTGCTGCACCAGCCCCGCGGTGGCCAGCCGGTCCAGCGGCTCCTGGGCCGCCGCGGGTGCGCAGCCGAGCAGCGCGGCGGCCGACGCCGCCGTGAAGTCCGGCCCCGGATGCAGCCCCAGCAGGCTGAACAGCCGGGCCGCGGCGGGCTCCAGGGCGGCGTAGGAGTGGTCGAAGGCGGTACGGACCGCGGCCTCGCGGTCGCCGGCGATGGACAGCTTCGCCAGCCGCCCGTCGTCCGCCAGCTCGTCCGCGTACGCCTCCAGGGAACGCCCCGGCCGCGCCGCGAGGTTGGCCGCGGCGATCCGCAGCGCCAGCGGCAGCCGGGCGCACAGCTCCGCCAGCCGCTCCGCCGCCGCGGGCTCCGCGGCGACGCGCTGCTCGCCGAGGATGCCGGCGAGCAGGTCGTTGGCCTCGCCGGGGCGCAGGACGTCCAGCGGTACGGGGTGCGCCGCGTGGCTGGCCGTCAGGCCCCGCAGGTCGGAGCGGCTGGTGACGAGCACCGCCACGCCCGCGGTGCCGGGCAGCAGGGGGCGTACCTGCTCGGCGTCCGCGGCGTCGTCGAGCACCAGCAGCACGCGGCGGTCGGCTACCCGGCCGCGGAACGCCCCCGCGCGGTCCTCCAGCGACTCGGGGACGGCGGCGGCGTCCTCGCCGGAGACGCGCAGCAGGCCGGCGAGGACGTCCGCGGGGTCCCGGGGGCGTTCGCGGGTGCCCTGCAGCCGTACGTACCACTGGCCGTCCGGGAACGCCTGCCGCAGCCGGTGGCCGAGGTGGACGGCCAGCGCCGACTTGCCGACCCCGGGCGAGCCGGAGACGACGACGGGCGCGGCGTCGGGGGACTCCAGCAGCTCCGCGAGGCGGGCGACGAGGTCGGTGCGGCCGGCGAAGCCCCGTACGGCGGGAGGCAGTTGGCACTGGGCCAGCCAGGCGGGCGGCGCGGACGCCGGCCGCCGTGCCGAAGCCGTCCCTGCGGACTCCGGGACGCTCGGCTCCGGGTCGCCGCCCAGCACCGTCTGGTGCACCTGCTGCAGGTGGCGCCCCGGATCGATGCCCAGTTCCTCGGCGAGCAGGCGGCGGATGCGCCGGTAGTGGTCGAGCGCGTCGGCGGGGCGGCCGCAGCGGTGGAGGGCGGTCATGTACTGGGCGGCCAGCCGCTCGTCCAGCGGGTGCGCGGCGCTGCGCTCGGCGAGCACGGTCAGCAGCGCGGCGTGGTCGCCGAGGCGCAGCCGTACGTCGGCGCCGTCCAGCTCCGCGGCGAGCAACTCCTTGGCGAGGGCGTCGCGTACGCCGTTGAACCACGGGGTGTCGACGCCGGGGCACGGCACGCCGCGCCAGAGCGCGAGCGCCTCGCGGAAGAGGTCCGCGGCCCCGGCGTCGTCCGTCGCGGCCCGGGCCCGGGTGAGGAGCAGGCGGAAGCGGTGGACGTCCACCGAGTCCGCGGCTCCGACGGCCAGTTCGTAGCCGTCCGGGCTGCGGGCGAGGGTTGCCTGTGAGCCGGAGAGGGTACGGCGTAGGCGGGACAGGTAGCTGTACAGCGTCTCCCTGGCCCGTTGCGGCGCGGTGTACCCCCACACCCGGTGGACGAGCTGGGCCGTGGGCACCGCGCGGCCCTCGTCGAGCAGCAGCGCGGCGAGAACGCTCCGCTGCCGTGCGGGCCCGAGGTCGACCGGGCGGCCGTCGGCCGCCACGGCCTCGATCCCGCCCAGCAGGTGAAACTCCATGCACGTCCCTCGTCTGCCAGGCCGCCCGCCCGGCGGCGCCACCAGGGGATTCTAGGTGCCTGCAAGGTTCGTGCCAGGTCCGTTCCGCATCGTGGAGGACGTCACCGGCCGCGGGGGCCGTCACACGGGGGACGGCCTCGCGATCGACGATGCCCGCGCAGGCCGGGTCTCATCGATCGGGGGACGATCATGCTCCGCATTCACTTCCGCGACGCCGACCTGGCCAGGACGCGCGTCGCCGACGCGCCGGATCCGCTCTGGGAGATCGCCGTCAGCCTGCACCGGCTGCAGACGCGCAAGGGCCGGTACGTCCACGCCGCGTGGTACCGGACGGCGCGCCGGATGCTGCGCGAGAGGGGTCTGGAGCGCGCGGTGCGCGAGACCCTGCTCCCGCTGTACCCGCGGGCGCGGTACTTCCCGGACTTCCTGACGCCCGGTCAGGCGCCGGGTGCGGCCGTCTCGTCGTTCCGCGAGGGCGCGGAGCTGCTGCTCGCCGCGCCACCGGGCCGGGTGCGCGGCGAAGTCGGCCGCCTCGCCCGTACGGTCGGCGCCCCGGCGTGGGCGCCGCGGCTGGCGGAGCCGGCGGAGCGCGGGGAGTTCGTACGGCTGCTGCGCGCGTACTACGAAGCCGTCGTCGAACCCTGGACCGACCACATGCAGGCCCGGCTCGAAGCCGAGCGGACCGCCCGCTTCCGCGGGCTGCTGAGCGGCGGCGCCGACGGCATGCTCGCGGGCCTCGCCCCGGCGATGCGCTGGCGCGCGCCGGTGCTGGAGGTGCGCTACCCGGCCGGGGTGGACCGGGACCTTCGGCTGGACGGGCGGGGTCTGACGCTCGTGCCGTCGTACTTCGCAGCCGACGCCCCCGTGAGCCTTGCGGACCCCGAACTCCCGCCTGTCCTCTGGTACCCGGTCCACCACCGGCCGGCCCCCGTACCCCCCGGTCCCGGTCATTCCTCGGAGCAGCGGCTCGCCGCTCTCCTCGGCCGGGCCCGGGCGGCCGTCCTGTACGCCACCGCGCACGGCGCGACGACGGGTGAACTCGCCCGTACCACCGGCGTCTCCGCCTCCGCGGCCAGCCGCCACGCGGGCACGCTGCGCGACGCGGGCCTGATCGCGACGGTCCGCGACGGCGGTTCGGTGCTGCACACGCTCACCCCGGCGGGCGCGGCGGTGCTGCGCGCGGCGGCGGAGGCCGCCGGGGCCGCCGAGTCCGCGGAGGTCCCGCGGGGCGCGCGGCGGGCGGCGGACCGGCGAACGGCCCGGCAGCCGGCCGCGGTGCGGCGTCCGCCGGGCTGACCGGCAGACCGTGCGGGCTCCGGCGTTCCGCAGCCCGGCGCCCTCGCCCGTGGTGAGCCCGGCCCGCTTCGCCTCGCATGGTACGAATCTCCCGTTCGTGCACTCCCCGCGCGGTCCCGCACCGGGCTGCAACGGAAGGGCCGGGCCGTGTCCACCCGGCCCTCCGCGTTGCGCCACCACGATCACCCGCCGGGCCCCGCGCGAGCCAGCCTTTTGCCCCCCACCGCAAACCCCCCGGTCAACGCCCCGTGCCCGGTGCCCGGCACCTCCGGCCGCCCTTCGCCGCGAGGGAGGCCGCCGGCCTCCGCGCGCGGTGCCGGGCGTGGGACTTGAGCGGCGGCCGGGTTCCGGTGGTCGGGGTGGGCAGAAGCGGATAGTCTCAACTTCCGTCGTACGTAGGTATGTTCGGCCGTGACGAGACGAGGAGAGTGGGCAGTGACGCCTGCTGAAGGACCCGCGATACCCGGCATCCCGACCGACCGCCCCACCTCCGCCCGCGCCTACGACTGGATGCTGGGCGGCAAGGACAACTACGAGGTCGACCGCGACATGATCCGCGCCGGGCTGCCGCGGTTCCCCGAGGGCGTCGACATCACCCGGCAGAACCGGCTCTTCCTCTACCGCGCGGTGCGCTACCTCGCGCAGGAGTGCGGGATCCGGCAGTTCATCGACATGGGCTGCGGCCTGCCCACGAACAACAACGTGCACCAGGTGGCGCAGGAGTTCGACAAGTCCACGCACGTCGTCTACGTCGACATCGACCCCATCGTCCTCGCCCACGGCCGCGCGCTGCTCGCCGACGACGACTCCACCGTGGTGATCACGGCCGACATGCGCGACCAGGAGGTCGTCCTCGGCCACCCGGACCTCCAGCGGCTCATCGACTTCAACGAGCCGCTCGCCATCTTCTTCCTCTCCGTGCCCCACCACCTGGTCGACGCCGACGATCCGCGCACCATCCTGCGTACCGTCATCGACCGTGCCGCGCCGGGCAGTTACCTCGCGCTCTCCCAGGTCGTCACCGACGACGAGGACCACGCCCGGGTCACGTCCGAGTACATGAACAACAACCGGGTCCCGTGGCAGACCCGCACCCCCCAGCAGGTCGACGCCTTCACCGACGGCCTGGAGCCGGTCCGCCCGGGCATGGTGAACCTGGCCGAGTGGCGCCCGGACCCGTCGCAGCCGCCGCTGCCGCCGGTCCCGCCGGAGCTGACGGAGTACGTGGGCATCACGAAGGAGAGCAACAGGCTGTACGAGTACGGCGGTCTCCTCCGCAAGCCCTGACGCGGACCGCACGACGCCTTCGGCCCGGCTGCACGGGAGGTTCCCCCTCCCGTGCAGCCGGGCCGGCTTCGTCCGCACCGGCCCGCGATGCTGCGTTCAGAAACTGAACGCGCATGAGGGGACGTCGGGTTGAGTCCTGACGAGAGGTGTTGACAGCGGTTTCAGACGGCTCTAGTTTCTGCGACGCCCCTCTGAGAGCGCTCTCACCCTCCTCTGTCCCCCACTCATTGCGAGGTACGCAGCTCGTGGGACCACATCCGAAGCGCAGACGCATCCTCCTTGCCCTCACCGCCGCCGCCACCGTCGCCGCCGGGACCGCACTGCCCGCCGGGCCGGCGGCCGCCGCCGAGATACCGGTCGGGCGGGGGAGCTACTCCGACACCCGGCCGCCCGGCACCTCCGGGCCCGTCGACAACGCCGGGCAGCCGGTGTCGCCGAAGGTGACCGAGCGGGTCGCGGACCGGCCCGTACCGACGAACGACTGGTGGTCGTCGCTCGCCTTCCAGCGGGCCGCGGACAATCCGTACTCCCTGCCCATGTTCGGCCACCCGCTCAGCTACCGCGCCGTGGCCGGCGGTCTTGAGGTCGGGTACGCCACCGAGCACGTCGTCGTCGGCGGCGGCGTGCAGTACGAGTTCCAGCACAAGGCCGACCTCACCCTCGGCGTCGCCGGCCTCAACTCACCCGACGCCAAGGCGGACGGCTGGTCCGACTGGACCGTCAGCCCCTACTGGGCCGGCGGCGGCCGCACGTTGCGCGCCACCATCGGCCACGGCAGCCCGTACGTCTACGCCGAGGCCACCGGCGGCGCCGCGCAGATCACCGCCGCCGCCACGCCCCAGGTCTTCGCCGACGACGGCAACGCCCTCGGCATCACCGTCGGCGGCAAGCACTACGCGCTCTTCGCCCCCACCGGCAGCGACTGGACCGTCTCCGGCAGCACCCTTGCCGCCGACCTCGGCGGCAAGGACTACTACTCCGTCGCCGTCCTGCCGGACCCCGGCGCCTTCGAGACCTTCAGCCGCTACGCCTTCAGCTTCGTCACCGGCTCCCGCGTCGACTGGGACTACGCGCAGGACCAGGGCCGGATGAACGCCACGTACACCCTGCAGACCGAGGCCCGCGAAGGCACCGAGACCGGCACCCTCCAGGCGCTCTACCCGCACCAGTGGAAGCACACCTCCGACCGGCTCACGGCGTACGAGTACGTCTCGCCGCGCGGCACGATGAAGGTCCGCGAGGGCGCCTCCTTCACCACCTCCCAGGACGTCACCGGCGTCCTGCCCGCACTGCCGAAGTCGGGCGGGGTGGACCAGGGGCGGGTGACCGCCTTCGTCGACGAGGTCGCCGACACCGCCGCCATCGGCCGCGCCGACACGTACTGGACCGGCAAGGCGCTCGGCCGGCTCGCGCAGGTCGTGCCGATCGCCGACCAGGTGGGCGCGGTCCAGGCGCGGGACAAGATCCTCGGGGTGATGAAGTCGCGGCTGGAGGAGTGGTTCACGGCGGGCGGCGAGACGGAGTTCTCGTACGACGCGGTGTGGAAGACCCTCACCGGCTACCCGGCCTCGTACGGCAGCGACACCGAGCTGAACGACCATCACTTCCACTACGGCTACTACGTCATGGCCGCCGCCGTCGTCGCCCAGTACGACCCCGCCTGGGCCGCGGACTCCGCCTGGGGCGGCATGGTCCGCGAACTGATCGCCGACGCCGCCAACCCGGCCCGCGACGGCGACCGCTACCCGTTCCTGCGGGGCTTCGACGTCTACGCCGGCCACAGCTGGGCCGCAGGACACGCGGGCTTCGCGGCGGGCAACAACCAGGAGGCGTCCTCGGAGTCGGTCAACCTCAGCGCCGGCCTGATCATGTTCGGCGCCGCCACGGGCGACACGGAGCTGCGCGACCTCGGCGTGTATCTGCTGACGACGGAGTCCGAGGCGGTACGCGCCTACTGGTTCGACGCCGACGAGGACGCCTTCCCGGCGGACTTCCAGCACAACACGCTGGGCATGGTGTGGAGCGCCGGCGGCGCGCACGCCACGTGGTGGACCGGCAACCCGGAGGAGATCCACGGCATCAACGTCCTCCCGGTCACCGGCGCCTCGCTGCACCTGGCCCGCGACAAGGCGGCGATCGACCGCAACCTCGCGGAGATGGAACGCGAGAACGGCGGCCCGGCGGTCGAGTGGCGCGAACTCCTCTGGGAGTTCCAGGCCCTCAGCGACCCGGCCGCGGCCCGCCAGGCGTACGCGGCGGGCGGCGGCGGCACGTACGCGCCGGAAGCCGGCGAGTCGTGGGCGCACGTCTACCACTGGATCCACACCCTGGCGGCGACGGGCGCCCCGGACACCACGGTGACGGCGGACAGCCCGACGGCGGCGGTCTTCGCGACGGGCGGCACGAAGACGTACGCGGCCCACAACTACGGCGCCACCGAACAGACGGTGACCTTCTCCGACGGCAGGACCCTGAGGGTCCCGCCCCGCTCCTCCGCCACCGGAACCGGCTGACCGAGTCAGCCCCCGCCCGTGCCCCGCGCCGCCCCGAACCCCGACCCCGCGGGCGGCGCGGGGCGCACCTCGGGGGAGGGAGACCCGGACGCGGGCTGCGCGTGCAGGTCTGAAGCCGTCCGGGTTCAGGTGAGGAGTTGTTCTGCGGGGGCCGGGAGTTCCTGGCCTATCAGGGCGTGGAGGCGGGGGTAGGCCTGTGGGTGGCCCAGGAGGATGGCTGCCTGGAGGGTGTTCGCTTCCGGGTCCAGGATGAGTTTGGCGTAGCGCGGGGTGGGGGCGGGGTGGGCGTAGGTGAGTTCTATCGTGCCGTCCCCCGTGGCGTGGGGGTTGCCCATGCTGGCCACCTCTACGCCCGGGAGTTTCAGCACCGTCGAGGGTTCCGCGGGGGACAGCGGGGGTGGCGGGGTGGGGTTGTCCAGGAGGTGGCCGGCCACTGTTGCTGCCATGTGGTAGCCCGGGGCCACCGTGCCCGTGCGGCGGCCGTGGATCGCCGCGCAGTCGCCGATCGCCCAGATGGCCGGGTCCGGGGTGCGGCAGTCGTCGTCCACCAGGTAGCCGCCCCTGTTGCCCCGGGGGAGGTCCGCGCCCGCCGCCAGGTCGTCGCGGGGGCGGGTGCCCGCGGTGAAGATCACCAGGTCTGCCCTGAGGCGGGTTTCGTCCGCCAGGGTGACGCCCGTCGCCGCCCCGTCCGGCCCCGCGTCGACGGACTTCAGCGGCAGCCCCGCGTGGAGGTGGATTCCCCTTTTGCTCAGGCCCGTTGCCAGCAGGTCCGCCGCCGTCGGGTCCAGTTGCGCCGGCATCAGGTGGCGGGCCGCCTCCACCACGTGGGGGCGTACGCCCAGGTGGCGGCGGAGTGCCTCCGCCGTCTCCAGGCCCAGGAGGCCCCCGCCCACGATGACCGCCCTTTTCCCGGGTGCGGTCTCCGCCGCCCTGCGGATCGCGTTGACGTCGTCCAGCGTCCGGTAGACGTAGCAGCCCCGCAGCTCCGCCCCCGGCAGCGGCGGTCTCGCCGGGGTCGCCCCCGTCGCCAGCACCAGGGCGTCGTACGGCAGGCGTTCGCCCTCTGCCGTCACCACCTCGTGTGCCCGTCTGTCGATCGCCGCCGCTCTCGTGTGCGTACGGACCTGGACTCCCTGGTCGTCCTGGCCTCCCAGCTTCAGGTCCGCTTCCCGTACGCCCCGCAGTCTGTCCGTCAGCCCTATGCGGTTGTACGCCCCGTGCCGCTCCTCGCCCAGTACCACGATCCGCCAGCGGTTCTTCCGGTCCCGGGAGCGCAGTTCCGCCACCAGGCGGTGTGCCGTCATGCCGTAGCCGATGACCAGCAGGCGGTTCATGGTGTGCTTCCCGCGAACTGCGTGCACATCTCGCGGACCTCCTCCGTGCACGAACCGCACCCCGTCGTCGCCCTCGTCGCCTCCGTCAGCGCCTCCGGCGTCCGGGCACCCTCCTCCCACGCCTCCGCCAGCGCCCCCTTGGTCACGTTGTTGCACCGGCACACCACCGCCTCCGGCGGCAGTTCCGGCAGCGGGCCCGTGCGCGGGGCGGGGCGGCCCAGGAGGAGGGCGAGGCGGCTTTCCGGGAGGGGGGTGTCCGTGGCGTAGAGCTGGGTGAGGGTGGCCAGGGCCTGGGGGAGGCCGGCCAGGACGGCCGTTCTCAGGCGGCCCGTGGTGTCGAGCGACAGCCGCGCGTAGCGGCCGCGGGCCGGGTCGCGGTACGTGACGATCTCGTCCCCCGCGCCGCTCTTCCCGTCGCCCAGCACCCCCAGCGTCAGCCCCGGCACCCGCAGCCGGAACACCGGCCGGCGCCGGCCGGAGAGCCCCTGCGGCGCCGGGTTGCCCGTCAGCGATCTCGCCACCGCCTCCGCCTGCTCCCAGCCCGTGAGCAGCGAACCCGCGGACTCCGTACAGTCGCCGACCGCGCGGATCGCCGGGTCGTTCGTGCGGCCCTCGTCGTCGGTCAGCACCCCGGTCCGTACCGCCAGACCCGCCGCCTCCGCGAGCCCCGTGCGGGGGCGGACCCCCGTGCAGCACAGGAGGGTGTCCCAGGCCAGCGGCCATTCGTCGTCGAGCACGACCTTCCCCGGCTGCACCTCGGCGGCCACCCGGCCCAGCTCCAACTCGACGCCCAGCCCCGCCAGATGCCGCGTCAGCAGCTCCCCGGCCTCGGCGTCGAGGCGGTCGTCCAGCGGGTACGGGCCCGGGTGCACCAGCGTGACCCGGCGGCCGCCGCGGCGCAGCGCCGCCGCGGTCTCCACGCCCAGCGGGCCGCCGCCGAGGACGACGGCCTCGTCGCCGCGCACGCGCGTGCAGTCCGTGAGCGAACGCAGCCCGGTGACGCCGTCGATCAGCCAGCCCGAGGCGTGCCGCAGGCCGGGGACGGGCGGGAGGTGCGGGCGTGCGCCGGTGGCCAGCACGAGGGTGTCGTACGGGAGCCGGTCGTGTGCGGTCGTACGCACCTGCCGCAGGCGGCGGTCGACGCCGGCCGCGGAGACGCCGTGGCGGAGGGTGACGTCCGGGAGGTCCGGCAGCCGGAGGTCGGCGGGAGTGAGGCTGCCGTCGAGGAGGGAGGGGAGGAGGACGCGGTGGTACGCGGGGCCGGGTTCGGCGTCGAGGAGGGTGACGGGTCCTTCGTGGCCGTGGTGGCGCAGGCGTTCGGCGACGCGGTGGCCCACGGGGCCGCCGCCGACGATCACGATGCGGGCCGGGGCGCTCCCGTCGGTCCGGAACCGGCCTTCCCCGGCCGCGGGTTGCGCGCCTCGGTCGTCGCCCGCCGCCCGTCGTCTCCTGCGCCCCGTCCCCGTACCCCTCATCCCGCCGCGCCCCGCACCGCCGGCTCCCGCACCCGCTCCGGCAGCTCCACCGGCTCCACGCTCACCGCGCTCACCTTGAACTCCGGCATCCGGCTGCGCGGGTCCAGCGCCGTACCCGTCAGCAGGTTCGCCCGCCCGTGGCCCGGGAAGTGGAACGGCAGGAACACCGTGTCCGTCCGCAGCGTCGCCACCAGCCGCACCCGCGCCAGCACCGCCCCGCGCGCCGAGCGCACCCGCGCCAGCTCGCCCTCCGCAAGGCCCGCGCGTGCCGCCGTGTCCGGGTGGATCTCCACCGTCGTCTCCGGCGCGGCCCGTACCAGCTCCGGCACCCGGCGGGTCTGCGCGCCCGACTGGTAGTGCGCGAGCTGCCGGCCCGTCGTGGCCCACAGCGGGAAGCGGTCGTCGCGCGCGTCGGCCGGCTCGCGGTGGTCGACGTCCTGGAAGCGCGCCTTGCCGTCCGGGTGGGCGAAGCGGTCGAGGAAGAGCCGCGGGGTGCCGGGGTGGGGGGCCTCGCCGTCGGGGGTGGCGGGGCAGGGCCAGTGGAGCGCCTCGCCGGCGTCCAGGCGGTCGTAGCTGACGCCGCTGTAGTCGGCGGTGCCGCCGCGGGAGGCGCGGCGGAGTTCGTCGAAGACGCGGCGCGGTTCTGCCGGGAAGCGGTCGGGCGGCTCGCCGAGGCGGACGGCGAGGTCGTGGAGCACGTCCAGGTCACCGCGTACGCCCGGCGGCGGCGTCACGGCGCGGTGGCGGCGCAGGACGCGGCCCTCCAGGTTGGTGAGCGTGCCCTCCTCCTCGGCCCACTGCGTCACGGGCAGCACGACGTCGGCCATCGTCGCGGTCTCCGACGGCACGAAGTCCGCGACGACCAGCAGGTCCAGCTCCGCCAGCCGGCGCTGGACCCGCGCCGCGTCCGGCGCCGAGACCACCGGGTTCGAGCCGAACACCAGCAGCGCCCGCGGCCCGCCCGGCGTGCCCAGGGCGGTCAGCAGCTCCGCGGCGCTCAGCCCGGGACCCGGCAGGCTCTCCGGAGCCACGCCCCACACCTCGGCGACGTGCGCCCGCGCCCCGGGGTCCGTGATGTGCCGGTAGCCGGGCAACTGGTCCGCCTTCTGCCCGTGTTCGCGGCCTCCCTGCCCGTTGCCCTGCCCGGTCAGGCACCCGTACCCGGAGCCGGGCCGCCCCGGCAGCCCCAGCGCCAGCGCGAAGTTGACGAACGCCGCCACCGTGTCCGTGCCCTTGCTGTGCTGCTCGGCGCCGCGCCCGCTGAGGACGTACGCGCGCCGCGCCTCGCTCAGCAGCCGCACCGCCTCCCGCTGCGCGTCGGCCGGGACGCCGGTCACCAGCTCCACGCGCTCCGGCCACCAGCCCGCCGCCCGCCGCCACGCGGCGCGGAAGCCGACGGTACGGGCCAGGACGTACTCCTCGTCGTGCCGCCCCTCGGTGACGGCGATGTGCAGCAGCCCGAGCGCGAGCGCGAGGTCGGTGCCGGGGGCGGGGGCCAGGTGGAGCGCGGCCCGCTCGGCGGTGGCGGTACGGCGCGGGTCGATGACGACGAGGGCGCCGGCCTTGTTGAGGTGGCGCATCAACGGGGGCATGGTCTCGGCGGGGTTGGCGCCGGCGAGGAGGACGGTGTCGGCCTCGCCGAGGTCGGTGACGGGGAACGGCAGCCCGCGGTCCAGGCCGAAGGCCGCGACGCCCGCCGCGGCGGCGGAGGACATGCAGAACCGGCCGTTGTAGTCGATCATCCGGGTGCCGAGGGCCACGCGGGCGAACTTGCCGAGCAGGTACGCCTTCTCGTTCGTCAGTCCGCCGCCGCCGAAGACGGCGACGGAGTCGGGGCCGTGCGCGGCGCGTATCTCCGCCAGCCGGGCGGCGACGGTGTCCAGAGCCTGGCCCCAGCCGGCGGGGGTGAGACGGCCGGTGCGGTCGCGCAGGAGAGGGGTGCGCAGCCGGTCGGGGGCGCGCAGGACGGCGGGGGCGGTCCAGCCCTTCTGGCACAGGCCGCCCTGGTTGACGGGGAAGTCGGCGTCCGGCTCGACGTGCAGCGGTTCCGCGGGGGTGGCGCCGGGCCGCAGGCGGGTGCCGCACTGCAGTGCGCAGTACGGGCAGTGCGTGGGCACCGCGGGCCCGGGTGGCGGGAGCGGGGTCGGCGAGTACGGTGCGCGCGAGCCACTGCCCATCCGGATACCCCACTTCAGGCGTCACCGCTTCGGAGCCGTACGGGCATCATCGCCCGCGAAGGGCGCGGGCGGGAATTGACAGCTTGCTGCTAATTCCCGCCCACGCCGGGGGAGATCGGGCATTCCGGGAGCTAGGCGCCCGCCGGTTCCCGGCGCTCCGCGTCCCGGACCTGCGCGGGCTCGGAGACCTCGACGGAGACCGGAGCATCGGTGGACTCCGGGGTTCCGGCCGGCTCCGTCCCCTCCGCCGACGCCGCCTTCGGCCCCTCGCTCAGCCCGATCTTCGCGTGCAGCCTGCGCAGCCCGGCCGGTGCGTACCAGGCGGACCGCCCCAGCAGCCGCATCGCCGCGGCGCCCGCCGCCCCGGACCCGGACGCCCTGACCCGGACCGCCGCCCCGCTTCCCCGGGGCGGCCGGGACCGTGAAGTGACTGCTCACGGGGCCCTGTGTGATACTTCCTGGCGGTGCAGAGAGCGCCCGCGAGGGAGAGGACCGGGCTCGATGGCGACCGGACAGGCGTCGGAGCCGGCGGCCCCGGCCGGGCAGGGCGGCGCGGAGGCGGCCGCCGGCGCGGGACGGGGTGCGCAGGGCGCGCAGGGGCCCGGGACCGTACAGATCGTGGACCACGCGCTCATGGTGCTCAAGGCCATCGCGGAAGCCGACCGCCCGCGCGGCGTGCGTGAGCTGAGCCGCGACCTCGCGATCAGCAAGAGCTCCACGCAGCGCATCCTCGCCTCCCTGGAGAAGGTGGGGCTGGCCGTCGCGGACGAGGCCACCCGCAAGTACGTCGTCGGGCCCGCCGCGCTCACCCTCGCCTGGAAGCACGCGGACAACAGCGACCTGGTCAGCGCCGCGACCGGCACCACCGCACGGATCGCCGCGGTGACCGGCGAGACCGCCTGCATCTCCACCATCGTCGACGGCCGCCGCGTCACCGTGCACGAGGCCGAGAGCTCGCAGCCGCTGCGGCTGATCACCGGCGTGGGCCGGCCCTACTCGCTCTTCTCCGGTGCCACCGGCCGGGTCCTGATGTCCCTGCTGCCCGCGGACGAACTCCGCCGGCTGGTGGGGGAGCACGTGGCCGAAGGCCCGGACGAGACGGCCGCGGACCGGATTCTGGGACAGGTCGCCGAGGTCGGCGCGAACGGTTACGCGCTGAGCCGCAGCGAGTGGATCGCCGGCGGCTGCGGCGTGGCCGTCCCCATCGGCAGGCAGGGCAGCCTCGTCGCCGCCCTCAGCATCTACGGGCCCGAGGCCCGGCTCACCGACGAGCGCATGGCGGAGCTGGTGCCGGCGCTGCAGAAGGCGGCGGCGGAGATCGCCCTCCGCTGGCGCCAGCCCGCGTAGCGCGCCGCCCCCCAGCACCGCACCCCCAGCACCCCCGTACCACCCGCGAGTTCCGGCCGGTCCGGCGCCCCGAAGGCGTCTGACCGGCTTTTTCGTGCCCGCATCCTTCTACTGTCACCCCATTGACCTGCCCAAAAGCTGAAGGTACGGTGTCCCAATCAGTCTTGGTACAGTGTCCCAGAACTTGAGGTGAGCCCCTGATGTTGCTCGGCTGGCGTGCACGAATCGGGCAGATACGCCCCGCGACGGCGATCGAAGGAGCGGAGGAGTGGCGTGAAATAGCGCCTACGGGCGTGGCGTTCGCCGACGCCCGGACCATCGTCCCGCGCGTCGACGCCGCCGGGCTGCGGGAGATGATGAGCCAGGTCGTCGAGGCGTCGCGGCAGTTGGCCACCGCGAAGGTGGACCTGATCGTGCAGTGCGGCGCCCCCGGCACCTTCATCCCGGGTCCGGGCACCGACGAGAAGGTCACGGGCGAGATCACCGCCGTCACCGGCGTACCGGCGATCACCATGCAGCAGGCGGCCAACGACGCCCTCCGCGCCCTCGGCGCGACGAAGGTCGCCGTGGGCACCATCTACACCGACGAGGTCAACGAGTCCCTGCGCACCTACCTCACCGCCCTCGGCTTCGAGGTGGTGGCGATGGAGGGCCTGCAGCTCACCGACCCGTACGAGGCCAGCGTGCACGACGCCGACAGCGCCTACCGGCTCGGCCGCCGGCTGCACAAGGCGGCGCCCGACGCGGACGCGCTCCTCATCTCCTGCGGCACGTTCCGGACCTTCGAGGTGCTGCCGTACCTCGAACTCGACACCGGGATCCCGGTCGTGACGAGCAATCAGTCCTCCCTCTGGCGGGCCCTGCGCCACCTGGGGCTGCGGGACGAGCTGCCGGCCCTCGGCCGGCTCGGCGGCATCCCGGACCTCTCCGGCCTGCCCGGCTGAGCGCACCCCGCCGGCCTGTCGGCCCGTCGCACCACACCCCACCGCACCGCAGAGGAACAGGACCGTGCTCGTAGACGCACTGCAGTTCAACAAGCCCGCCCGGGAACGCTTCGAGGAGTGGCGCGCCGCCGGCCTCACCGCCGTGCACGTCACCGTGGCCATCTGGGAGGACTCCACCGAGACCATGCGGGAGGTCGGCCGCTGGCAGCGGCATCTCGCCGAGCACGCCGACCTGCTCTGCGAGGGCCGCTCCGCCGACGACATCCGCGCCGCGGACCGCGACGGCCGCACGGCGGTCGTGCTCGGCTTCCAGAACAGCAGCCCGTTCGAGGACGACCTCGACCTCGTCGGCGCGTTCCACCAGGCCGGTGTGCGGATCGCCCAGCTCACGTACAACACCCAGAACTCCGCCGGGGCCGGCTGCTGGGAGGCGGACCACGCGGGGCTCTCGCGCACCTACGGCGTGAACCTCATCCGGGAGATGAACCGGGTGGGGATGCTCGTCGACATCTCCCACTGCAACGAGCGGACCTCGCTGGAGGCGATCGAGACCTCCGAGCGGCCCGTCATGATCACGCACGCCAACCCGCGCGCGTTCGTCGGCGAGGACGTCGAACTCGCCTTCCGCAACAAGTCCGACACCGTGCTGAAGGAGTCGGCACAGCAGGGCGGGGTCGTCGGGCTGAGCATGTACCCGCGGCTGGCGCCGAACGGGCAGGCCTGCACCGTCGCCGACTTCTGCGACATGGTCGCGTACACCGCCGAGCTGATCGGCGTCGAGCACGTCGGCCTCGCCTCCGACTACTACGCGGGCCAGGGCGACGAGGAACTGCACTGGTGGCGCCAGGGGCGGTGGAGCCGCAAGCCCATGGTGCCGATCTCCGGCCAGGTCGACTTCCCCGAGTGGTTCGCCGCGGGCAGCGGCTACGCCGACGTGCTCGCGGAGCTGCGCCGCCGCGGGTTCGGCGAGCGGGAGACCGAGCTGATCTCGGGCGGCAACTGGGTCCGGGTCTTCGACGAGGGCTTCCGGCCGGGACCGCAGGGCTGACGCGGCCGCGCGGCGGCCGGCACGACGACAGCAGGCCGGCACGACGACAGCAGGACGACGGAACGACAGGACGACGGAGGGGACGTGGTGGGCGATGAGGCGCTTTGACGCGGTCGTCGTGGGCGGCGGCCACAACGGTCTGGTGGCCGCGGCCTACCTGGGCCGGGCGGGGCTGCGCGTCGCGGTAATCGAGGCGCGCGACCGTCTCGGCGGGCCGTGCGGCCCGTACGAGTTCCTGCCGGGACGCACCCTGTCGTTCACCAACTCGCCCGGCTCGCTCAACCCCGCGGTGGTCCGCGAGCTGCGCCTCGCGGACCACGGCCTGCGGTTCGTACGGGCCGATCCCACCGTCGTGCACCGCTTCGCCGACCGCAGCTTCGTCGGCTGGCGCGACCAGGCCCGCGTGGACCGGCAGCTCGACGCCCTCGCCGCCGGCGAGTCCCGCCGCTACCGCGAGCTGATCGCCGGGCTGGACCGCCTCGGCGCCGCCCTCGGCGTCTCGCTGGACGAACCGCCGCCGGCCCTGGACGAGTTGCGCGGCCGGCTGTCGGACCCGGACGACCTCAAGCTCTTCACCGCCGTCTTCGACGGCAGTCTCCGCGGGCTGCTGGCCGAGCGGCTGCACTCCGAGCAGGTCGGGGGACTGCTCGGGATGCTGGCGCTCAACGCCCAACTCGTCCCGCCGTCGGCGCCGGGCACGGCGATCGGGCTGATGATGCGCCCCTTCGCCCGGGCGTCGGCGGCGGGGCTCAGCGGCCCCGGCGACGCCGAGCGCGTGGCGCTGCGCGGTTCCACGGGTCTGCCGGTCGGCTCGATGAGCGCCATAGTCGACGCGCTCGAAGCGAGCTGCCGCGCCCACGGCGTCGAGTTCCGCACCGGCACGCCCGTATCCCGCATCCTGTACGACGAGCGGGGCGGCGGCGTGCGCGGCGTGGTCACCGCGGCCGGCGAGGAGTTCGCCGCCGACCGCGTCGTCGCCGCGGTCAACCCCGTCCACCTCTTCCGCGACCTCCTCGACGACGGTGCGCTGGGCGCGGACGTCCGCGCGGAGGTGGCGGAGCAGCTGATGCGCGGCTCGGCGTTCAAGCTGGTGCTGGAGGTCGACTCCCTGCCCGCGTACGCCGGTCTGCCCGACGACGCCGATGCGGAGGCGGCGCGCGCCTGCCAGTTCCGCTTCGGCGACTCCCTCGGCCACATCAAGGAGTCCGTCACCGCCGCCCTCGCCGGGCGGGCCTCCGAACGCCCCCTGATGTGGGGGCTCATCCCCACCCTCACCTCGCCGGGGCTCACCCCCGGGGACACCCACCTCATCTCCGTCAACGCCTGGCATGCGCCGTACGCGCCGGAGGACGGCGGCTGGGACGGGGCCCGCGTCGAGGCGTTCGGGCGGCGTTGCGTCGCGGTGCTGGAGGAGCTGATGCCGGGCCTCGGCGACCGGATCACCGACCACCGCTTCCTGGGCCCCGTCGAGATCGAGCGCGAACTCGGCCTGCCGGAGAGCAACATCACGCACGGCGACATGCTCCCCGCCGGTCTCTTCGGCGCCCGCCCGCACCCCGCCGTCGCCGGCTACCGCACCCCGCTGCCCGGCTTCTACCTCTCCGGCGCCGGCACCTGGCCCGGCGGCTACGTCACCGGCACCCCCGGCCGCAACGCGGCCCGCGCCGTCCTCACCGACCTGCGCGAGGGCGGCGGTCCCGGCGACCGGAACGCCGCCCCGGGCCCCGGCACCGGCGACGGCCTACGACCCGCCCCGGGCCCCGCCCTGCGACCCACCCCTGGCGCCGGGCTGTGCGACCCGGCCCACGACCCGTCCGACGACGAGCAAAGGCGACAGGCATGAGGTTCACGCACCGTCCCCGTCCGCCCCGTCCGCGCCGCGCACCCCGCAGGGGCCTGCGCGCCGCCGCCGGCTGCGCGCTGGCCGCCGCCCTCCTGCTCGCCGGCTGCAGCGCCAACCCGTCCTTCGGCCGCGACTCCGGCACCCTGGTCATCGGCGCCGAGGGCGAGATCCCGCCGCTCGACCCGCACCGCATGTCCGGCACCGTCGGCCTGCGGATCGTCGACGCCCTCTACGACCCCCTCATCCGCGAGGACCTGAGCGCCCGTACGGACCGCGCCCCGGCCCTGCGCCCCGGGCTCGCCGAGTCCTGGAAGTCCGCCTCCGACGCCCGCAGTTACACCCTCGAACTCCGCGAGGGCGTCACCTTCGCCGACGGCGCGCGCCTCGACGCCGACGCCGTCAAGCTCAACTTCGACCGGATCATGGACGAGGACTCCCCGGTCCATGACGCCACCGCCGCGGGGAACATGACGTTCCTGACCCGCTGGATCGAGCGCGTCGAGGTCACCGGGCCGTACCGGCTGACGCTGCGGCTCTCCGAGCCGTACCGGCTGACGCTGCGGCTCTCCGAGCCGTACGCGGGACTTCCGCGGCTGCTCACCGACCGGCGCATGTCGATCGTCAGCCCGAAGGCGCTGAACGCCGGCAAGCCCGACGACATCGGCCTGCACCCGGTGGGGACCGGACCGTTCACGCAGCGCGCCGCCGACCACGGCCGGCGCATCACCCTGGAGCGCAACACCGGCTACTGGGGCGGTGAGCCGCGCACGCCGACCATCGTCGTCGAGTCCGTCACCGACCCCACCACGCTCGCCATCGCCGCCGAGACCGGCGAGGTGGACGCCATCCTGAGCGCCGGCGCCCAGCAGGTGCACCAGCTCACCCACGACGACGCGATGAGCGTGCAGTACCCGGACGCGGCGAACCAGTACTTCCTGCGGCTCAACGCCCGCATCGCCCCCACCGACGACCCGGAGTTCCGCCAGGCGCTCAACTACGCCGTCGACCGCAAGGCCATCGCCACCCTCACCCAGGGCCAGGTCGCGCCCTCCACGGGCCCGCTGCCGCGCGGGAACGAGGCGTACGACGAGGCGGCCGCGGAGACGGACGGGGCGGGCAGCTCCCCGTACACCTACGACCCGGAGCGTGCCCGGCAGCTCATCCGCGAGAGCGGCGTCGAGACGCCCGTACGCATCACGCTCCTCGCCCCCGACAGCGGTCCCGGGTTCTCGCAGGCGACCGAGATCATGGCGCTGCTGGAGCAGGACCTGAAGGCGGTCGGGGTGTCGCTGAAGGTGCGGTACATGGAGTTCGCGTCGCTGGTCGCCGAGGAGGGCAACGGCTACGACGACCGCACCCACGGCTCGTTCAACGGCTGGACCACGGGCGCCGACGCCGCCGACTTCCTGGAGCGGATGTTCAGCGGCCAGGCGCACCCGCCCGCGGGCGTCAACCGGGGCTGGTACGCGAACGACGAGGTCGACGCCCTGTTCGACCGGGCCAGGGGCGAGCCGGACACCGCGAGCCGCATGGGGCTCTACCGGCAGGCCGCCGACGAGATCGCCGCCGACGCCCCCTGGGTCTTCCTCTACCAGGACCGCCTGCCCCGGCTCCTCGCCGGCAAGGTCGGCGGCGTCGCGCCCGCCGCCTCCGTGTACGTCGACTACACCACCATCCGCCGCCGGTGAGGAACGGGAGAAGTGAGACAGGTGCCGAGAGAAGTGAGGGGAGAACAGCCATGAAGGCCACCGCGGCAGCACCCCCGGGAGCCGCGGGCGCGCCCGTCGCCCGCCCGCCGGCGCGGACCCGCACGCGCGGCCGGCTCGCCCGGCTCTCCGCCGGCAACGCCACCGCGTACCTCGGCGGCGGCATCGTCGCCGTCACCGTCCTGGTCGCGCTGCTGGCGCCCCTCATCGCCCCGCACGACCCGCTGGACACCGACCCCGCGGCCCTCGGCCTCGGCCTCTTCAGCGACGGCCACCTGCTGGGCACCGACGAGGTGGGCCGCGACATCCTCAGCAGGCTCATGTACGGGGCCCGGATGGCGCTGCTCGTCGCGATCCTGCCGACGCTCCTCGCGCTGGCGGTCGGCGGCTGCATCGGCCTGTTCTCCGGCTACGTCGGCGGCTGGGTCGACAGCGTGCTGATGCGGGTCTTCGACGTGATGTTCTCGTTCCCCGGCATCCTGCTGGCGCTGGGCATCGGCGTGGCGCTGGGGCCCAGCACCACGTCGCTGATCGTGGCGGTGGTGGTCGTGACGATCCCCGAGTTCGGCCGGATCGTCCGCGGCAACGTCGTCTCGCTGCGGCAGGAACAGTACGTGGAGGCGGCCTCGGCCCTCGGGTACGGGCACCGGCGGATCGCGTTCCGCCACATCGCCCCGAACCTGCTGGGCGGCCTGGTCGTCTTCGCCACCCTGCAGACCGGCCGCAACGTCATCCTCAGCGCCAGCCTCGCCTTCCTCGGCCTCGGCGCCCAGCCGCCCACGCCCGACTGGGGCCAGATGCTCAGCGGCGGCCGGGCGCTGCTGGTGACCTCACCGCACGTCGCCACGCTCCCGGGCCTCGCGGTCGTGGTCCTGGCGGTGGGCTTCAACCTCCTCGGCGACGGCGTACGGGACCGGCTCGACCCGCGCTCGCGGCGGTCGCGGGCGGCGAAGACGGACGACGCCGGGACGGACGACGGCAGGGCGGACGACGGCGGGACGGCCGCCCCGGCCGCCCGCTCCGGCAAGACGGGAGACGCGGCATGCTGACCTTCATCCTGCGCCGCGCGCTGCAGATGATCCCCGTACTCCTCGGGGTGACCGTCGCCACCTTCGGCCTCGGCCAGATCATCCCCGGCGACCAGGCCACCGCGCTTCTCGGCCCGACCTCGTCCGAGGAGGACCGCGCGGCGCTCCGCGCCGACCTCGGCCTCGACGAGCCCGCCGTCTCGCGGTACTTCACCTACCTCGGCAACCTCTTCAGCGGCGACCTCGGCCGCTCGCTGTCCTTCGGCCGCCCGGTCTCCGAGGTGCTGTCCGAGCGGCTGCTCAACACCCTGCTGCTCTCCGGCACGGCCATCGTCGTCGCCGCGGTCCTCGGCGTGGCCATCGGCACCTGGGCCGCGCAGAAGCCCGGCTCCGTACGCGACCGCGGGCTGACCGTCGGCGTGCTGTTCCTCAACTCGGTGCCGTCGTTCTGGCTCGGCCTGGTCCTGATCGTCGTCTTCTCGCTGCAACTGCGGATGCTGCCGGCGACAGGCATGACCTCCATCGCCGGCGGCGGCGCCCTCGACACCGCGGCACATATGGTGCTGCCCGTCATCACCCTGGCCGCCTGGTCGCTGGCCGTCATCGCCCGCATGACCCGCTCGGCGGTGCTGGAGGTCATCGACAACGACTACGTGCAGACGGCCCGTTCGCGCGGCATCGGCGAGTTCCACGTCGTCGTCCGGCACGTGCTCCCGAACGCCATGCCCTCGGTGGTCACGGTGATCGGCCTCCAGGCCGGGTTCCTGCTCAGCGGGGCGGTGCTCACCGAGACGGTGTTCTCCTGGCCGGGCGTCGGGCTCGCGCTCCAGCAGGCCATCTCGTCCCGCGACATCCCCCTCGTCCAGGGCGGAATCCTCGTCATCGCCGTCGCCTTCGTGCTGATCAACCTGCTGGTCGACGTGGCGCAGGCGTACTTCAACCCCAAGATCAAGCTCGCGTAGGGAGGCACCACCGTGAACGTGCTGGACGTAGCGCACCTTGAGGTCAGCCACCCGGGCCACGACCACGACTCCTCGCTGACCACCGTCCGCGACGTCTCCTTCCGCGTCGCCGCCGGCGAGTCGCTGGGCGTCGTCGGCGAGTCAGGGAGCGGCAAGAGCCAGACGATGCTGGCGGTCCTGGGCATGCTGGGGCGGGGCGGCGCCCGGGTCTCGGGCCGGGTGACGTTCGACGGGACGGACCTCACCGCGCTCAGCCAGAAGCAGTTGCGCGCGGTCCGCGGCTCCGGCATCGGGCTCGTCTCCCAGGACGCCCTGTCCGCGCTCAACCCCGCCATGAGCGTCGGCAAGCAGATGGCGGAGCCGCTGATCCGCTACGACGGCCACAGCCGCAGGTCCGCCGCGGACCGCTGTACCGAACTGCTCCAGCTCGTCGGCATCCCCGCCGCCCGCGAACGGCTGCGCGCGTACCCGCACCAGCTCTCCGGCGGCATGCGCCAGCGCGTCCTGATCGCCATGGCGATCAGCCGCGAACCCAGGCTGCTCATCGCCGACGAGCCGACCACCGCGCTCGACGTCTCCATCCAGTCCCAGGTGCTGCGGCTCATCGACCGGCTGCGCCGGGAGCTGGACATGGCGCTGGTGCTCATCACCCACGACCTGGGCGTCGTCGCCGGGGTCACGGACCGGATCGCCGTGATGTACGGGGGGATGATCGTCGAGACGGCGTCGACCGCCGAGCTGTTCGACGCCCCGGGCCACCCGTACACGCGGGCGCTGATGCGGTCCGTACCGCGGATGGACAGAAAGCCCGGCGACCGGCTCCCCGCCATCCCGGGACTGCCGCCGCACCCGTCGGCGCCGCCGCCGGGGTGCGCGTTCCAGCCGCGCTGCACGCTGGCGCGGGCCGAGTGCGGGGACGGTGTCCCACTTCTGGCGCAGCCGGACCCGGCCCGCGCCGGGCACCTGGTCCGCTGCCCGGTCACCGCCCCCGTCCCCGCGGAAGGAGCCCGCACATGAGCGCCGCCGAGAACACCGCGCCGCCCGCCGCCGTCGTGGCGGACCTGCGGGTGGACTTCCCCGTACGCACCGGGCTGCTGCGCCGCGTCACCGGCACCACCCACGCCGTGGCCGGCGTCTCCTTCACCGTCCCCGCGCGCAGCATCGTCAGCCTCGTCGGCGAGTCCGGCAGCGGCAAGACCACCACGGGCCGCGCCCTGCTCGGCCTGTCGCCCGTCACCTCCGGCAGCGTGCGCCTGCACGGCCGGGAGCTGGGCGAGCTGCGCCGCGACCGGACGCTGCCGCGGGTGGCGCAGATCGTCTACCAGGACCCGTACGCGAGCCTCAACCCGCGGATGACGCTGCGCACCATGCTCCGCGAAGTCCTCACGGTGCACCGCACGGTGGCGCCGGGCGGCGTCTCCGCGCGGGTCGCCGAACTCCTCGACCAGGTGGGCCTGCGCCCGCAGTTGGCCGGCCGCTACCCGCACGAACTGTCCGGCGGGCAGCGCCAGCGGGCGGCGATCGCGCGGGCGCTGGCGGTGGAGCCGCGGTTCATCGTGTGCGACGAGATCGTCTCGGCGCTCGACGTCAGCATCCAGGGCCAGATACTCAACCTCATCCAGGACCTGCGCCGCGAGCGGGACGTCAGCTTCCTGTTCATCTCGCACGACATGGGGGTGGTCCGGCACCTCTCCGACCACGTCGTCGTGATGTACGGCGGGAAGGTGATGGAGAGCGCGCCGTGCGACGAACTGTTCGCGGCGCCGCGGCACCCGTACACGCGGGCGCTGCTGCGCGCGGTGCCGGTACCGGACCCGCGGGCGGCGGGTGCGCGGGACGCCGACCTCACGGATGTGGACGGACCGCGGGCCGAACCCCCGGACCCGTCGGCCCCGCCCCCCGGCTGCCGCTTCCAGATGTCCTGCCCCTTCGCCACCGCCGCGTGCCGGGAGGGCGACTCCCCGCCGCCCGCCACCGTCTCGGCGACCGGCCACTTTGTGGCCTGCCACCACCACGACACCCCGGCCGTGCGCGCCGCCCTCGCCGAAAGGACCCCCGCACCATGACCCCCGCCACCCCGGCCGCCGCCGAGTACACCTCCCACACGGAGGGCCGCCGGCGCGCGCCCGCGGGCACGTCCGTACCGCTGACCGACCCGGCGACCGGCCGGGTCTGGGCGCTGGCCCGCCTCGACCCGGACGCCGTGGACGACGCGGTGCGCGGCGCCTCCGCGGCGTTCCACGAAGGACCATGGGGCGCGCTGCCCGCGTACGCCCGCGCCGACCTCCTCCACCGGCTCGGCGACGTGATCGTGGAGCACGCCGACGAACTGGCCCGGCTGGAGACGCTGGCGAACGGCAAGCCGCTGGCCGCCACCCGCGGCGAGGTGCGCGCGCTGGCCCGTTGGTACCGCTACTTCGCCGCCGCGGCCGAGACCCTCGACGACCGCCACCGCACGCTCAGTGCCACGACCGACGCGCTGATCCGGCAGGAGCCGCTGGGCGTCGTCGCCGCGTTCACGCCGTTCAACGGCGCGCTGTCGCTGGGCTCGTGGAAGCTGGCCCCGGCGCTGGCCGCGGGCAACACCGTCGTTCTCAAGCCGCCGCCGCAGGCCCCCGCGTCGTCCGTACGGCTGGCGGAACTGGCCCTCGACGCCGGGCTGCCGCCCGGTGTCGTCAGCGTCGTCATCGGCGGCGCGGAGGAGGGCGGGCGGCTGCTGGACCACCCGGACGTCGCGATGGTGACGTTCACCGGCAGCACCGCGGTCGCCCGGACCCTCGGGGCGCGCGCGGCGAGCCAGATGAAGCGCTACGTCTGCGAGGCGGGCGGCAAGTCCGCCCACATCGTCTTCGCCGACGCCGACCTGGACGCCGCCGTCACCGCCGCCCGCCAGGGCGCGTTCTCGGCAGCGGGCCAGACGTGCGTCGCGGGCTCGCGGGTCCTCGTACAGCGGGAGGTGTACGAGGAGTTCCTGAGCCGGTACGCCCCGGCGGTGCAGCGGCTGCGGGTGGGCGACCCGGCGGACCCGGCGACGCATGTGGGCCCGGTGGCCTCGGCGGCGCAGTTGGAGCGGATCGAGGGGTACGTGGACGAGGCGCTGGCGGGCGGAGCCCGCGCGGTGGCGGGCGGACGACGGGCGCCGGTGGAGGGGGATCTGAAGGAGGGCTACTGGTACGAGCCGACGGTCCTCGTCGACACCGCCCCCGACGCGGCGGTCTGCCGCGAGGAGGTCTTCGGCCCGGTCGTCACCGTCCACCCCTTCGACACCGACGACGAGGCGGTGGAGATCGCCAACTCCGTCGAATACGGCCTGGCCGCCGGCCTCTGGACGCGGGACGCCGCCCGCGCCCACCGGGTGTCCCGCCGCCTCCAGGCGGGCGTGGTCTGGGTGAACACGTACCGGCTGCTCCACTGGAGCGTCCCCTTCGGCGGCTACAAGCAGTCCGGCCTGGGCCGCGAGAACGGCGTCGAGGCAGTGGCCGAGTTTCTCCAGACGAAGTCCGTGGTCACCGAACACGGCACGCCGGCCGACCCGTTCGGCGCCTGACGCTTTTCCCGCACGACGAGACGACAGGAACCCCATGGAATTCCTCATCAACATACGCATCACCTGGCCCGAGGGCATGGACCCGGAGTACAAGGACTCGGTCTCCCAGGCCGAACGCCGCCGCGCGGCGGAACTCGCCGAGGCGGGCCACCTGGTCCGCATGTGGCGCGTCCCGGGCCGCACGGACAACTGGGGCCTGTGGCGGGCGGCGGACCCCACGGAGATGCACGCGATCATCTCGTCGCTGCCGGTGTGGCCCTGGATGGACGTCACGGTCCACGCCCTGGCCGTCCACCCGGTGGACCCGAAGGCGGCGGAGGTGTAGGGGCCAGGTCTGGTGGCGGCGGGTGAAGGCGACGAAGTCGGCCCAGGCGTCGGGGGTGAAGGTGAGCTGGGGGCCGGTCTTGTCCTTGGAGTCACGGACGTGGACGGCGGACGGGCAGGCGGCGACCTCGACGCAGTCGCCCTGACTGCCGCTGCTGTGGCTGGACTTGCGCCAGGAGACGGCGACTTCCACGCAGTCGCCGTCGGGGCTGTTATGGGGCGAGTTCGACGTCCTCGGGGTGCGGGGGCGAAGGCCGGTGCCGGGGTTTGATCCGCTTGCGGGCGTTCCCGGCGTCGGGGTGGGAGCCCGGTGCGTGGTGGGGCGGGGGCGGGATGTTCTCAGTGCCGGGGGCGGCGGCGCGGTGGGGGCCGGCTCTGGTCGCCGGAGTGGCCGGTGTCGTGGGGAAGGCGGGCGTCGGGGTGGGCGGTGTCGTAGGCGAAACGGCCTGACGTGGGTTGTGGAGCATTGACCCCCCAGGCCGGAGCCCAGCTGCGTCCCCGAGGGAACCGGCTCGGGCCGCAGCGGCGATTGCACGCAAGAACCCGCGCCCGCCAGCACCCGGAACGAGCCCACCCGGGGAATCAACGCCCAACGCCTGCATGCAGGGGCGTGCGTCCGCCCGGCGACCGCCCGCCGGGGGGAGCTGCACCGCCGGTGCGGAGAAATCGGGCCGTAAGTAGCGGTAACACCCCTGGGCATGCCCCGAATCAGCCCCAAACGCAGACTTTCGCCCACCCAGCCGCACCCACTCGGCCATCCGCCCCTCCAGGCGACTCGGAATGCACTCGGTAGAGACGAACTCCCGGCGGCCCACCCCGAAAACCAGCCCAAATCACCCAGGGGCCGCGACTTTTGCCCATCGAGGCGCGCCACCCCCCGCCCAGGCCGCCCCGATGGACCGCAGGCGGGCGAAACTCGCGGCACCCCCTCCTCCTAACCGGGGCACCCCCCCGGCGGGCCCGACTTTCGCCGCCAGGGGCGCCAGCCCTCACCTGGGCCACCTGGAGCGAACGCCACTGCGACAAACCCATGGCGGTCGACGAACGAAAGTCGCCCAAACCGCCCTCCTGGCCGGACTTTCGCTCACGCGCACGCACTCGCCGCCCCCGGGCGGACCTACGGGCGCAAGGTCGCGCCGAACGACGAGGATCGAGCGAAACTAGCGGCAACCTCCCAGCGAACCGGGCAAATCGCCCCCGCGGTCCGACTTTCGCCCATCGACGCGCACGCAGCCGCTCCGAGGCCGGGCAACCGCCATCCGCAAGCCCCGGGCGGAGGGATCGGGTCGTAACTCGCGGTAACCCTCCCGGATCCGGGCCGGATCGGGCCCCAGGGCCCGAGTTTCGCCCCGCGGCACGTGCACACTGCCCACTCGACGCCGCACAGGACCCCGGCGCGCGCCGTCGCCGTGTGGGCGAACGTGGTGCGGCGGGGGAGTTGGGCGCTGCTTCCCCGGGCAACACAGGTTCCGGGTGCTGGTGGGCGCGGCCTGTCCCGTGTGATCGCCGCTGGGCCCGAGCCGGGCTCCCCCGGGGACGTGGCTGGGCTTCAGCGGCCGGGGGGCGAAATGCTCCAAATCCCACGTCAGGCCGTTTCGCCTACGACACCGCCCACCCCGACGCCGGTCTTCCCCCACGACACCGGCCACTCCGGCGACCAGGGCCGGCACCCCCGCGCCGCCGCCCCCGACGCCGGGAGCATCCCGCCCCGCCCCGCACCGGGCTCACGGATCGCGTCGTTGCCCCACGTCATCGCGTGGATCCGTGAGCTGAGCCGTCCTTCGCTTGTCCTTCATCTTCGGCGGTCGGAGGCTGGGTCGGGCGGGCCCATGAAGGCGTCGAGCTCCTCGATGATCTTGCGGAGTTCGCGGGCTCCGCGAGGCGACATCGCCCGGATCACACCGTCGAGTAGGGCGCGGCCTTCGTGAGGGTTGCCGCAGCAGTACCAGTGCACGTTGCCGAACTCGTCGTCGTGCCAGAGCTCGCGGGCAGGCCGGTGGACGTAGTCCTTCCACAAACGCAATGCCGAGCTGATGTCCCCCGGTTGGAGGTAGTTCCGCGTGCGTTCAAGACGAACGATCTCGGACAGCGCCCGCGGCGAGAGGCCGTCGATGGCCGGCTTCGGGCGGTGTGACTGCTGACGGTCCGGAATTCCGGCCCGGGCGTGTCCTGGCCGTCTACGCGGCACGGGCCTTTCGGTTGGTCGTCATGCCGCACATGGTGTCACAAGGTCGAACGGCGTCTTGAACGGGTTCGCTCGCCTGGAGTTGGCCTGTGGCGTTGGCGCCCATGCCGTGGACGCGGCCGTCGTTGCGTTCCGCCGCGCCGTTCCTTCTGTCAGCCGTAGTACTTGACGACCTGGGAGGGCGGTTCCCCGTCCTTCCGCCACTGACGCCTGATAATGCTGGAGATCAGGGCGAACTCCTCCCTCCTGAGCTGGGAGAGCACAGCGTTCGGTGCGTCGACGTCGCCGATCGGTCTCCCCTCCGGGGTCGAAGGGAAGATCTCCATCTGTTGCAGATCAAGAACTACGAAAGCAAGCCGGTCGCCTCCATCGAGGATGACGCGATAAAAGTGTGAGCCCTCTTCATGTCCGGTACGTTGCGCGCAGAATGACATCATTGCCGTGAGCCCACTCCTCTACCGGCCCCGCCGGAAGCCGAGGAAGGGTTCCAGGCCGTCCAGCGGCACTACGCTGGAAGGATGGCCTGGTACTGGTGGCTTGTTGTGTTCTTGTGAGCGCCCACGGTCCTCGGCTGGGTGTTTGCCGTGTACGTGGGTGCGGTTGCGGGCTTCTTTCAGTTGCTGGCGCGACTGTTGTTCGGAGTCAGCAACGACGAGGCGAAGAGCGTCGAGCGGCAGCGCCGTCACGATCACGCCGAGTATCTCAAGCAGAAGCGACGCGAAGCGAAGTCGGCGCAGCGCTTGCAGAGAGAGCGTGACCGGCGCGAACGGTAGTGGTGTAGGGGTCAGAGCTGGTGGTGGCGGGCGAAGGTGACGAAGTCGGCCCAGGCGTCGGGGGTGAAGGTGAGCTGGGGGCCGGTCTTGTCCTTGGAGTCACGGACGTGGACGGCGGAGGGGCAGGGGGCGACCTCGACGCAGTCGCCTTCGCTGCCGCTGCTGTAGCTGGACTTGCGCCAGGAGACGGCGACTTCCACGCAGTCGCCGTCGCCGCTGCTGCTGTAGCTGGACTTGAACCAGGCCAAGTCGCTGGGGCTCATTGCGCTCCTCGCATTCGCTGGAGCAGGCTCACTGAGTCCTCGGGGTTGAGGGCCTGCGCGCACATCCTGGCATACCGGAGCTGGAGCACGCTGATCTCTTTCGGGTCCGAGACGAACAGACCGCCACGCTGTGCTTCGTTGTAGGCGTACCACCGGTTCTCCGGGGTTTCGAGTAGCTGCATCGGTCCTGCCAGACCCGCGTGCGTTACCCGCATCTGCGGCATGACCTGAACCTCGACGTTCCGTAGCTCCGCGATCGCCAACAGATGGTCGATCTGCTCGCGCGTGATCTCTGCCCCGCCCATCTGCCGTAGGAGCAGATGCTCCTCCAGGATGAAGCTGAACGCTGTGCTCGGGCGCTCTCGTAGTAACCGCTGCCGCTCTGCGCGTGCTTCCCACTGGACCTCGATCTGCTCATCGGTGAGCGGTGGCAACTCGTTTCCGAAAAGGGCCCGCGCATACGTCTCCGTCTGCAACAGGCCCGGGATCAGCCGACACTCGTACGTAGAGAGCCTGATCGCCTCCCTCTCCAGCCTCGCCCACTCCCGGAACCACCGTGCCAGCCCAGGCCGCCGGGCCAGATGCGGCACCGACTTCCGCAGCGCCCCCGTGTCCCCCAGCACCGGCTCCGCCCGTTCCACGAAGTCCGGCGGCGGCATCCGCCGACCGCGCTCGATCGACGCCACCGTGTGCTTCGAGTACCGCACGTGGTCGCCGAGCTGCTCCCGGCTCAACCCCGCATGTTCTCGCAGCGCTTGGACCATCGCGCCGAACGTCCGCATGCTGTCCGACGGCTCCGGCTCACTTCCGCAGCTGCCGCCACCACCCGTCTCCACCGTGCCATCGGCCATCCTGGCCACCTCTCGCGCACCCGCCCCGTACCTCACACCCAACGCACCCATGCTCACGGAAAGTCACGAGTACTGTCCACCCTGCGTGCGCGTACGCTCGCACAGCGTACGCGCGCGCAGGGTGGCCAAGGGGACTCCCTTCCGGGGTCCGTCACTCCGAGCGCAGGGCCGTTGCCGTGCGGGTGGCTGCTGCCCAGGTGGCGGGGAGCAGGGCGCCCGCGGTGGCTATCGCCACGCCCGCCAGGGCCAGGAGGAGCAGGTGCGCGGGCGTGTAGATGTCGACCAGGGCGTCCGGGATGTTCGTGCCGACCGAGCGGCCCATCTCCGGGACCACATAGTGGTGCAGTGCCACGCCCAGGGGGACGCCCGCCGCGCCCGCGGCCAGGCCGATGCCCGCGACCGAGGTGAGGACCATCGCGACCGTCTGCCTCGGGCTCATGCCCAGGGCCTTGAACACGCCCAGGTCGTGGACCCGTTCGCGGGTGTCGAGGACCACGGTGTTGAGGACGCCCAGGCAGGCCACCGCCACCAGCATCGCCGTCAGCATGGCGATCAGCGCCTGCATGGCGACGATCACCGGGGACTCCTCGTCGTTCTCGGAGAAGGTCCCCTCGGCGCCCAGCGGTTGCAGGTCGGCGTTGAGCGCCGTGAGGTAGGCGCTCCGGTCGGTGCCCGGGGTCAGGTCCACCGCCCACTCGTCGGGTTCGAGGTCGGGGACGAGGGTGGCGACGGAGGCGTACGCGGTGCGTACGGCCATGCCCTCGTCGCCCAGGTCGAAGACCTCGCCGACGATGCGGAGTTCGGTCGTGCGGGTGCCGTCCCGGAGGGTCACGCTGTCGCCGATCCGGGTGTCGGTGGCCTCCAGGAAGCGGGCCGGGGCGACCGCCTCGCCGGGGGCGGCGAACCAGCGGCCGGCGGCCAGGCGGTGGCCGCCGGCGGGGGCTTCGCCGTGGTACGTCACCAGGGGTACGGCGCCCTTCCGGCCGGCGACCGTCACGTCGGCTTCGGCGGTGGCGAAGTAGTGCTCCGTCTCCGCGCGGGCCCCGATCGCCGCCGCGATCTCCTTGGCTGGGGCGGGGGAGGGGGGCGTCGCCGAGGGGTCCGGTTCCGCGCCCGGGGGTGCCGCTCCCGGCTCGCCCGGAGCGCCCGGAGCGCCCGGAGCGCCCGGAGCGCCCGGAGCGCCCGGAGCGCCCGGAGCGCCCGGAGCGCCCGGGGCACCCGGTGCGCTCGGGCCCATCATCCTGTGCACCATCACGTCCCCCGTCGCGTCCGGCGTCCCCTCCTTCTGCAAGGCGATCAAGGACGTCCCCAGGCCCACCGCGAACGTCACCGCCAGCGCCCCGAACGTCACCGCCGCCGCCATCGTCGCCGACCGCGCCGGCCGGGCGAACGGGCCCGCCAGGCCCAGCCCCAGCGCCCGGGGCAGCGGCAGCCGGCCCAGCAGGTGCCGTACCCGGCGGCCCCGTGCCGCGCGCGGCGTGCGGCCGACGCTGAGCGCCGCCGTCGTGCGGAGCCGGGCCGCGCGCAGCGCCGGGCCCAGGGCCGTCGCCGCGACGAGGGCGAGGACCGCCGCCGGCACCGCGAGCGAGACCCAGAGCGGGATGAGGATCCGCCCCGTGCCGTACGCAGTCGCCACCTCGTCCATCAGAGGTACGGACAGCACGTTGCCCACGACCGCGCCCAGCGCCGCCCCCAGCGCCGCCGGGATCGCGGCCTGCGCGACGTACGCCCGCGCGACCTGCGGCGGCGTGAAGCCCAGCGACTTCAGCACGCCGATCCGCCGCGTCGCCGCGCCCACCGCGCCGCTGACGACGATGCTCACGATCAGCACCGACATCGCCAGCCCCAGCAGCGCGAAGGCGGTCACGAACGGGATGAAGGCGGCGGTGTTCTCGTCCGCGAGCTGCTTGACGTCCAGGTACGACTGCGACCCGGACAGCGCCCCCGCGGGCGCGGCGGCGGCCACCGCCTTGCGTCCCGCCGCGACGCCGGCGCGCGAGCCGGCGTCGTCGAGGCGGTAGAGCATCTGGCGGTCGGGGCGGGGGCCGTCGGGCGCGGTCAGCTCCCCGAGCTGCTCCGGCACGACCCATCCGTCGGCGCTCTCGCCGATCGATTCGGCGATCCCGACGACCTTCAGCGTCGGGCCGCCCGGCAGGCCGTCGACCTGCACGCGCGCGCCGAGCACCATGTCCGGGGCCCGCGCGCCCGATTCGATCACGATCTCGCCGGGCGCCCGTGCCCAGCGGCCCTCCGTGACGTCCAGGTCGTCCACGGGACCGCCGGCCGACTTCCGCCCCGCGACCGTCAGCGGCGGCGACATGGCCCCCTCGGGCGCGGTGGTGACGCGCAGCCGCAGCGAGGTGATCCCGTACGGGCCGGAGGCCGCGGCGACGCCGGTGGCGTCCGCGGTGGCGCGTACCTGCGCGGCCGTGGCCTTCGCGGCGTCGAACTGCCCGGTGAGGTGGGCGCCGTGCTGCCGGGCGAAGGCGTCGTCGAACGGTGCCCGCGAGCCGACGAGCAGCCCCGTCGCCAGCACCGCCGCGGCGACGGTGAGCAGCGTGGTCAGCACCATCACCGTGGTCTGCACGCGCCGCCGCCCGACCCCGGCGCGCACCACCCGGCCCAGGGCGCTCATCGGGCGGCCCCGGGGGAGGTGCCGTACGCGGCGGAGGTGTCGTACGGAGTCGCCGTACCCCCGTCCGTACCGCCGTTCCCGCCGCCGTCCGCGGTGTCCCGCGCGATCCGCCCGTCCACCAGCTCCACCGTCCGCGTCGCGCACGCTTCCGCCAGCGTCAGGTCGTGCGTGACCAGCACGATCGTCTGCCCGTCCGCGTGCAAGTCCCGCAGCAGCTCGCGGACTTCCGCCCCCGAGGCGGTGTCCAGCGCGCCCGTGGGCTCGTCGGCGAGCAGCAGCGGCGGGCGGTTCATCAGCGCCCGCGCCACCGCCACGCGCTGCCGTTCGCCGCCCGACAGCCGCCCTGGGTACGCGCGGGCGTGCCGCCCGATGCCGAGGTACGCGAGGAGTTCCGCGGCCCGCGCGGCGGCGCGGGCCCGGGGCATCCCGGCCAACTGGGCCGGCAGCAGCACGTTGTCGGCCACGGTCAGGTCGTCGAGCAGGTTGAAGAACTGGAAGACCATCCCGACCGACGCCCTGCGGTACTTCGCCGACGCGCTCTCGCTCAGCTCGTCCACGCGCAGCCCGTCGACGGTGACGGTGCCGGTGTTCGGCCGGTCCAGGCCCGCGATGAGGTTGAGCAGCGTCGACTTGCCGCTGCCGGACGGGCCGAGGACGGCGAGCGCCTGCCCGGTGGGGACCGCGAGGGTCAGGTCGTCCAGCGCGGGCGGGCCCTCGTCGTACGTCCTGCTGACCCCCCGCAGGTCGATGAGTACCTCGGCGGTGTCGCTCTCGGTGCGGCGGGTGTGCGGTGGTGCGGCCATGTCGCGGGTCCTCCCCGGCTCGGCGGTCGGCGTGCGGCAGCCAGACGCTAGGCGTGACCCGGGGGCGGGCACGTCGGCCGCGGTATGGAAGGTCCGTACCGCATCCGGCCGACGGCGGGCGGCGTCATCCGCGCGAGGTAGTCGCGGGAGGGACGGGGGGTGGGTCTCGCGGGGGATCCGGCGGCGGGGGCGGGGTTGGCACACTGAGGCGGTGACGTGGGCGGGCGGGGTCATCGGGCGGTACGGGCGCGGGGCGGGCCGCGCGGCCGGACGCGCGCGCGGGTGGTTCGTGCGCGGGGGCACGGGCCGGGAGGCGCCGGCGTACGACAACGGCGGCGGGGGACGGCCGGCGAGCGGCGGGACGGGTGAACGGCGGCCGGTCGGCGGTCCGGTCACGGATCCGGGCGACTCGGCCGCCCCCGGCGCTGGTCCCCGGACCCGGCGCGCGGTGGCCCGGGCGCTGCGACGTGCCGCGAGCCGCCCGGCCGGCCGCCGGGCCGGCGACGCGGGCGGCGCCCCCCGCGGCGGATCCCGCCGGCCCGCCGCAGGCGGGGTCGCGCCGCCGCGGCTGTCCCGGTGGGCCTGGACCGCGGACGTCGCCCTCGCCCTCGTGCTGTCCGTCGGCACGGTCGTCGCCGACCTCGACCGCTCCTTCTACGAGCCGCGCGGGGACGCCCCGCAGGAAATCGCCCCGCCGCGGCCCCCCTGGCCGGGTATCGCGGAGCCCGGCTCGCCGCTGTTCCCGGAGCCCGGCTCCCCGCGGGTGCCCGAGCCCGGTACGTCGCTTCTTCCGGAGCCCGGTTCGCCGGGGGTGCCCGAGCGTGGCGAGGCCGGGCCGCAAGAGCCGCCTCACGAGCAGAAGTACCCGCCGCCGCCCGTCATCGAGCACGTGCTCCCGCCCGTCCGGGGCTGGGAGTTGGTCCTCGGCGCGCTGACCGCCGTCCCGCTGGTCGTACGGCGCCGCTACCCGCTCGTCGCGTTCTGGGCGGTGCTCGGCGCGGCCATGGGGTTCCACCTGGGCGAGGTCGCCAAGGGGGCGACGGCGTTCGCGTTCGCCGCCGGGGTGGTCGCGGCGTACAGCGCGGTGATGTACAGCCCGCACCGCAGGAGCGCGCTGGTGACCCTCCTCGCGGGCGTGCCGCTGTTCGCGGTGGCGGGGGTGGTGCCGGAGGTGGGACGCGGGTTCCTGCCGCTGCTGGTGCTGCTGCCGGTCGGGCTGGCCGCCAACGCGATCCACACGTGGCAGCAGCGCGTACGCGCCCTCCAGGAGCAGCAGGCGGTGGCGACGCGGCTGGCGGTGGACCAGGAGCGGTCGCGGATCGCGCGCGAACTGCACGACGTGGTCACGCACAACGTCAGCATGATGACGATTCAGGCGGGGGCGGCGCGCAAGGTGCTGGACACGTCGCCGGAGCAGGCGCGGGAGGCGATGCGCGCGGTGGAGGCCGGCGGGCGGGCGGCGATGGCGGAGCTGCGGCACGTCATGGGACTGCTGACGATGGCGGCGGCGGGCCCGGAGGGGGCGTCGGCCGAGCCGACGGCGGACCCGACCGCGGACCCGGTGACGGGACCCGGCCCCGACCCGGCGGCGTACGGCAAGCCGGACGGCAGGACGGCCGCCCGGGACGCGGACCGCACCCCCGATGCCGCACCCGGCGCCGTCAACCCCGCCCTCGCCGTCGACCTCGCCCCGCAACCGGGCCTCGGCCAACTCGCCGCCCTCGCCGGGCGCGTACGCGACACCGGCGTCCCCGTCGAGCTGTCCGTGACCGGCGCCCCCGAGGCCCCGCTGCCGGCCGGCGTCGACCTCGCCGCGTACCGCGTGGTGCAGGAGGCGCTGACGAACGCCGTCAAACACGCCGCGGGCGCCTCGGTCACCGTCTCCGTGGCACACGCCCCCGGCGAGCTGCGCGTCGAGGTGACCGACACCGGCGGCCCGCCCACCGCCCGCGCCGCGGCGGGCAGCGGCCGCGGGCTCATCGGCCTGCGCGAACGCCTCGCGGTCTACGGCGGTACGCTCCACGCCGCCCCGCGCCCCCGCGGCGGCTACCGCGTCCGCGCCCTGATCCCGCTCCCGGACCGGCCGCCCGGCACGCACACCCAGGGCCTGTAGTTCGGGTCTTCGCCAGGCCCGCGCGTGGTCGTGGTCGACGACGCGCCGCGTCGCCTCCTCCTCCGCCTTGCGGTGCACAGCACCGGCCGCCGCTCCCTGATCCGACAAGACCCGAACGACAGACTCCGACGCCGGAGTGCGGGGACGCGCATGCCCCTGGCAGAGCCGGGGGCGCCGTGCAGACATAATGACCGGCATGCGGATCTCGGCACGAGCAGACTACGCGGTGCGCGCGGCACTGGAGCTGGCGGCGGCGACGGAGGACGCCCCGGTCAAGGCGGAGGCCATCGCGGACGCGCAGGGCATTCCGCACAAGTTCCTGGAGAGCATCCTCGGCGACATGCGCCGCGGCCGACTGGTCGTCAGCCAGCGCGGCGGGCGCGGCGGCTACCGCCTCGCCGCGCCCGCCGACGAGATCACCATCGCCGACGTCATACGGGTCGTGGAGGGTCCGCTGGTCTCCGTGCGCGGCGCCCGGCCGCCGGAGCTGTCGTACGTGGGGCCCGCGGAGTCGCTGCTGCCGCTGTGGATCGCGCTGCGCGTGAACGTACGCAAGATCCTGGGGGAGGTCACGCTCGCGGACGTGGCGTCGGCGCGGCTGCCGGGGTACGTGCACGAGCTGGCCGAGGACCCCGACGCGTGGACGAACCCCTGAGGGCGTAGCGCACGCGCCGCCGCCGTGCGACAGTGACTCCCGCGTCTCCCCCCACGGACACCCGACTCCGAGGAGAGACGTGCCCGAGAACCGGCACATAGGCAGGCGAGCGCTGCTCGCGGGCGCGGCGGCGGGAGGCATCGCCGCCGTCATCCCGCAGCCGGCGGCCGCACGGGGCCGCCGCGTGGTGGCCCGCCCGCTGGCCGACCCGGACGGCTCGCTGCCGATGACCTTCCTGTCGTACGTCCACCCCGCCGGCCGGGCCGTCGGCCGCGCGCTCGGGCCGGACGGCGAGGAGGTGCAGGCGGCGTGGCACGGCTCGCGGGTCCGGCGCCCGCGCGCGCTGCACGCCTCCGGTTCGTACACCCTCCAGGGCGTCAACGGGCGCGGCGCGCTGATCGGTTACCACTTCCTGCCGGACGAGAACCGCACCCACGCCGTCGTCTGGACCCGTGCAGGCGCGCCCCGGCGGGTGCTGGCGGGCGACGACCACCGCGCGTGGGGCACGCACATCGACGACCGCGGCCGGGTCCTCGTCCAGACCCAGACGGAGTTCCAGGCCGACCCCGAACTCCCCCCGCGCGGCGGCCTGTACGTCCTGCGCCCCGCCACCACCGCCGCTCCGGTGCGCCTCACGCCCCCCGACCCCGAGGCGGTCAACGCCGCCCCCGACGCACTGGGCAACGGCGGCCATGTGGTCGCCGGGCAGGTGCGCTTCATGGCCTGGTCGCGGGACCCGTTCCTCTGGCACGACGGCACCGTCACCGAACTCACCCGCCTCACCGGCGCGTACCGCCCGGTCTTCGGCGCTGGCGTCAACGCCCGCGGCGTGGTGGCCGGTTCCGCGGAGGGCGACACGGGGGAGTGGCGGGCGTTCGTCTGGGACGGCGACCGCCTCACGGACTTCACCCGCTTCGACGGCGGCGCCAGCAGCGTCCCCCTCGACGGCCGCTTCCTCAACACCGGCGGCGAGGTCATCGGCCGCAGCACCGCCACCGACGGCCCCTTCCTCTGGTCGCCCCGCCGTGGCCTGAAGCCCCTCCCCACCCTCCCGGAAGCCCTCTACGGCACCACGGCCACGGCCCTCAACGACCGCGGCGACGTGGCGGGCCACTGCTTCACGGAGGAGGGCCGGCGCGCGGTCTACTGGCGCCACGGCCGCGTCGTCGACCTGGGCCTGCCGCCCGGCGCGGTGGAAAGCGAGGCGAGCTGGCTCACGCACACCGGCGAAGCCCTCGGCACCGCGTCCTTCCCCCACCCCTCGGGCGGCACGGTGACCCGCTGCTACCGCTGGACGGTCCACTGACCGCCGGAGGCGGACGGGACACCGCGACCGGCCCGGCGCGGCGGGGGCATCGGCGCCGCGAGCCGAGGGGTCAGCCGCCGAAGTCCGCCGCGTGGTCCCTGGCCCACTCCGCGAACGTGCGCGCCTTGTGGCCCGTCACCTCCGCCACCGTCTGCGTCACCGGCTCCGGGTGCGCCACCAACTCCGCGTGGGCCGCCAGGATCCCGTCCGCGAACGACGGGGGCAGGCCCGCCGACACGTACGCCTTGCGGGCCACCTCCGGCGCGGACTCCTCGAAGCGGACGTCGCGGCCGAGGGCCTCGCCGATCGTGCGGACCTGCTCGGCCTGCGTGAGGGTTTCGGGGCCCGTCAGGTGGTACGTCGCCCCGGCGTGGCCCTCGTGGGTCAGGGCGCGGAGGCCGACCGCGGCGATGTCGGCCTCGTGGATGAGGGAGCGGCCCGCCCGGCCGTACGGGGCGTGGACCACGTCGCCCGCGCGGATCTGGTCCGCCCAGTGCAGGGTGTTGGCGGCGAAGCCGCCGGCGCGCAGGAAGGTCCACTCCAGCGGTGAGGCCCGCAGCAGGCGCTCGATGGCGGTGTGGAAGCCGAGGATGCCCTCGGGCTCCTCCGCGGGATCGTCGGACGCGCCCCAGGCGGAGACGTACGCGATACGGCGCACACCCCCGGCGATCGCCGCGTCCAGGACGGCGGAGGCGGTGTCGGCGGTCGGCAGCGGCCAGACGAGGAAGACCTCCGAGACGCCCGCGAAGGCCGGGGCCAGCGTCGCGGGGTCGGCGAGGTCTCCGCGGACGACCTCCACCCCCGCCGGGAAGTCCGCGCGGGCCGGGTCGCGCACCAGGGCCCGTACGGGCAGACCCGCCCAGTGCGCCTGCGCAACCGCCTGACCTCCTACTCTGCCCGTTGCTCCGGTCACCAGGATCACGGTTTTTCCCCTTTCGTCGGTGGCTCTCCCAGCCTCCGACTTCAACCGCACTTGAGGTCAAGTCGACCCGGCAGGGTGCACGTAACACCACCCCCCATTGGGGTCGTGCGCCCAGTGCCCGCGCCCGTCACCGTCCGTAGCTTCGTGGTCAGGCACAGGGAGTGCCGCGACAACGAGGGGTGAAGACGATGTTCGGACGCAAGGAGCGCCACGGGAGGGCCGCGGGTCCCGTCGCCGGCGGTGCGCCGCACGAGGCGCTGCGGCTGGTCAAGGTGACCAAGGTCTACGGGACCGGGGGCGCCGAGGAGGCCGCCGTCACCGCGCTCGACGGGGTGACGCTGAGCCTGCCGGCCGGGTCCTTCACCGCCGTGATGGGGCCCTCGGGATCCGGGAAGTCGACGCTGCTGCAGTGCGCCGCGGGCCTGGACCGGCCCGACAGCGGCGTGGTGATGGTCGACGGCGCGGAGATGACCGGGGGCAGCGAGACGGAGCTGACGAAGTTCCGCCGCGAGCGGATCGGGTTCGTCTTCCAGCAGTACAACCTGCTGCCCACGCTGAACGTCGCGCAGAACATCGTGCTGCCGCTCAAGCTCGCCGGCCGCCGCGTCGACCGCGCCCGCGTCCGCGAGGTGCTGGCCCGCGTCGGCCTCGCCGACCGGATGCGGCACCGGCCCGACCAGCTCTCCGGCGGTCAGCGGCAGCGCGTCGCCATCGCCCGCGCGCTCGTCGCCGCGCCGAGCGTGGTCTTCGCCGACGAGCCGACCGGTGCCCTCGACACCCGCAGCGCCCGCGACGTACTGGGCCTGCTCCAGGAGACCGTGCGCGTCGACCGCCGCACCGTGGTGATGGTGACGCACGACCCGGTGGCCGCCTCGTACGCGGACTCCGTGCTGTTCCTCGCCGACGGCCGGCTGGTGGGGCGGATGAACGCCCCGACCGCCGACGCCGTCGCGGAGCGGATGACCCACCTCGGCGACATGTACGAAGCCGATGCCCCGCACCACGACCCGCGCCACTCCGCGCCGATGGGGGTCTGACCGGTGTTCTCGCTCGCCATGCGCTCCATCCGGCAGCGGCCCGGCCGCTTCGCCGCCACGCTCCTGTCCGCCTTCCTCGGCGCGACGATCATCATGATGTTCAACTCGCTCCTCGACACGGCGGGCGCCAAGGGCGTCGACGACGTCAGCTCGGAGTCCCTGTCCACGGCCGCCATGGTCGTCGGCGGCTACGGCTCGCTGCTGGTGTTCTTCGCCGTCGCCTCCACCCTCACGGTCGCCGTACGGCAGCGCACCACCGAGATCGACCTGCTGCGCTCCACGGGCGCGACGCCCGCGCAGATCACCCGGATGATCGTCGGCGAGGCGGCGGCCGTCGGCCTCGTCGGCTCGCTGCTGGCGATCGTCCCCGGCATGGTCGGCGGCCGGATCCTGCTGGACATGTTCCAGGACAGCGGGCAGGTCGCCGGCGACGTCGACCACGCCTTCGGCACCATCGCGCTGATGTCCGGCATCGACATCACGCTGCTGGCGTCGGTCGGTGCCGCGTTCCTCGCGGTGCGGCGGGCCACCAGGGCGCGCGAGCAGCACGCCCCGCGCCGCCGGCTGCGCACCTGGGGCGGCTACGCCGCGCTGGGCCTGGGCGGGGCGCTGTGCCTGACCACCTTCGCCCTGGGCGACGGGGGCCCGGAGGCCATGGCGCCGCCGGCGTACGGGGCGATCCTGTTGTCGGTCGGCTTCGCGGCCTTCTCGCCGGCGCTGCTCGGCGGGCTGCTGCGGCTCACCGGCGGGCTCCTGACGGCGTTCGGCGGGGGCAGCGGCTACCTGACGGTGCACGGGCTGCGGCAGCGGGCCGCGCAGTTGTCCGGGGTGCTGATGCCGATGGTCCTCTTCGTGGGCATCTCGGTCGCGACGCTGTACATGCAGTCCGTCGAGAACGACCACATCGAGGCCGCCGGGCTGACGCAGTCGGTGGACGACAAGAACCTGGAGACGCTGAACTTCGTCGTCGTCGGGATCATCGCCGTCTTCGCCTGCGTGATGCTGATCAACACGCTGTACGCGGCGACCTCGTACCGCAGCCGCGAGTTCGGCCAGCAGCGGCTGGCCGGCGCGACCCCCGGCCAGGTGCTGGCGGGCGTCGGTCTTGAGGGGCTGCTGCTGACGGTGACCGGGGTGTTCTTCGGGACGCTCGCGGCGGTTGCCGGGATCGTGCCCTTCACGGTGGCCCGTACGGACGACGTGCTGCCCGGGGCGGGGTACGGGATCTGGCTGGCGGTCGTGGGGGTGGCCGCGGCGGCGACCATGGTCACCGCGCTGGGCACCGCGCGCCGGGTGCTGCGGACACCGGCGGTCGAGACGGTCGCGCTGGCGGCATGAGGGGGCGCAGGGAAGGGCCCGCCGACGGGGTCGGCGGGCCCTTCGGCGTACGTACGGGCCGGAGGGAACGGGCGCACGGCGTACGGGCGTCAGGGGCGCGCGGGCCGAACCGCACCTACGGCGTACGGGCGTTGCGCCCGCTGCCGGCAGGCGGCCCTACCTCAGGTTGCGCTCCGCGTACACGCGCATCGCGTCCCGGACGAACACCGCCGTCCCCTCCCCGCGCGCGTCGTAGTGCGCGCCGAACCGCGGGTCGTCCACGTACATCTGCCCCAGCCCGGCGAACGCCTCCGCCGACGGCTCCTGCCCCTGCCAGCCGGCGCTGATCCACTCGTACTGCCGCTGCGTGATCTCCTGTGCCACCTCGCCGTCCGGCGCCTCGCCCGCGGCGTGCGCCGCGGCGAAGTCGCGGGCGACGTCCTGCTGGCGGCGCTGGAAGTCCCGCCGCTGCTCCTCGCTCAGCGCGCGCCACCACCGGTCGCCCCGCTCGTACGCCGCCTTCCCCCAGCGCCGCGTGACCTCCTCCTCGTACCGGGTGTGGTCGAACCCGTCGAGCACTTCTTCCGCCATGAGCGGCTCCCCTTCCGTCAGCTTCCGCAGTGTGGTCCTCACCGACGCGATCTGCCGCCCGATGCGCCGCCGCTCCTGCTCCAGCAGCTCCAGGTGCGTGGCGAGCGCGGCCGCGGTGTCCTCGGGGCCGCCGCCGGCGTCGAGTACGCCGGCGATGGCCTGGAGGCCGAGGCCGAGTTCGCGGAGCAGCAGGATGCGCTGCAACCGGACGAGGGCGTGCTCGTCGTAGTAGCGGTAGCCGTTGGCCGCGACGCGGCTGGGGCGGAGCAGCCCCACCTCGCCGTAGTGGCGCAGGGTGCGGCTCGTGGTGCCCGCGGTGCGCGCGATCTCCTGGATGGACCACTCCATGACGGTGCAAGCTCCTCGGTCCGTCGTGCCCGGTCGGCCGGTCGGTGTGCTTTCACCGTAGAAGTTGACGTTGCGGCAAGGTCAATCGTCGAAGCTGTGCGGCACCAGCTCGAAGCCCACGGCGAGGTCGGCGCCGCACCGCCTGCCGGTCTCGGTGAGCATCTGGCCGGTGAGTTTGCGGGCGTACTCGCGGGGGTCCTCCTCGCCCAGGCCGAGGATGTACGCCCGGTGCTCGGTCAGCGACGCCACCGCCCGCTCCATGGCCGCCTCGGTGACGTCCTCGGCGTGCGTGGGGTACGGGGAGCCGGCGACGGCGGTCCAGCGGACGCCGCCCCATGGCAGGAGGCCCTGCTCCAGCAGGTCGGGGAAGATCCAGCGGTTGCCCGCGTCGCCGACGGCGTCCAGCACGCCGCGGCCGACTGCCCGGTGGTCGGGGGTGTTGCGCGGGGCGCCGGGCCCCGGCCCCCAGGTGTCGTGGTGGTTGAGGGTGATGATCAGCTCGGGGCGGTGGCGGCGGATGGCGGCGGCGAGGTCGCGGCGCAGCGGCAGGCCCTCCTCGATGACGCCGTCGCGGTGGTCGAGGAACTCCAGCGCGGTCACGCCCACGACCGCGGAGCTGGCCCGCTGTTCCTCCTCCCGCACCCGGGCGCACTCCCCGGGCTCCATCCCGTCGATCCCGGCCTCGCCGCGGCTGGCGAGCACGTACGCGACCTGCTTGCCCGCGTCGGTCCACTTCGACACCGCGGCGGCGGTGCCGTACTCCAGGTCGTCGGGGTGGGCGACGATCGCGAGGGCCCGGTGCCAGTCGTCGGGGAGGGGCGCGAGGGTCGCGTGCGCGGTGTCTGTCATGCCGCCATGGTCACATGACGCGGTGTCACGTCCCGGCCCGGCCGCGGGTCCCGCGGGGGACCGCCGGGCGAACGGCGGGGCGGGCGGCGGTGCGGCGGGGCGAACGGCGACGAGGCGGTGCCGGGCCCGGACCCGGCACCGCCTCGTCGGGGCGGGTCAGTCCAGACCGCGGTCCAGGACCCGGTACAGCTCGCCGTCGTCGTCGCCGTCCAGCGACCAGACCATCGCGCCGCCGAGGTTGCGGTCGTCGATGTACTCGGCCTTCTGGGCGATGACCTTCGGGTCGTCGTACGTCCAGAACGTGCTGCCGTCGAAGAGCCAGGCGTGGCCGCTCTTCTTGTCGCGGTACACCTCGTACTCACCCGAGGCCGCGAACTCCTTCAGGACCTTGTAGTCCTCGAAGCCCGCCTCCCAGGTGCCCGGCGCCGCGCCCGCGGCGGGCTGGTTGAAGCCCGTGCCGCCGCCTTCGACGCCCTTCCAGCCGCGGCCGTAGAACGGGATGCCGAGGACCAGCTTGTCCCGCGGCGCACCGCGCAGCAGCCAGTCGTCGACGACCTGCTGCAGGCTGTCGTCGGGGGAGTGGATGGCGGACTGCTGGTTGGTGTTCTTCTCCCAGGCGCCGTGCAGGTCGTAGCCCTGGAGGGTGGCGTAGTCCAGCTGGGGGAAGAGCTTGCGGGTCTCGTAGCCCGCGTCCATCGCGTTGGCGTTCGCCGGCAGGAACGCGGTGAGCAGCAGGTGCCGTCCGCGGCCCTCGCGCGAGCGCTCCACCCGGTCGAGCTGCCGCCGGAACTCGGCGACGACCGCGGTGAAGTTCTCCTTGTCCTCGGGCCGGTAGATCGTGTCGACGTCACCGGGGTAGTTCGGCCACTCCCAGTCCAGGTCGATGCCGTCGAAGACGCCCGCCGCGCTGCCGGGGCCGCCGCGGCCGTCGATCCGCGGCAGGTTGCCCTTGATGAACAGGTCGATGCAGGAGGACACGAACTCCTTGCGCGACTCGGGCGTACGGACCGCGTCCGAGAAGTACGTGGACCAGGCCCAGCCGCCGAGCGAGATCATGACCTTCAGATCCGGATACCTGGCCTTCAGTTCGCGGATCTGGTTGAAGTTGCCCGCGAGCCGCTGCCGCGACGAGTCGGCCCGGCCGTCGACGGACTCGGCGCCGGTCATCGTCCGCTGGTAGTCGGTGAAGGCGTCGCCCTCGCCCGGGATGTTGTCCTCGAAGCACGTGCCGTCCGGGCTGACGTTGCCGAAGGCGTAGTTGAGGTGGGTCAGCCGCGCGGCGGTGCCGCTGGTGACGAGGTCCTTGACGAGGAAGCCGCGGTCCCGGGTACCCCACTGGGTGAAGTAGCCGACGCGCCGGGCCTCGTCCCGGCCGCCCCGGTCGTCGTCGCCCTGACGGTCTGCGGCGGCGGGGGTGGGGCGCGGGGCTTCGTGCGGGGTCGCGGCGGTGGCACCGGCCGTGGTGAGACCGGGGGTGACCAGGAGGGACAGCGCACAGCCGGCCACGGCCAGGCGGCGCACGAGTCTTCGGTGCATGGAAACCCTCTTCTCGGGAGATCGCGCTTCTCTCGGGTGCGCCGAACGCTATTGGCCTAGACCAATAGGGGTCAAGGGTTCGTACGGTACGGCGCACCCGGTTGCACGCCCCTGCTCACCGCGATAATCGCCACGTTCTAGGGTGAAGCCGGACAGCGGCCCGAGCGGAGGGAGTACGGGCATGACCGTGGACACCGACCTCGGCGCCCTCCTCGACGGCAACGACGTCGCCGGGCTGCAGGCGTGGCTCGCCGACCACCCCCCGCACGTCGTCGCCGACGAACTCGCCCGCGCCGACGAGGTCACCGCCGTCTTCTGCTTCCGGCTGCTGGAGAAGGACCGCGCGGTCGAGGTCTTCGAGGAACTGGGCGCCGGGGACCAGCAGAAGATCCTCGAAGGGCTGCGCGACCAGACGTTCCGGCACGTCGTCGAGGAGATGGACCCCGACGACCGCGCCCGCCTCCTCGGCGAGGCGCCCGCCAACTTCACCCAGCGCGTGCTGGCCGGCCTGAGCCCCCGCGAACGCGCCCTGACCGCCCCGCTGCTCGGCTACGAACAGGACGCCGTCGGCCGGTACATGTCGCCGGAACTGGTGCGGCTGAAGGAGCAGTCCACCGTCGCCGAGGCGCTGGAACGGGTGCGCAGCCAGGGCCCGGACGCCGAGACCGTCTACACGCTGCCCGTCGTCGACGACCGCCGGCACCTGGTGGGCGTGGTCTCGCTGCGGGAGGTGGTGCTGGCCCCGCCCGGGCGGCCGCTCATCGACCTGGTGGACACCGAGTTCCCGCGGGTCTACGCCACGGACAACGCCGAGGCCGCCGCCCGTCTGATGCAGGAGGCCAACCTCCTCGGCCTGCCCGTCGTGGACAGCGAGGACCGGGTCGTCGGCATCCTCACCGTCGACGACGCCATCGAGCTGATCGAGGAGGCGGACACCGAGGACGTGGCCCGGCAGGCCGGCGCCGAGCCCGTCGAGGGGCACTATCTCTCGGTCGGGGTCTTCCGGCTCGCCCGCGCGCGCATCATCTGGCTCTTCCTGCTGATCCTCGCCGCCACCCTCACCGCCGGCGTGCTGCAGGCGTTCGAGGGGGAACTGGAGGCGGTCACCGCGCTGGCGGTCTTCATCCCGCTGCTCGTCGGCACCGGCGGCAACGTCGGCGCCCAGGCCGCGACCGGCGCGGTGCGCGCGATCGCGGTCGGCGAGCTGCGCCCGGGCGACGTGGCCCGGGTGGCGTGGCGGGAGTGCCGGGTGGGGTTTCTGCTGGGCGTGGGGCTCGGCATCGTGGGCATCGTACTGGCGACGATCATGACGGACGGCCGGATCGCGTTGACCGTGTCGCTGTCGCTGGTGGTGATCTGCTCCTGGGCCGCGTCGGTCGGCTCCGTGATGCCGCTGCTGGCCAAGCAGTTGGGGATCGACCCGGCGGTGATCTCGGCCCCCCTGGTGACCACGCTGGTCGACGCCACGGGGCTGGTGATCTACTTCCTCCTCGCCCGCGTGGTGCTCGGTCTCTGAGGGGGCGGTGAGGCGGCCGTGGGCGGGCCTGTGAGGCGCACGGTGAGCACGCGGGCGTACGCCCCGGAACCCCCGCGCACACCCGCCGGTGAACGCGCTCCGTAAAGCTCTCCCCCGGGGTTGCGGGCCACGGTCGCAGATTGCCAGGCTTTCGCGCGTACTCAGGCCGGAACGGCGCAGGCGGCCGGGGGCCGGCGCGGACCGGGACGGCGACTGCGGTGACGGGGGTGTGAAAAAACGGTGCCTCTAGGTGAGCAGCCCGCCTATCTGCGGGTCGCCGCGGACCTCCGCCGGAAGATCGTCAGCGGCGAACTGCCGCCACACGCCCGGCTGCCCTCCCAGGCCCGTATCCGCCAGTTGTACGGGGTCTCCGACACCGTCGCGCTGGAGGCGCGCAAGGTGCTGATGGCCGAGGGCCTGGTCGAGGGCCGGTCCGGGTCCGGTACGTACGTACGCCCGCGGCCCGAGCCGCACCGGCTGGTCCGTACCGGCTACCGCGGCCTCGCCGACCTCACCCCCTTCCGCCAGGAGCAGGCCGACGAGTCGGTCACCGGCTCCTGGGAGTCGCGCAGCGCGCAGGAGCACGCGTGCGGGGCCGTCGCCGCCCGGCTGCACCTGGGTGCCGGCGACCCGGTGATGCGTACGCGCTACGTCTTCCGCTCGGCCGGTGAGCCCGTGCTGCTGTCCACGTCCTGGGAGCCGCTGGCGCTGACCGGCCGCACGCCCGTGATGCTGCCCGAGGAGGGGCCGCTCGCCGGCCGCGGCGTGGTGGAGCGGATGGCGGCGATCGACGTCGTCGTGGACAACGTCGTGGAGGAGGTCGGCACCCGCCCCGGGCTGGCCGACGAGTCCCACGCGCTGGGCGCCGTGCCGGGGCAGCCGGTGCTGTGCATCCAGCGGACGTTCTACGCCTCCGGGCGGGCGGTCGAGACGGCGGACGTCATCGTTCCGGCCGATCGTTACCGGGTCAGTTACCACCTGCCCGTCAAGTAACCCGAGCCCCGGGCCCCTTCTCCCGTCTCAGCCGATTCGAACTTCCGGCCGAGAATGGTACTTCTCGTGTAAAGCCGTATGCGGGGAGTGAATGCCGGGCGTAAGCTCTGGCATATTCGAAAGGCAAGCAGGCGTCCGGGACCGCAGTCGTCCCGCGTGCGGCCTGGGCAGACATGCATACCTGGGGTGGGCTTTATGGGTGCGGGTGACAGTGGCGCCGCACGCCCGTGGGTCATCGTTCGCGAGGACGACAACGGCAACCATTACCGCGTCGGCCGCTACGCCACGCGGGACGAGGCCGAGCGCGTGGTCTTGCGTTTCGGGCCCGCCGGCCAACGGCAGATATACCGGGTGGAGCGCGTCGGCGGCGGGGATGCAGGCCTCGTGTAGCTTCCCCTCCGCATGCAGGTGATATTTTCAATCAAAGCGGGTATGTACCTACCAATCCTCCCAAGTCGGGCAAATCCGACAGAACTCCGCTGGGATGTGGTAGGCGTGAGCAACCCCCCGCACTCCCGCCACGCCGCCGTGACGCCGTTCTCCCCGCTCCCCGACCCCGCCGCGTTCCCCGGCTTCCCCGATCCCACCGGCACCGCCGGGACGCCCCCCTCGGCCGCCCCCTCCGGCCCCGCCGCCCCGCCGGGCCTCGCCGGCTCCGCCGGTCTCGCCGACGCCCCCGGTCTCGCCGAGTGGAGCTTCCCCGCGGACCCCGGCTGCGTGCGCACCGCCCGCGCCGTCGTCCGCGACACCCTGCGCACCTGGCGCCTCGACCCCGTGACCGACCTCGCCGTCCTGCTCGTCAGCGAGCTGGTCACCAACTCCCTGCGCTACGCCTCGGGGCCCGTCGGCCTGCGCCTGCGCCCCGTCGGCGGACCCGACGCCGTCGGCGGCGTCCGCGTCGAGGTCTCCGACACACTGCCGGTGCCGCCGCTGCTCCGTACCGCCGCGCCGGACGAGGAAGGCGGCCGCGGGCTGCAGCTCGTCGCCAGTGTCGCGGTGCGCTGGGGAACCCGGTGCGGCGGAAGGGGCAAGACGGTGTGGTTCGAGCTGGGGCCGGCTGGTTAGAACCTACGAGGGAGGATTCTTCGGCGTACGGAAGGGGGCGTGCGGGGGCGTAGCGCCGGGTGCCGGGCGGGCACCACTTCGCAGACGCAGCGGTTACCGGGACCGGAAGCGGTGGGGCGTTCCGAACCCGTGACCCGACGACCATGTTCCGGATACGGATCTTCCCGCATACTCTGCGGTGCGTACCCGGAGCAGGATCAGCAAAGGGGGCGGTCGCGTGGGAGCACCGTTCTGGCAGAGCAGTGCGCCGGGCTCCATCTACGACCACATCAAGGTGGCCTCCTTCGCCCTTGACGCGGAGGGGCACATCGAGCAGTGGAGTGCCCGTGCCGAGGACCTCCTCGGCATCTCCGCAGCCGAGGTGCTGGGCCGCGACGCCGTCGAGGCGCTGGTGCCGGAGGAGCTGCGGGCGGACGTGGGAGAGAAGGTCGTCGAGATCCTCGACGGCCGTGAGTGGACGGGTCTGCTGCCCTACCGCAGACCGGCGGGGCCCGACGCCGTCGGGCACCCCGCCGTCGACGGCATCGCCGAGCTGTACGTCATGCCCACCACCGGCGTCGGCGGCACCCGCGGCGCGCTGTGCCTCACCGTCGACGCGTACGCGCTGCGCCGTATCGAGACCGACCTCGCCGCCTCGCAGGCCGTTTTCGGCCAAGCGCCGATGGGCTTCCTGCTGTTCGGCACCGACCTGCGGCTCGTCCGCGTCAACGAGCGGGTCGCCGCCGCCTTCGGCGGCACCGTCGCCTCCCACGCCGGCCGCGCGCCCCGCGACTACCTCCCGCGCCCCGAGGCCGAGCGCGTCACCGCCGCGCTCCAGCAGGTCCTCGACACCGGCGAGCCCGTCACCGACATGCAGATCCTCGGGCCCACCCCCGAGGAGCCGCAGACCGGCTCCGTCCCGGGCCAGCGCGAGGGGCAGCCGGGCAGCCTGCGGTGGTCCATATCGCTGTACCGCGTCCACAGCCGTACGGGCCGCCCCATGGGCGTCGCCGCCATCGTCTCCGACGTCACCCGCCGCCGCCACGCCGAGAGCGAGGCCGCCAGCACCCGCCGCAACCTCGCGCTGCTCAACGAGGCCGGCGCCCGCATCGGCAACTCGCTCGACCTGGAGACCACCGCGCGCGAACTGCTGGGCGTCACCGTCCCGCAGTTCTGCGACATGGCCTGCGTCGACGTCTACCAGAGCCTCCTCGACGGCGACGAGGGCCGCCCCGGCCTCGCCGACGGCAGCGCCGAGCTGCGCCGCGTCGCCTTCGCCAGCGCCGTCTCCGACGCGCCCGTCACCGCCGTCGGCTCCACCCACCACTTCGACTTCCACTCCCCGCACGCCGCCGCGCTGCGCACCGCGCAGGTACGCCGGGTGCCGGGCGGCGACAGCGGTCTGGTGCAGACGACGCTCGCCGTGCCGCTGCTCGCCGGGGACACCGTCGTCGGGCTCGTGCAGTTCTCCCGGGCCCGCGGCAGCGAGGACTTCGGCGAACGCGACGCCGCCCTCGCCGCCCAGCTCGCCTCCCGCGCCGCCGTGTGCATCGACAACGCCCGCCTCTACCGCCGCGAGCACTCCCGCGCCCTGATCCTCCAGCGCAGCCTGCTCCCGCCCGGCGACCCCGAGGCCGCGGGCCTCGACATCGCCTGCCGCTACCTCCCCGGCAACACCGCCACCGAGGTCGGCGGCGACTGGTTCGACGTCATCGAACTGCCCGGCCACCGCACCGCGCTCGTCGTCGGCGACGTCATGGGCCGCGGCCTGCGCGCCGCCGTCGCCATGGGCGAGCTGCGCAGCGCCGTACGCACCCTCGCCATGCTCGACCTGGAGCCGGCCGAAGTGCTCGCCGCCCTGGACGAGATCGCCGGCGGCCTCGGCGGCGTCTCCGACGAGGTCTACCTCGCCACCTGCTCGTACGTCGTCTACGACGCGGTCACCCGGCGCTGCACCTTCGCCAACGCCGGCCACCTGCCGCCCGTCGTCGTCGAGCCCGGCGAGCCGCCGCTGCTGCTGGAGGTGCCCGCGGGGATGCCGCTCGGCGTCGGCGGCGAGCCGTTCGAGGAGGTCGAGGTCGAGCTGCCCGACGGCGCCCTCCTCGCGCTCTACACCGACGGCCTCGTGGAGTCCCGCGACCACGGCCTGGACGAGGGCCTGGAGGAGTTCCGCAAGGCGCTCTCCGACCCCGCACAGCCGCTGGAGGACGTCTGCGACCACGTACTCGACACCCTCTACACCCGGCACGGAGAGGACGACATCGCCCTGTTGATGGCCCGTATCCGCGGACTGCCCGCCGACACCGTCGGCGACTGGCTGCTGCCCGCGGAGCCCCGTTCGGTCGCGCTGGCCCGTGAACACGCCCGTACGCAGCTCGCCGCCTGGCACCTGGAGCCGCTGATCGACACCACCGAGCTGCTGGTCAGCGAGCTGGTGACGAACGCGCTCCGGCACGGCGAGGGCGGGCGCAGCGGCGGCGGCGAACCGGAGATACGGCTCCGGCTGCTGCTGGACCGCACCCTGGTGTGCGAGGTCTGGGACAGCAACCTGGTCCAGCCCCGCCGCCGCCGCGCCCGGGACACCGACGAGGGCGGGCGCGGTCTGCAACTGGTCAGCCTGCTCAGCCGGAACTGGGGCAGCAGACGTACCCACCGGGGAAAGACGGTCTGGTACGAACTGGCCCTGCCGGGCAGCGGCCCGGGCAGGGAACTGGACGAGGACGCACTGCTGTCGGCGTTCTGAGCCCGGCGCGCGGGGCTCAGCTCGTGCGGTCGCGCCGGGTCCGGACCGCGGGGAGGCTGCTCAGGCAGCCGCCCGGTCGCCGCTGAGCGGGGGTGCTCCGGCGTCCTTCAGGACGGCCAGCCGGGCGTCGACCTCCGCCTGGTTGCCCAGGTCGTCCAACTGCTCGAACTGCGCGTCCAGGGACGAGTCCGCCAGCTCCGCCCCGCCGGTCGCGCGGGCCTCCTCGCGGCGGATCTTCGCCTCGAAGCGGCCCAGGTCGGCGGTGGGGTCGGTGACGTCCATGCTCGCGACGGCGTCGAGCCTCCGGTTCCGCGCCTCCGCCGTCCCGGCGCGGGCGACGAGCCGGTCGCGGCGGGATTCGAGGTCGGTCAGCTTCTCCCGCATCGCGTCGAGGTTCCGTTTCAGCTTCTCCACCACCTCCGTCTGCGCGGCGATCAGCGGCTCGGCGGCCGCCGCCTCCTTCTCCGAGGTGATCTGCCGCTCCAGCGCCTTGCGGGCCAGGTTGTCGAACCTCTCGGCCTGCGCGGCGTCGCCGGCGGCGCGTACCTCGTCGGCCTTGCGGCTGGCGACGAGGGCCTTGGCGCCCCACTCGTCGGCGGCGCCGGTGTCCTTCTTGTGGTCCGCCTCCATCAGGCGCAGGTTGCCGATGGCGGTGGCGACGGCCTGATCGGCCTCGCGGATGTTGTTGGAGTAGTCGCGGATGAACTGGTCGAGCATCTTCTGCGGATCCTCGGCCTGGTCGACGAGGGCGTTGACGTCGGCGCGGGCGAGCTGAAGGGTGCGGCCGAGGACGGTCTGCTTGCCGGTCACGGGGGTCTCCTTGGGTCAGGGGGCGGTGCGGTGGCGTTCTGGCGGGGGTACGCGCGGGCGTGCGCCGTCGCGTACCTCGTACTCCGGGAAGCTCTAGAAGCGGCCTCCACCACCCATCCGCCCCCGCGTGCCCCCGCCGCCGAAGCTGCCGGGGCCGCGGCCCAGGCCGCCCCCGAAACCGCCGCCCCGGCGTCCCTCGAAGCCCTCGCCGCCGAGCATGCCGCCGAGGATGATCCCGGCGAGCATCCCCGTGCCCATGCCGCCCGGTCCGCCGCCGCCGTAGCCGCTGCCGTACCGGCCGCCGAAGGGGCCGCCGCCGTACGAGCCGTCGAAGCCCCCGACGTCCTGCTCCGCCAGCCGGAGCGCCTCGCGGCCGAGTTCGTCGGCGCGCTGTGCGTGCCGCAGGGCGCCGGCCGCGTCGGTCTCCGCGTGCTCCACGGCCTGCCGGAGGTGGCGCTCGCCCTCGCCCAGGCGGGTACGGGCCGCGGGGCCGATGCCGCCGCGGCGGGTGGTGACGAAGTCCCGGGCGGCGGCCACCGAACCGCGCGCGCCGAGCAGCGCCCGGTCCAGCAGCCGGCGTGCCCGCCGCTCGGCCCCGTCCCGCTCCCGGGCGCCGGCGAGCGACGCCTCCAGCGCCGCGTCCGCCTCCGTCACGCGGCGCAGCGCGGCCGGCGGGTCGTACCTGCCCCCCGCCGCCTCCTGTCCCACCTCCGCCAGCACCTTCTGCGCCCGCGCGACCCGGCCCCGCAGCTCGGCGCCCGACTCGTCCGCGGCGGTCTCCCGTGCCACGCCCTGCGCGTCGGCGAGGTCCTCGCGGATGTCGCGCAGCGCGTCGGTGAGCAGCGCGGCGGCCTCGCGCAGCTCGTGCTCGCGGCGTCCGACGGCCGCGACCAGGGTGCCGGCCTGGTCGAGGGCGCTCTCCGCGGCCCGTACGTGGACGGCGGCGGTGGCCGGGTCGTCGGTGCCGAGGGCGGTGCGGGCATGGGTGAGGTTCTCCCCGGCGAACTGCAGGCGGTCGCGGGCGGCGGCGGGGTTGCCGGCGACGGCGGCGAAGGAGGCGGGGGCGAAGCCGTCGGCCAGCACGGTGAGCGTGCCCTCGGCGGCGCCGATACGGTCCGGGAGCCGCCGCGCGGCGTCTTCGGCGGTGGCGAGGACCTGCGGGGCCCGGGCCGCCATCGCGCGCAGCCGGTCGAAGGCGTCGGCCTCGGCGTCCAGCCGGGCGTTGGCGTCGGTGCAGCGGGCGACGATCTCCTCCAGCATGTCGCGGCGGGCGTCGTCGTTCTCGGGGTACGCGTCGTCGAGTGCCTGCCGGAGGCGGAAGGCGGCGGTCAGCTCGGCCTGGGCGTACCCGACGGCCTCGGCGAAGGGCCGGGTGGCCTCCTCGCCGAACCGGGCGGTGGCGATGCCGAGTTCCTCCCGGCTGGTGTACAGCGCGTCGTCGGTCTCGACGAGGAGTCCCTTGGCGCCGGCGTCGAGGTCGGGGGTGCTGGTGCCGTCGTGGGGCCAGTGGGGCGGCCCTCGGCGCTTGGCCCTCCGCCGCCGGGAGAAGAACAGGGCGGCGGCCAGCGCGACGGCGAGCGCGGCGCCGACGGGCACCACGAAGTCGGTGGGGCTGACGTCACCCGCGGCGGACTCGCCGCGTGGTCTGCCGCCGGGGTCGGTGGGCCCGGGGGTGACGTCGGCGGGGGGCACCTGCCGGTCGTCGAGCACGGCCGCGTACCCGTCCGCCGCGCCGACGGCGGCGCCCGCCCAGTCGTTCTGGCGCAGGGCGGGCTCGATGGCGCGGGAGCCGACGGCGTCGACGTCGCCCCGGGAGATCCCGGAGCCGGCGCGGGCGGAGACGGCGAACCGGCGGTCGCCGGTGGCGACGGCGAGGAGGACGTCGCGCTGCCCGAGCCCGTTCTTGCCGGCGGTGGCGTCGGCCCAGTCCCGGGGGGAGAAGTCGGAGAAGTCACGTACGTAGGCGACGAAGAGCCGAACCCGGTGCTCCCGGTCGAGCCGTTCGAGCGCCCGGACGACGTCGGCCCGCCGGTCGCGGAGGGCGTCGACGCGATCGGTGATCCGCCCGTCCCGGTCGAGGGGGAGGGGGTCGGTGAGGGGGGCGGAGGGGGCGGGCACGGCGGACGCGACGGGCAGGGCGGGGGTCGGGACGGCGACGGGCAGCAGCGCGAGGACCCCGGCAGCGAAGAGCCGGGCACCGAGCCGCCGAGTCCACATGCGTACGCCTCCGCACCACCACGCGCCGCCGTCCCGGCGCGCCCTGTACGGGAGGTTATGTGCCTTTAAGGCGAATCGCACCCGGACTCGACGCGAGTGTCTCTCCCCGGCGTCTCCCCATCCGGGCCCTTCGTCGGCGTGCTGCAATCCCGAGTTCCCTGTGCCCGGGTGGAGCAGGTTAACTGTCAAGAACTGCCTGCGGGGCATACGGGGGAAAAGCTGCGAATCCACTTCACGAGCCAGGACCTGGAGCGCATCCGGATCGCCGATCGGCCGGACCCGCTCGGGGAAATCACCTGCAGCGCCTGCCGTCTGCAGTCCCGGGAGGGACCGCAGTTCTTCGACCTGTGGCGGCGCGGGGTCCGCGGTCGACTGAGGCGCGGGGGCGCACTGCTGTCCGTCGAGTTCCGCGTGTGTGCGACAGGCATCCAGTGCAGCCACGCCTGGGTGTACGGAACGGCCTGAACGCCGCCGCCGGGTGGACCGCGGGGCCCCGCAGGGCCCCGCGGTCAGGCCGGTCTCAGCAGCCCTTCGGCTTCTGCCACGCGCACTCCACGTCCGCACGGCGTTCGGCGTTCCGGTTCGTCTGCGACCGCGGCTCCGCCGCCTGGCCACCTTCGCCGTGGCCCGCCAGCGTCGTGACCACCGCGTCCTCGATGTCCTTCACCGAGCCCGCCAGGTAGTTGTTCAGCACCACGCTGAACACCAGCTCCCTGCCGTCCGCATCCGTCACGTACCCCGACAGCGCCGACGCCCCGGTCAGCGAGCCCGTCTTCGCGCGGGCGTTGCCCTCCGCCGGGGTGTCGCACATGCGCGTGCGCAGCGTGCCGCCCACGAAGCGGTCGGCGTCGCAGGCCACCGGCAGCGACTCGTACCAGGCGTCGAACCACGGTTCGTCCTGGACCGCGGTCAGCAGCTTGACGAACTCCCGGCTCGGGATCGTGTTGCCCCGCGACAGCCCCGAGCCGTCGACCTGGCGGAGCGTGGACGTGTCGACGCCCACCGACGACAGATACGACGAGACGCCCCGCAGGCCCGCGCTCCACGTGCCGGCGTCCGCCGTCTCCACGCCGATCGTCTTCGTCAGGATCTCCGCGTGGCCGTTGTTGGAGAGCTTCATGAAGGGGACCATCAGGTCCTTCAGCGGCATCGAGCCGTGGCTGGCGACCGTACGCGCCCCCTCCGGCGTCGCCCGGCCGAGCTGCGTCCTGCCCTTGACCTCCACCCCGTGCCGCTTCAGCGCGTCCCGGAAGACCGCCGCCGCGTAGCCCGTCGGCTCCCACACCGAGATCCACTCCTTGGTGGCGTTCGCCTTCACCGGGATGTTCCCGCTGACGACGATGGTGTTCGTGCCGTGCTCCCGCGAGATGCCCAGCGTGTCGCGCTCGCCCTCCGCGACCGTCAGGCCCCGGTTGTCGATCTTCACGTAGTCGTTGGCCGGCGTCACCTTCACCGTCGGCCGGTCGCCCGCCCGCTTGCCGGGGTACGCCTCCACCACCACCGTGCCGGAGTCGTAGTCCGTGTCGGGGGCCACCGTCAGCGCGGAGATCTGCATCGCGTAGTAGTCCGACTCGTAGTCGGCGGACCAGCCGTTGCCGACCCGCACGGAGTCGAAGCGGGTGTCGTCCGCGACGAGCCGGCCGACCTCGTCCACCCCCGCCGCCGCGACCTTCGCGGCCAGCGCGTCGTAGTCGGCGGCCAGCATCGTCGGGTCGCCGCTGCCGCGCAGGTACAGATCGCCGCCCGCCGTGAGGGCGTCGGTGGACCAGGTGTAGTCGGGGCCCAGCAGTTCCATCGCCGCGGCCGACGTGGGCAGCTTGGTGTTGGAGGCGGGCGTGAGCCGGGTGGCGGCGGACTGCTCGTACAGCGTCTCGCCGCTCGCCGCGTCGGCCACGACGACCGAGGCCAGCGCGCCTTCCAGGCGCTCGTCGGCGAGGACGTTGTCCAGCGCCTGCTTGAGCCCGTCGTCGTCGGGGTCCGCCCCGGCCGGGGCGCCGCCGCCGAGGCCGAGGGCGAGTAGGGCCGCCATGCCGGCGGCGGCCGGCCAAGTCCACGTACGCGCCGCTGATTTCGGGCGTCTGGAGGATCTGCTCATGACAGTCGAGCATTCCGAACCATGACACGGGCAACAAGTACCTTGCCGCCCGTGTCATTGGTCCGACCGGTGGTATCCGGCCGACGGCCGGACGGGACGCTCAGTCTTTGCGGCGGAAGATCTTGCTCCCCAGCCACACCAGCGGGTCGTACTTACGGTCCGCCGCCCGCTCCTTGAGCGGGATCAGCGCATTGTCGGTGATCTTGATGTGCTCGGGACAGACGTCCGTGCAGCACTTGGTGATGTTGCAGTACCCCAGGCCGTGCTCGTCCTGGGCGGTGGTCCTGCGGTCCAGACCCTCGTCCTTCGCCGCGTCCAGCGGGTGCATGTCCAGCTCGGCGACGCGCATGAGGAAACGCGGGCCGGCGAAGGCCGCCTTGTTCTCCTCGTGGTCGCGGACCACGTGGCAGGTGTCCTGGCACAGGAAGCACTCGATGCACTTGCGGAACTCCTGCGAGCGGTCCACGTCCTCCTGCTGCATCCGGTACTCACCCGGCGCCAGCTTCTCCGGCGGGACGAACGCGGGGATCTCGCGGGCCTTCTCGTAGTTGAAGCCCACGTCCGTGACCAGGTCGCGGACCACGGGGAAGGCGCGCAGCGGGGTGACCGTGATGGTCTCCTCGCGGTCGAACACCGACATCCGGGTCATGCACAGCAGCCGCGGGCGGCCGTTGATCTCCGCGCTGCACGAGCCGCACTTCCCGGCCTTGCAGTTCCAGCGCACCGCCAGGTCCGGTGCCTGTGTGGCCTGCAGCCGGTGGATGATGTCGAGGACGACCTCGCCCTCGTTCACCTCGACCTCGAAGTCCTCCAGGCCACCGCCCTCGGTGTCGCCGCGCCAGACCTTGAAGCGGGCGATGTAGCCCGTGGTGGGTGCCGTGGTCACTCGGTCAGCTCCTCGTCCGTCAGGTACTTCACCAGCTCTTCCTTCTCGAAGAGGTCGAGCAGGTCGGGCCGGATCGGCGGCATCTCGCGCTTCTCCAGCCGGATCTGGCCCCGCTCCGGGTCCGGCACGTCCGCCGCGGGCAGCGCGCCGCCTGCCGGGTCGGCGAGCCGGCAGACCAGGTTCTGCTTGCGCCAGTCGCGGTCCATCGCCGGGTGGTCGTCGCGGGTGTGGCCGCCGCGGGACTCGGTACGCTCCCGGGCCGCGCGCGCGACGCACTCGCTGACCAGCAGCATGTTCCGCATGTCCAGCGCGAGGTGCCAGCCGGGGTTGAACTGCCGGTGGCCCTCGACGCCGGCGCCCCGGGCCCGTACCCGAAGGTCGCCGAGGCGCGCCAGGGCCTCGCTCATCTCCGCCTCCCGGCGGATGATGCCGACCAGGTCGTTCATGGACTGCTGCAGCTCCTGGTGGAGGGTGTACGGGTTCTCCGGCGGCTTGGCGCCGCCGTCCCCGCCCTCGCCCGCGGAACCCGCGGCCCCGCCGGCGCCGGCCTCCGCGCTGAACGGGCGCAGTGCCTCCGCGGACGCCGCGGCGATCTGCTCCTCGTCGACCTCGGCCGGCCCGGCGTCGGAGCTCGCCGCGTCGCGGGCGTACTCGGCCGCGTACAGCCCCGCGCGGCGCCCGAACACCAGCAGGTCCGAGAGCGAGTTGCCGCCGAGGCGGTTGGAGCCGTGCATGCCGCCGGCGACCTCGCCGGCCGCGAAGAGGCCCGGCACGCCCAGCGCCGCCGCCGTGTCGGGGTCGACGTCCACGCCGCCCATCACGTAGTGGCAGGTGGGGCCGACCTCCATCGGCTCGGCGGTGATGTCGACGTCCGCCAGCTCCTTGAACTGGTGGTGCATCGACGGCAGCCGGCGCTTGATCTCCTCGGCGGGCAGCCGGGTCGACACGTCCAGGAACACCCCGCCGTGCGGGGAGCCGCGGCCCGCCTTGACCTCGGAGTTGATGGCGCGGGCCACCTCGTCCCGGGGCAGCAGCTCGGGCGGGCGCCGGTTGTTGTCCGGGTCCTCGTACCAGCGGTCGCCCTCGTCCTCGCTCTGGGCGTACTTCTCCTTGAAGACGTCCGGGATGTAGTCGAACATGAAGCGCTTGCCCTCGCTGTTGCGCAGGACACCGCCGTCGCCGCGGACCGACTCGGTGACGAGGATGCCCTTGACCGAGGGCGGCCAGACCATCCCGGTGGGATGGAACTGGACGAACTCCATGTTGATCAGCGACGCCCCGGCGAGCAGCGCGAGCGCGTGCCCGTCGCCGGTGTACTCCCAGGAGTTGGACGTCACCTTGAACGACTTGCCGATGCCGCCGGTCGCCAGCACCACCGACGGTGCCTCGATCACGAAGAACCGGCCCGACTCGCGCTCGTAGCAGAACACGCCGGAGACCCGGCCGTCGGGCGCCTTGAGGATGCGCGTGACCGTGTACTCCTGGAAGACCTTGATCCGGGACTCGTAGTCCCCGCCGGCCTTGAAGTCCTCCTGCTGGAGGGAGACGACCTTCTGCTGCAGCGTACGGATCAGTTCGAGCCCCGTGCGGTCGCCGACGTGGGCGAGGCGCGGGTACTCGTGGCCGCCGAAGTTGCGCTGGGAGATCTTGCCGTCCTTGGTGCGGTCGAAGAGCGCACCCCAGGTCTCCAGCTCCCAGACGCGGTCCGGCGCCTCCTTGGCGTGCAGCTCCGCCATCCGCCAGCTGTTGAGGAACTTGCCGCCGCGCATCGTGTCGCGGAAGTGCACCTGCCAGTTGTCGCCCGCGTTGACGTTGCCCATGCTGGCGGCGATGCCGCCCTCGGCCATCACGGTGTGGGCCTTGCCGAAGAGCGACTTGCAGATCACGGCCGTGCGCAGGCCCTGCTCGCGGGCCTCGATCGCCGCCCGCAGCCCGGCGCCCCCGGCACCGACCACGACGACGTCCCACTGCTGCCGTTCGACTTGCGTCATTTTCTGTGCTTCGCCTTTCCCATCGTTCGGCTCGCTGCGCCTCAGAACAGCACCGGGTCGTCGAATGCGCCCGAGGCCACCAGGTATACGTACAGGTCGGCGAGCCCCACGCTGATGAGGGACGCCCAGGCAAGCAGCGCATGGCGCTCGTTGAGCTTGCCCACCAGGCCCCAGGCGCGGTAGCGCAGCGGGTGCTTGGAGAAGTGCCTGAGCCGGCCGCCGACGATGTGCCGGCACGAGTGGCAGGAGAGGGTGTAGAGCCAGATGAGCACGACGTTGATCCAGAGCACGATGGTGCCCAGACCCATGTGGCCCCACTCGTACTCGCTGTTGCGGAAGCCGAGGATCGCATCCCACGTGAGGATCGCGGCGACCGCGATCGCGGCGTAGAAGAAGTAGCGGTGCAGGTTCTGCACGATCAGCGGGAAGCGGGTCTCGCCGGTGTACGTCTTGTGCGGCTCGGCGACCGCGCAGGCCGGGGGCGAGCCCCAGAAGCTGCGGTAGTACGACTTGCGGTAGTAATAGCAGGTGAACCGGAAGCCCAGCGGGAAGATCAGGATGATCGCCGCCGGGGACATGAACCACCAGTCGCCGAAGAGCGCGAAGTTGGGGCCGCCCTTCATGTCCACGCAGTCGGAGCCCAGACAGGGCGAGTAGAACGGTGAGACGTAGGGCGCCGCGTAGTAGTCGGCGTTGCTGAGGGCGCGCCACGTCGAGTAGACGATGAACGCCATGAGCCCGGCGACGGTGACGGTGGGCTGCACCCACCAGCGGTCGGTGCGCAGATGGCGCGCCGCGATCGCGGCACGGCCCGGCGCGCGGACACCGCCCGGCTGATCGGGGGTCGGTGGGCGTTCGGTTGTTCCGGTGGCCAAGGTTGTCTCCGGCAGGAGGGGATGAGTGGGGTCGGGGATGGACGGGGATGCGTCGCGGACCGGGGTCTGACGGGACCCCGGCGCGGACGCGGGGCGGGGGTGGTCCGGCTGCCCCGCTAGGGGGCGTGCCGGCCGCCGGCGCCGAGTCCCTCGTCGTCGGCGTCCCGCCACAGGGTGTGGTCGTACGGCTGGTCGGGAATGGGGACCAGGGTCGGTCCCTCCTTCTCCGGGCCCTGGGCGGAGACCTCGCGCAGCAGGGCGAGGGACTCCCGCAGGTGATCGGCGTCGGTCCGTACGCGGCGCAGCTCCAGCGCGCCGGTGCCCATGCGCTGCTCCAGGCGGCTCACGGTGCGTACGAGATCGTCGACGCAGCGCTGCGCTGCGGTCAGTTCTTCGTTCAGGGTCATGAGATGCCCTCACGTCTTCGGTCGGGCGGTGCTGACGGTGCCCCGCACGCGTCTTCGCGCACGGCGAAGACGCGCTCAGGGCGCTGTGGGGGGAAGTGTCGCGCGTCTCGCGCTCGCTTGGGAAGGGATCTGCAGATTTCCCCCTGCGGGGGTGACGGACGGGGCTGGATCCTGCCGATCCCTGCGGAAAACACACGGGCCGATGTCCCTACGGCTGGGCCGGACGGGTGGCGTTGCACGGCGCGTCCGCCGTGTCGCCGCGGGGCGCGGGGCGGGCTCGTTTTAGGTGGCGGGACACGAGAAGTGTGATGAGCGGCAAATGACGCCAAAAGTGTGCATCACGGAGGTATCGCGCATGTCCCTTCACAGCCGCAGGCGCTACACCGCCGTGCTGATCGCGGCGGGCGTCACGCTGCCCCTGGCGGGCTGCGACACCTCCCCCGGCAGCGCGGCCGGCTCCGCGCACGACGTGACCGCCGTCTCCCGCGAGCAGCTCCGGCCCGGCGGCACGGTCCGCTGGGCCGTGGACCGGGCGCCGGAGACGTTCAACGTCTTCCAGGCCGACGCGGGCGAGGCGACCGACCGCGTGGCGGGCGCGGTGCTGCCGCGGCTGTTCACCCTCGACGCGCAGGGCAGGCCGACCGCCGACCCGGACTACCTGGAGAGCGCGGACGTCGAGGACCGCAGCCCGAAGCAGCGCGTGGTCTACCGGCTGAACCCCAGGGCGGTGTGGAGCGACGGGCGGCCGATCGGGGCGGAGGACTTCGAGGCGCAGTGGCTGGCACTGAACGGCGAGGACAGCGCGTACTGGACGGCGCGCAACGCCGGTTACGACCGGATCGAGTCGGTCGAGGCGGGCGAAGAGCCGGGTGAGGTACAGGTCGTCTTCGAGGAGCCGTACGCGGACTGGCAGGCGCTGTTCTCGCCGCTGTACCCGATGAGCGTGACGAAGACGCCGGAGGCGTTCAACGACGGGTCGAGGACGGAACTGCCGGAGATCGCGGGCCCGTTCATGATCAAGGGCGACGACCGCGGCGGTGGCGGGAAGAAGGACAGGAAGAGCAAGCGGTACAAGGACGGCAAGAAGGCGGACAAGCACGAGAAGGACGGCCGGAAGGGCGGCAAGAAGAAGGACGGCAAGAAGAAGGGGAAGCGGGACCGGAGCGACGCGAGCGAGCCGACGTCCGTGACGCTCGTGCGCAACCCCCGCTGGTGGGGCGACCGGGCGCTGCTCGACCGGCTGGTCTTCGAGGAACTGCCGCGCGGCACCGGGCGAGAGAAGGCGCTGGACGCCGGCCGGCTGGACATCGCCGAGGTGGAACGGGACGAGGCCCTGGAGGCCGCCCGCGCCGAGAGGGCCGCGGCGGCCACGGTGGAGGTCGAAAGGCACGACCCGTCGCAGGACGGCAAGCCCGCGGACCTGGTGAGCCTGCCGAAGGCCGGCCCGCGCCCGTACACGGTGCACCGGGCGCTGGAGCCCGCGTACACGCAGCTCGCGCTCAACGGCAGCTCGGGCCCGCTGGCCGACGAGCGGGTACGCCGCGCCGTCGCCCGCGCCGTGGACCGCGGCACCCTCGCGCGCAGCGTCCTCGGCCCGCACGGTCTGCCGGCGAAGCCGCTCGGCAGCCACCTGCTGATGCCGGGCCAGCCCGGCTACAGCGACCAGAGCGCCGCGCTCGGCCCGCAGGACGTGATCGCGGCGCAGAAGCTGCTGGCGGAGGCGGGCTGGAAGGGCGGCCCGCGGTCGGAGGAGGCGGAGGCGAAGGGCCCCCGCGACAGGGACGGCGGGGACGGCCGGGCCGACCGCGACCGGGCGGAGGGCGCGAACTCCGGCGACGACAAGCCGGGGGCGGTGCTGCCGACGTACGACGTGCCGCTGTCGGTGACGCAGCCGGCGCAGGCGCAGAACGTCGCGCTCGGCCGGCAGGCGGAACTGTGGGCGGCGGCGGCGAAGCACGGCACGTCCTCGAAGGCGTACAAGGAGGCCGTGAAGGCGGCCCGGCTGGCGCGCAGGGCGCTGGCGGAGCGGGAGACGAGCGTGGCGCAGCCGCCGCGGCAGCGGCCGTTCGTCAAGAACGGCAAGCCGCTGACGCTCCGCTTCGTGGTGCCGCAGGGGCCGGGGACGGAGCAGCTGCGGTCGGTGGCCTCGCGGGTGGTGAAGATGATGGACAACATCGGCGTACGGACCGAGGTGGTGGAGGCCGGGGAGCAGGGCTACTTCAAGGACTACATCGCGGCCGGCGAGTACGACATCGCGCTCTACTCCTGGCCGGGCACCGCCTACCCGGCGACCGACGCCCGCCCGATCTACGCCAAGCCCGTGCCGTCCCCCGACGGCTCCCTGGTCGTCGAGCAGAACTACACCCGGGTCGGCACCGACGAGATCGACCAGCTCTTCGACCAGGCGGTCTCCGAACTGGACGACGAGGTGGCCCAGGAACTCCTCACCCGCGCCGACGCCCGCATCTGGGCGGCCGCCGGCTCGATCCCCCTCTACCAGCGCCCCCAACTGGTCGCCACCACCCGCAACCTCGCCAACGCCGGCGCCTTCGGCTTCGCCACCCCCCGCTACCAGGACATCGGCTACCGCAACTGACAAACGCCCTCCGCCGCCGCGGCGACCCGACGCCGGGGATCCGGGGGCGGGGCGTACACCGGCGGGCCGTACGCGGGGCTGATCGACCCGTCCGCGTGGCCCTCCCCGGCGGAGGCCCGGGAATCCCGGCACCGCTGGAGCTGCGCCCCACGGGCCGGGCCGGGAGCGATGCGACGCGCCGCTCGCCCGGGTGTGGGCCGGGGTCCGGACGGGGACCTGGGCCAGGTCGGGGCGGGGGCCGCCCGTGTGGGGCGGGGGGCCGGATGGGGCGCTCTACCGTACCGGCACGCGTGGGCGTGGGGGAGGGGGCCCGTACGATAGGACGGCCGAGGTCGAATCGCCCGGCTGACCCCCTCTAGTTCGGGAGCACCGCCCAGTCATGCCGACGCGCCAGGACATTCGCAACGTCGCCATCGTCGCCCACGTCGACCACGGCAAGACCACCCTGGTCGACGCCATGCTCAAGCAGGCCGGCGCCTTCGCCGAGCACCAGCTCCAGTCCGTCGACGACCGGGTCATGGACACCGGGGATCTGGAGCGCGAGAAGGGCATCACCATTCTCGCCAAGAACACCGCGGTGAAGTACCACCCCAAGAGCGGCGACCCGGTGGTGATCAACATCATCGACACCCCCGGCCACGCCGACTTCGGCGGCGAGGTCGAGCGCGGGCTGTCCATGGTCGACGCGGTCGTGCTGCTGGTCGACGCCTCGGAGGGGCCGCTGCCGCAGACCCGGTTCGTGCTGCGCAAGGCGCTGCAGGCGCGGCTGCCGGTGATCCTGTGCATCAACAAGACCGACCGGCCCGACTCGCGGATCTCCGAGGTCGTGGACGACACCTACGACCTCTTCCTCGACCTCGACGCCGACGAGGAGCAGATCGAGTTCCCGATCGTCTACGCCTGCGCCCGCGACGGCGTCGCCTCGCTGACCCAGCCCGAGGACGGCACGGTGCCGGCGGACAGCGACAGCCTGGAGCCGTTCTTCTCCACCGTGCTGGACTACGTCCCCGCCCCGTCGTACGAGGAGGGCGCGCCGCTCCAGGCACACGTGACCAACCTCGACGCCGACAACTTCCTCGGCCGCATCGCGCTGCTGCGCGTGGAGCAGGGCGAGCTGAAGAAGGGGCAGACCGTCGCGTGGATCAAGCGCGACGGCACCGTGCAGAACGTGCGGATCACCGAGCTGATGATGACCGACGCGCTCACCCGCCGCCCCGCGCAGGTCGCCGGGCCCGGGGACATCTGCGCGGTCGCCGGCATCACCGACATCATGATCGGCGAGACCCTCGCCGACCCGGAGAACCCGGTCGCGCTGCCGCTGATCACCGTCGACGAGCCGGCGATCTCCATGACGATCGGCACGAACAACTCGCCGCTGGTCGGCAAAGGGATCGGCGGCGGGAAGAGCAAGGGCCACAAGGTCACCGCCCGGCTGGTCAAGGACCGCCTCGACCGCGAGCTCGTCGGCAACGTGTCGCTGCGCGTGCTGACCACCGAGCGCCCCGACGCCTGGGAGGTGCAGGGCCGCGGTGAGCTGGCGCTGGCGATCCTGGTGGAGACGATGCGCCGGGAGGGCTTCGAGCTGACCGTCGGCAAGCCCGAGGTGGTCACCAAGGAGATCGACGGCAAGCTCCACGAGCCCGTCGAGCGCATGACGATCGACGCGCCCGAGGAGCACCTCGGCGCGATCACGCAGCTCCTCGCCGCCCGCAAGGGCCGGATGGAGACGATGACGAACCACGGGTCCGGCTGGGTCCGCATGGAGTTCGTCGTGCCCTCGCGCGGGCTCATCGGCTTCCGTACGGAGTTCCTGACGCAGACCCGCGGCACGGGCATCGCGCACTCGATCTTCGAGGGGCACGAGCCGTGGTTCGGCGAGCTGCGGACGCGCAGCAGCGGCTCGCTGGTCGCGGACCGGACGGGCGCGGTGACGGCGTTCGCGATGACGAACCTCCAGGAGCGCGGGACGCTCTTCGTCGAGCCGGGCACCGAGGTGTACGAGGGCATGATCGTCGGGGAGAACTCCCGCTCCGACGACATGGACGTCAACATCACCAAGGAGAAGAAGCTCAGCAACGTACGGTCGTCCACGGCCGACATCGCCGAGTCGATCGTCCCGCCGCGGAAGCTGTCGCTGGAGCAGTCGCTGGAGTTCTGCCGCGACGGCGAGTGCGTGGAGGTCACGCCGGACACGGTGCGGATCCGCAAGGTGGTGCTCGACGGGCGCGAGCGCGCGCGGGCGGCCTCGCGGGCCAAGCACGCGTAACGCCCCGCAGGCGGAGAAGGTACGGGCAGGGCGCAGGCACGGGACGTAAGCGCAGGACCTACGCACCGGACGTACGCCCAGCGCGTACACCCGGCACCCGGCCGCCCTCCGGACCGGCGCGCGGCGCGCGCTCCATCCGGGGGGTTGTGCTCCCCCGATGGCGTGCCACCGCAAGCGCGGACGCCCCTTATGGGGTCTTATGTCACTTAAGTGATACTAGGGACCCTTGGGAGGCACCCCTATGCGCCGAGCCACCCGCGCCTCGTGGACCGCCTGCGTCGTCTGCGCCGCACTCGCCGCGGCCGGCTGCGGCAGTGACAGCGGTGACGGCGGTTCGTCAGGCGGCGGAGGTACCTTCACCGCGCAGTGGGGCGACCCGCAGAACCCGCTGGAGCCGGCGAACACCAACGAGGTCCAGGGCGGCAAGGTCCTCAAGCTGATCACCCGCGGGCTCGTCGTCTACGACCCGAAGACCGCCGAGCCGAAGAACATGCTCGCGCAGTCCATCAAGAGCGACGACCAGAAGAACTGGACCGTCAAGGTCAAGAAGGGCTTCCGGTTCAGCAACGGCGAGCCGGTCACCGCCGCGTCCTTCGTGGACGCCTGGAACTACGCGGCCAACATCAAGAACCGGCAGGTCAACGCCACCTTCTTCCGGTACATCGACGGCTACGACAAGGTCCACCCGACCGCCGAGGGCTCCGAGCCGAGCGCGCAGAAGCTCTCCGGCCTGAAGGTCGTCAACGACCGGACGTTCACCGTCAAGCTGTCGCAGAAGTTCGCCATCTGGCCCGACACCCTCGGCTACCCGGCCTTCGCGCCGCTGCCGAAGGCGTTCTTCGACGACCACGCCGCGTATCTCGACAAGCCCATCGGCAACGGCCCGTACAAGATCGACTCGTACACCAAGGGCACGTCGATGAAGCTCGTCAAGGACGAGAAGTACAAGGGCGACGACAAGGCCCGGAACGACGGCGTCGAGCTGAAGGTCTACACCGACCAGAACACGGCCTTCACCGACCTGCAGGCCGGCAACCTCGACATCTCCGACGAGCTGCCCGCCGGCCAGCTCGCCAACGCCAAGAGCGACCTCGGCGACCGCTTCATCAACCAGGAGGCCGGCATCATCCAGACCCTGGCCTTCCCGCTCTACGACGACTCCTGGGGCGGCGCCGACAACGCGGACCTGCGCCGCGGGATCTCCATGGCGATCGACCGCGAACAGATCACCAAGCAGATCTACGACAACACCCGCATCCCCGCCAAGGACTGGACCTCCCCGGTCATCGGCGAGAAGGGCGGCTTCGACGACACGATCTGCGGCGACCTGTGCACGTTCGACCCCAAGAGGGCCAAGAAGCTGATCGACGACGCCGGCGGCCTGCCCGGCGGGAAGGTGACGATCTCGTCCAACGTCGACACCGGCTCCCACCGGGAGTGGATGGACGCGGTCTGCAACAGCATCAACAAGGCGCTCGGCAAGGAGAACGCCTGCATCGTCAACCCCATCGGCACCTTCGCGGACTTCCGCACCCAGGTCGTGGACCGCAGCTTCAAGGGCCCGTTCCGGGCCGGCTGGCAGATGGACTACCCGCTGATCGAGAACTTCCTGGCGCCGACGTACGTCACCGGCGCGTCCTCCAACGACGGCGAGTACAGCAACAAGAAGTTCGACGACCTCATCAACCAGGCCAACGCCGCCGACGACACCGCCGCGGCGGTCAAGAAGTACCAGGAGGCGGAGCGGCTGCTCGCCAAGGACGTGCCGTCGATCCCGCTGTGGTACCAGAACGGGATCGCCGGCCACTCCGACCGCGTCAGCGACGTCTTCCTCGACCCCTTCAGCGTCCCCTCCTACCCGGACGTCAAGGTCCAGTAGCGCACGCGCCGCGGTCCGCCGCGGCAGGGACGGAAGCGGGGGACACGCGAGGAGAGGAGGGGCGCCGATGGGCCGTTACGTGATCCGGCGGCTGCTGCAGATGATCCCCGTGTTCATCGGCACCACGTTCCTCATCTTCTTCATGGTCTACGCGCTCGGCGACCCGGTCGCCGCCATGTTCGGCGACCGGGCGCCCGACCCCGCCACCGCGGCGCAGATCCGCAAGGACCTCCACCTCGACAAGCCGCTGTGGCAGCAATACCTGCTCTACATGGGCAACATCTTCTCCGGCGACTTCGGCCAGGCATTCAACGGCCAGCCGGTGCTGGACCTGATGCGCCGCGCCTGGCCGATCACCGTCCGGCTCGCCCTGCTCGCCGTGCTCTTCGAGATGATCATCGGCGTCACCCTCGGCGTCATCTCCGGGCTGCGGCGCGGCCGGGCGGTGGACAGCGGGGTGCTCTTCGCCACGCTGGTCGTCATCTCCATCCCGACGTTCGTCACCGGCTACGTGCTGCAGTACCTGCTCGGCGTCAAGTGGGGCTGGGTCAAGCCCGCGGTCTCCTCCGAGGCGCCGTGGAACGAACTGGTCCTGCCGGCGGTGGTGCTGGCGCTGGTCTCGCTCGCGTACACCACCCGGCTGACCCGTACCTCCGTGGCCGAGAACGCCCGCGCCGACTACGTCCGCACCGCCGTCGCCAAGGGCCTGCCCCGCCGCCGCATCACGGTGCGCCACCTGCTGCGCAACTCCCTGATCCCGGTGGTGACCTTCCTCGGCATCGACATCGGCAACCTCATGGGCGGCGCGATCGTCACCGAGCGGATCTTCAACATCCAGGGCGTCGGCTTCCAGCTCTGGCAGGGCGTCCTGCGGCAGAACGCGCCCACGGTCGTCGGCTTCGTGACCGTCCTCGTCATCGTCTATCTGCTGGCGAACCTGGTGGTGGACATGCTCTACGCGGTCCTCGACCCCCGGATCCGCTATGCCTGAGCGCTACGAGGAGAAGCAGCGGGCGGACATCGGGACCCAGGAGGCGGAGTCGCTGCCCGGCAGCGACGTCCTCCAGGCCGAGGCCGGCGGCATCCCGGGGACGGACCAGCCGGCCCGCAGCCTGTGGTCCGACGCCTGGCAGGACCTGCGCCGCAACCCCGTCTTCGTCGCCTCCGGGCTGCTGATCCTCTTCCTGATCTTCGTCTCCCTGTGGCCCAGCGTGATCGCCACCGGCAGCCCGTACAACTGCGACATCGCCAAGCGCAACCTCGGCGCCGAGTCCGGCCACCCCTTCGGCTTCGACAGCCAGGGCTGCGACGTCTACAACCGCACCGTCTACGGCGCCCGCGCCTCGCTGACCGTCTGCACCCTGGCCACCCTCGGGGCCGCCGCCCTCGGCACCGTACTCGGCGGTCTCGCCGGCTACTTCGGCGGCTGGGGCGACGCGGTCCTCTCCCGGATCACCGAGGTGTTCTTCGGCATCCCGATCCTGCTGGGCGGCCTGGTCTTCCTCTCCGTCATCAAGAGCGGGTCCGTGTGGCCCGTGATCGGGCTGATCGTGCTGCTGGGCTGGCCGCAGGTGGCGCGGATCGCGCGCGGCTCGGTGATCACGGCCAAGCAGAACGACTACGTCCAGGCCGCCCGCACCCTCGGCGCCTCCACCCGGCGCATCATGCTGCGGCACGTACTGCCCAACGCCATCGCGCCGATCATCGTCGTCGCCACCATCGCGCTGGGCACGTACGTGGCGCTGGAGGCGACCCTGTCGTTCCTCGGCGTCGGCCTCAAGCCGCCGACGATCTCCTGGGGCAGCGAGATCTCCACCGCCTCCACCCAGATCCGCAACGCGCCGCACGCCCTGCTGTGGCCGGCCGGGGCGCTGAGCCTGACCGTGCTGGCGTTCATCATGCTCGGCGACGCGGTGCGCGACGCGCTCGACCCGAAGCTCAGGTGAGGTGCCCGTGACCGCGCTGCTCGACGTCCGCGACCTGCAGGTGGAGTTCCGCACCCGGGAGGGGGTGGCGAAGGCCGTCAACGGCGTCTCGTACAGCGTCGCCGCGGGCGAGACGCTGGCGGTGCTCGGCGAGTCCGGCTCGGGCAAGTCCGTGACCGCGCAGGCCGTGATGGGCATCCTCGACACGCCGCCCGGATTCGTCACCGGCGGGCAGGTGCTCTTCCAGGGCGAGGACCTGCTGACGCTGGGCCGCGAGGCGCGGCGCAAGGTGCGCGGCGAGCGGATGGCGATGATCTTCCAGGACGCGCTGTCGTCGCTCAACCCCGTGCTCAGTGTGGGCTTTCAGCTCGGCGAGATGTTCCGGGTGCACCGCGGCGCGAGCCGCGCGGAGGCGAAGGCGCGGTCGATCGAGCTGATGGAGCGGGTACGGATCCCGGCCGCCCGGGAGCGCGTCAACGACTACCCGCACCAGTTCTCCGGCGGCATGCGGCAGCGCATCATGATCGCGATGGCGCTGGCGCTCGGGCCCGAGCTGATCATCGCGGACGAGCCGACGACGGCGCTCGACGTGACCGTACAGGCGCAAGTGATGGACCTGCTCGCGGAGTTGCGCGAGGAGACGGGGATGGGGCTCATCCTCATCACCCACGACCTGGGCGTGGTCGCGGACGTCGCCGACAAGATCGCGGTGATGTACGCGGGGCGGATCATGGAGACGGCGCACGTCCACGACCTCTACAAGGCGCCGGCGCACCCGTACACCCGCGGGCTGCTGGACTCCATTCCGCGGCTGGACCAGAAGGGCCAGGAGCTGAGCGCCATCCGCGGCACTCCGCCCAGCCTGCTGGCCATCCCCCCGGGCTGCCCCTTCAACCCCCGCTGCCCGCGCGCCCAGGACGTCTGCGTGACCGACCGCCCACCGCTCTACGAGGTGACGGACGACGACGGCCGTCCGCTGCCCGGGCGGGGGAGCGCCTGTCACTTCTGGAAGGACCAGCTCCATGACCGGCCCTGAGCTGGTGAGGGGGAGTGTGACCCCGCCCGCGTTCCTGTGTCCGGTCGCCGGCGTTCCGGTGCCGTGGCCCGGCGATCGGACGGATCGGCGACGAGTCCCGGTACGGCCCGGCCGGCGAGGCCACCGCGCCTGTCACTTCTGGAAGGACCAGCTCCATGACCAGCCCTGAGGTGGCCGAGGCCCGGCCGGACGCGCCGGGTGGGGAGGCGATCCTCGAAGTGCGCGACCTGGTCAAGCACTTTCCGCTCACCCGGGGGATCGTCTTCCGCAAGCAGATCGGGGCCGTGCAGGCCGTCGACGGCGTCTCCTTCGACCTGCACCGCGGCGAAACCCTCGGCATCGTCGGGGAGTCCGGCTGCGGCAAGTCGACCATCGCCAAGATGCTGGTCAACCTGGAGCAGCCCAGCGCCGGCCTGATCCGGTTCAAGGGCGAGGACATCACCCGGCTGTCCGGGCGCGCGCTGCGGGCCGTACGGCGCAACATCCAGATGGTCTTCCAGGACCCGTACACCTCGCTCAACCCGCGGATGACCGTCGGCGACATCGTCGGCGAGCCGTACGACGTCCACCCCGAGGTCGCGCCGAAGGGCAGCCGGCGGGGGCGCGTTCAGGAACTGCTCGACGTCGTCGGGCTGAACCCCGAGCACATCAACCGCTACCCGCACCAGTTCTCCGGCGGGCAGCGGCAGCGCATCGGGATCGCGCGCGGGCTCGCGCTGCGCCCGGAGATCATCGTCGCCGACGAACCGGTCTCGGCGCTCGACGTGTCCGTGCAGGCGCAGGTGGTGAACCTGCTGGAGCGGCTGCAGAACGAGTTCCACCTGTCGTACATCTTCATCGCGCACGACCTGTCGGTGGTACGGCACATCTCGGACCGGGTCGGGGTGATGTACCTGGGCCGGATCGTGGAGTCCGGCACCGACGAGGCGATCTACGAGCACGCCACGCACCCGTACACGCAGGCGCTGCTCTCGGCGGTGCCGGTGCCGGACCCGGAGGCGCGCGAGGACCGGGGGCGGATCCTGCTCGCCGGCGACGTGCCGTCGCCGGCGAACCCGCCGTCGGGGTGCCGGTTCCGGACGCGGTGCTGGAAGGCGCAGCCCGTCTGCGCGGAGAAGGACCCGGCGCTGGACGTGCCGCCGTGGTTCCGGGACGCGGAGGGGGCGGTGGCGCACCCGTCGGCGTGCCACTTCGCGGCGGAGTGGGAGGACGAGGAGGGGCCGGGGAAGCTGCGGCCCGCGACGGGCGGGTAGGCCGACGGGGCGATCTGCCGCTGGTAGGGAAGTCTGGTTAGTCGGTTTTATCGCGTATCGGTGTCATGGTGGGCGTCGGTAGCTGATGCCCCGTCACCGAGCAGAGGGACACCCACCATGAAGCGTTCGTCACGCCGTCGGCTCCGTGTGCTGAGCGGGGCGCTGCTCGCCGCCGTACTGGGCGCGGGTCCCGCCCTCGGGGGCGTCCTCCCGCAGGCCCACGCGACCGAGGGCCCGGTGAGCGAGGCACATGAGCCCGGGGACGTGGCGGAGGTCCGGGAGACCGCGGAGGACGTCGAGGCCGGGTTGGCGGCGGCGGAAGCGGAGCTTGAGGCGGTGGCGGAAGGGGCCGGGGCGTGGGGTCCGGACGACGACTGCAAGGAGCCCGGGACCGGCGGCGGGACTCCGGGCGGCGGGGCCGACGCCCCGCAGGACGGCGGCACACGGCCCCGCCCGGGTACGGAGCCCGCCGAGCCGGATCACGACGGGGCGCAGGTTCCCGGGGGCGCGGTGCCGGGTGCCGAGCAGCCCGGGGCAGAGGTGCCCGGGGGCGAGGTGCCCGGTGCCGAGGTGCCCGGGGGCGAGGCTCCGGGGACGGGGGTTCCGGACGCCGAGGCCCCGGCCGAGGTCCCTCCGGCCGAACTCCCCGCCGCCGAACTCCCCGACACCGACGCCCCGGCGGCCGAGCCCCCCGCCGCCGAGCCCCCCGCCGCCGAACCTCCCGCCGCCGAAGCGCCCGCGCCCGCCGACGCCGGGCCCCCGGCGTCCGACGCGCCGGTGAACCCCGTACCGGAGGACGAGGAGCCCGTGCCCGGCGGCGGGGCGAACGACGAGGGCGACGGCTTCGAGCCGCCCGACAGCCACACGCTCCCGGCCGACTACGACAACGCCGGCGAGAAGCCCGACCAACTGCCCCACACCGGCGCCGACATCTGGCTCCCGCTCGCCTCCGGCATCGGCGGCCTCGCCGCCCTCGGCACCGGCGCCGTCGTGGTGGCCCGCAAGCGGCGCGCCCACACCTGAGCCATCCGCCCCCACGGGGACGGGCCCCGCGGCACTGCCGCGGGGCCCGTCCCCGTACGTCGTCCGCCGACGGCGGTCACGCGATGTCGATGACCCCCACCCGCTTCTCCGGGTCGGTCTCGCGCAGCGGGCCCATCATGGCGCTCGCCACGTCGTTCGGCGTGATCTCCGTCGTGCTGCCGTCGCCGCGCTGGACGAGAAGCCCCTGGAAGGTGCTGCCGTACAGCGTCTCCAGCTTCTCCAGGTCGAACTTCGGCGCCAGCTTGCCGTCCGGCGTCGCCTGCATCGTCAGGAACTCGGAGATCGAGCGCTCCGGGCTGAACTGGATGTAGGCGTCGCCCGCCTGCACCGTGACCATCCCGGACATCGCCGTCTCGGCGAAGCCGTTCATCGCCGTGTCGAACTCCGCCTGGCTGACGGCCGGTTCCTGCTGCGTGACCGGCAGCGTCACCGGCTTGTTCGCCCCGCCGGCCGCGCGCTCGTCGAACGCCGCCTGCACCGCGCTCATGGACTTGTCCACGTCCACGGCCTCGTGCGGCTCGCCCTTCACGGGCACGGCCTCGCCGTCGACGAAGCGGATCATGCCGTCCCGGCCGCCGCCCGCCTCGTCGGCGATCTCCTGCAACTGGGCCCGCAGCTTGTCGGTGTCGTCGACCATCGCCGGGTCCACCTCGCGGGAGCCGCCGAAGAGCGAGCCGATGACGGACACCGGGTTGTAGTCGCTGCCCATCGCCGAGCGGACGCTCTCCGCGGTGTCGATGCCGAGGCCGGCCGACTCCGGCGTCAGCTTCTGCTCCTGGTCACCGACGCGGAGCACGATCGGCGCCTTCGTGCGCTCCTCGACGGCCGCGTCGAGCTTGGCCACCGCCTGGTCGCGGGAACTGCCGCCGATGTCGACGCCGAGGACCGTCGTGCCCTTGGGCACGTCGTCGTTGTTGAGGACGAGCCCCGCGCCGTACGCGATGCAGAGCACCCCGAAGACGCCGGCGCCGGCCATGACGGCGAGCTTCTTGCGGTCGCCGCGGGCCCGTCCCGACGGGCTCCCGGAGCGGGAGCGGGCGGCGGAGGCAGGGGCGGGCGGCGGCACGGGCGGCCCGTCGCCGCCCGGTACGGGTACGGGGCCGGGGGGCGGCACGGCGCCGGGCGGCGGCTGCCGGGGGGTGAACCCCGGTACGGACGCGGCCTCTTGCGGGTACTGCGAGCCGTGCGGGCCGGCCTGCGGGACGCCGTGCGCCGGGGTGTGCCCGGGACCCGGGCCGTGCGGGCCGGTCTGCGGCACGCCGTGGGCGGGGGTGTGCCCGGGGCCCCGCGGCACGCCGTGCGCCGGAGTGGGCTCCGGGCCGGGCGGCACCGCGGGGATGCCGCCGACGGCGGTGTCGCCCATGCCGCCGGTGGGGGCCTGCGGTGCGGCGGAGCCGCGCAGGGTACGGCCGGCGGCCGGGCCGGCGGGCTTGAGCGGCATGCTGCCGGTGGCGGGGCCCGACGTCGGGCCCGAGGGCACACCCCCGGGCGGGCCGCCGAGGCCGCGCGGGGTGCCGCCGGCCGGAGCGGGGCGTACGGGCAGGGCGTTGGCCGGGTCGTCCCCGGCGAAGCCGTGCCCGCTCTCGCTCACCGGTACGTCCACCGAGCCGGTGTCCCCGGGCGCCGGGTGTGCCTGCGGGACGCCGGCCGGCGGGGTGTCCATCGGCGCGCCGGCGTCGCCGGGCGGTGCGAAGGCGGGGAACTGCATCCCGGCGCCGTCCGTCGTGCCCGTCGGGCCGGAGGGCGGCGTCATCGGGGGCTGCGCGGGCGGGGGCGCCGGTGCGGCCTCGGGTGCGCCCTGGGCGGGCGCCGGGTCCTTCGACGTCTTGCGGGGGGCGAACCAGTCGCTCGTCGCCGGCTTGGCGTTGCCGCCACCGCCGCCCGGCCCGTTCGCCGCCGCCGCGGCCTCCGCGGGACCGGGGGCCGGCGCGGGGACTCCGGCACCGGAGGTGTCGGGCTCCTCCGCCCCGGCTTCGAGGGGCTGGCGGACCACGACGGGCGGGATCGGCCGGGAGCCCGGGATGTTGATCCGGATCCGGGTCGTCAGCGTCGTCTCGGTCGTGGGACCGCCCGCGTCGCCGTCCCGGCCCGTCCTCGTGCCCGGAGCGGGCGCGGGCCTGGCGGTCGGTGAGTCCGGTCCCGCGTACGGCGGGGTCCCCGACGGATAGGCGGCGTCGCCGCGTCCCTCGGGACCGGATGGCGGACTGTCATTCTCTCGGCTCACGGCAGGTCTCCCGTAGTGCTCCGCCGCCCGTCATGGCACCCGCGGGCAGCTCGGCGGCGCGCACCACCATACTTGTCCGCTCCGACACTGAGGCCCGACAACCGCATTCGGCAACCCGCGCGAAGGCGTACTTGACAGCATCCGATGCCCAACAGAGCACGTCACTCGGGGAGTCGGGACGGCGGTTCGGCCACCGCGAGCAGCCGCGGCAAGGTGGTGCAGATCACAGCGATCAGCATCCCGCCGAAGATGAAGAGCTGCGGCCCGAGTCCGGCGGCGAAGACGAAGTCCCCCTCCGGGCGGTTGAGGGACACGGCGATCACCGCGAGGAACCAGCCGCCGCCCGCCGAGAAGCCGGCGCCGCGGCCTCCGGTGGCCACTCCGGCGCCGTAGCAGAGCCCGCCGACGGCGGCGAGGGCGAGCAGCATGCCGCCCGGTGACCAGGCCCCCTGCACGAGTGAACCGGCGCACCCGACGAGGCCGCCGAGCAGCAGGGCGCCCAGATACGTCAGTACGCGCCTGAGCGTCATCGGCCGTGCGAGGGCGCTGCCGGGGGGCGGGGCGGCGGGGCGGCGCGCGGGGGAGCTCGCGGTGGCGGTGCCGGCCCGGCTGCGCTTCTCCGCGCCCCCGCCGCCCGTACGCTCGCCGTCGGCACCCGCCTTGCTCCGGTTTCCGCCGCTCGCGGGCGACTTGGGGCGAACGGTCCGTTTCCTGGCGCTCACGCCGCCACCTCCGCGAACAAGTCGGTCTCCACGGCGCCCGGATCGCGCCGCGCGGCGTCCGCACCGCCGGCGAGCCGGAACTGCTCCGTGGTCAGGATCGGCTGGCCCAGCCCGTTGGAGAGCGCGAAGGCGCCGTCGGCCACGGTGATCTGCGTCGCATGCGCCGCCATCGCCCGCGCCTTCGCCGCCGCGTACGCCCCCCCGGTCACGGCCGCCGTGACCTCACCGTCGTCGACCACGCCCGGCAGGTCCGCGACGGTCGCGGTGCCGGGAAAGGGGTGGCCCGCCGCGGCCAGTTCCGCGAGGCCCTTCTCCGCCGTGGTGCGCGCGACGCAGGTCCAGTAGACACGGGCCACCGCCCACGGCTCCGCGGCGTCCGCGGCGTACGACGCGTCCGCGGCCAACTCCGCCGCGCGCGTGGCCACGCGGTGGGCCTGGACGTGGTCGGGGTGGCCGTAGCCGCCCCGGGGGTCGTAGGTGACCAGCACCTGGGGGCGTACCTCGCGGATCACCGGCACCAGCAGCCCCGCCGCCTCGTCGACGCCCGCCGACCAGAACGTGCCGGGGCGGCCGTTCCGGTCGAGGCCCTGCATGCCCGAGTCCCGGAAGCGCCCGGGGCCGCCGAGGAAGCGGTGGTCGGTGACGCCCAACGCCCGCATGGCGGCGGCGAGTTCGCCCGCCCGGTACGCGCCGAGCGTGTCGTCCCGCCCGGATCCCAGGTGGGTGAGGGCGGGCGGAATGACCTCGCCCTCCTCGCCCCGGGTACACGTCACCAGGGTGACGAGGGCACCCTCGGCGGCGTACCGCGCCATGGTGGCGCCGGTGGTGATCGTCTCGTCGTCCGGATGCGCGTGCACCAGCAGCAGCCTGCGCGTCGGAAGCTCCCTGCTCATGGAGGAAGCCTAGACGAGCGGACGGAAGGTCCCCCGGGTCAGAAATCGATGCTCTCGATCATCCCCGCGACGTTCTGTGTCACATCGTCGATGGTCGGCGCCATCGAAGAGCTGGCGAGGTAGAAGCCGAGCAGGATGCACACGACTGCGTGCCCGCCCTTCAGGCCACTCTTCTTGATGAGCAAGTAGACGATGATCGCGAGCAGCAGCACTAGCGAGATCGACAGAGCCATTCGGCTCACCTCCCGGAACCTGCGGTCGGGTCATCTGACAGGCCACGTGATGCATGCCCGTCGCGCGCACGCATCATAACTATCGGTGCCCGTGCATCGTTCGGCGCACCGGCGCATGAAGGGGTCGCACGCGGGACGCCGCCGCGAAGCGGTGGCCGGGATGCCAAAGAGCGGGAAAGCGGCTGTCGCCGGACGGTCACCAGGGGGGCTGGGAGGAGGGTTCCTGCCAGCGGGGGAGGGGCTCCGCCATGGGGTCGCGCTCACCGCGGCCGGCGAGCGCGAAGAGGATCACGAAGCCGGCGAGCAGCAGCCCGATTCCGGTGCCCGCCTGCAACTGGTGCTCCGTGCCGAGGGCGCCGAAGTTCTCGAAGACCTCGTCCTTCAGGTACCGGGAGGTGTCGGCCGCGCCCCAGCCCAGGACGAACGCGCCGGCGGTCATGCCCAGCGGGCGGGAGAGCGGGGCCCGCTTGGCGGCGGCCACGGCGGCGACGAAACACACCGCGGCGGTCGCCCACTTCCCGTACGCGACCGGCGGCTGCAGCAGCGCGTACGTCGTGTACTCGCCGGTGAGCCGCTTGCCGTACGCGTCCCAGCCCACGACCGCGGCCTGGCGCAGCTCCCACGCCGCGAAGGCCAGCGCGGCGACGGCGAGGAAGACCGTGCCGGTGGCCGCGGCCCCGCGGGCGGGGCGGCGCGGCGGCTGCTCGTCGGACAGCAGGTAGCCGGAGCCGGCGGACTCCGCGGGGCGGCGGCCGGCGGCCACGGAGATGAGGAGCACCGCGCCGAGCGTGACGGCGACGCCGGCGGAGAGCAGCGCGCGGTTGCGCAGGTCCTGGTCGACGTTCTGCATCCAGTCGGCCGTCAGCGTCCACAGCGCGGGGGCGCGCAGCAGGATCGTTGCCGCGCCGGCCGTGGCGAGGGCGCCCGCGGCGGCGGTGGACTGCAGGGCGGTGACGCCGGCGACGGCGTACACGCAGAGGAGGACGACGTCGTAGAGAGAGGTGCCCCAGTGGCTCTCGGGGGCGGACTCGGGGGAGCCCGCCCAGGCCCACCACAGGTCGGGCAGACTCGCCGTGACGTCGACGTCGCGGCCGATCCACAGGAGTGAGAGCAGAGCGAGGAGCGCGCAGCACACGGCACCGAAGACGCGTGCGCCACGCCCCAATATGTGTCCTTGATCCATCGCCGGAAGACCCCCGATACGCAACCGTGCGCCTTTTGGGCCCACACGGCACCCAGGTCTACACCTCTCCGCAGCCCCGGACAACACCCCCGGCAGGACCGGCCGGGCGGCGGCGGTCGGCGGCCCGGATCCCGGCCGGATCCGGCGCGCAGACCGGACCCGGCCGGGGGACGGCACCCGCACGGCCGTACGCTCCCCAGAGTGACGCGTTCGTATATCGGTGATGCGACAGAAGGGTTGCCGACGTGTTAACGACCTTCGACGCATTATGTCGGATATGTCGGTCACTAAGGCGGCTTGTCAAGCACGTACGGACCTCAATCTGCAAAACATACGCTCAAGAAGCGATTCCGCACCTCAGCTTCCCCCGTCACCCCCTTGACTGGGGGATGAATCGGTTGCGAAAGTCCCGTCAACCACCGCAGCGTGCACGGGCGCTGCGGCTCTCATCCGGTTCGGGAGCACAACGCCAATGACGAGTCCATCCGAGGCTGCCCCGACGGGGTCCGAGCCCACAACGCTCGAACCCGTCAAGGCAGAGGGGGACCAAGGCCAGGGCACCGCCGAGTACATCGGCAAATCGCCCGGTCAGCTGATGTGGCAGCGCTTCAAGCGCGACCGCGCGGGGGTTATATCCGCGTATGTCGTCGGCTTCTTCGTGCTGATCGCGATCTTCGCACCGCTGATCGCGAAGCTGTACGGCAAGTCGCCGTACACGCTGTACAACTCGGCCACCGGCAAGCCCGAGCTGTTCGACGCTCTCGGCTACCCGATCAAGCCCAACGGCGGTATCAGCGGCGAGTTCTGGTTCGGCCTGGAGCCCATCCTCGGCCGGGACGTCTTCACGCTGCTGATCTACAGCATCCGGACCTCGCTGGCCATCGCCGTCGCGGTGACGATCCTCACCGTCGGCATCGGCGTCCTGCTGGGCGTGGCCGCCGGCTTCACCGGCGGTCGCACCGACACGCTGATCGGCCGCTTCACCGACCTGATGCTGGCGTTCCCGAGCCAGCTGTTCTTCGTGGCGTTCATGCCCGTCATCACCGCGATGTTCGTCGCTCCCGAGGACGCGACGCCGACCTGGCTGCGGATCACGGTCCTCATCGGGGTGCTCGCGGCGCTGAACTGGATGCGCATGGCCCGCATCGTGCGCGGTGTCGCGCTGTCGATGCGTGAGCGCGAGTTCGTCGAGGCCGCCAAGGTGAGCGGGGCGTCGAACTGGCGAATCATCCGCAAGGAGATGCTGCCGAACCTCGTCACCCCCATCCTCGTGCAGGGAACCTTCGAGCTGCCGCTCGTCGTGACGAACGCCGCGGGACTGTCGTTCCTCGGCGTCGGCCTGGTGAACCCGACTCCCGACTGGGGGCTGATGTTCGCCCGGGCCGCGGACGTGTCCGAGACCGTTCCCACGTTCATGTTCTTCCCCGGCGTCGCCATCGTGATCTTCGTGGTCGCCTTCAACCTGCTGGGGGACTCCGTCCGCGACGCGTTCGATCCGAAGGCCGCGCGCTGACGTTCGTACCGCCGCCAGGGTGCGACCGCCGTGGCACGGGTGTGAACACGCACAGCAAGTCAAGACCGACAGACAGGGTGGTAGACAGTGAGTATCAGGGGTGTACGCAGATCGCACGCCGTAGTGGCGGCGCTCGCAGCGGGGGCCTTGGCCCTGAGCGGTTGCAGCAGCGGCTCGGAGAACACCGACTCGCAGCAGGACGACAAGAAGAAGGCGGCGGAGCAGCAGGCGCAGATCCCGTTCGGTGACGCCGCGGCGTCCACCGGGCCTGCGGCGGAGGTGAAGGGCGCCCAGGAGGGCGGCACGATCCCCGTCATGCAGCGCGACAGCTACGCGCACCTCGACCCGGGACAGATATACGTCTCGGACGAGGGCGCCCTGGCGCGTCTGATCCACCGTGGTCTGACCGGCTACAAGGCCGACTTCAAGGGCAAGCAGACCCTCGTCGGCGACCTCGCCACGGACAGCGGCAAGCCCTCCGACGGCGGCCGCACCTGGACGTACACGCTCAAGGACAACGTCAAGTGGGCCGACGGCACGGACATCACGTCCACCGACGTCCGGCACACCTTCGAGCGGCAGTTCGCCGAGTTCATCAACGACGGCCCGGTCTTCATCCAGCAGTGGCTGGCCAACGTGCCGGGCACCGAGTACCGCGAGCTGCTGCCCGACGGTCCGTACAAGGGTGACCACCTGCCGGACTCCATCCTGGAGACGCCGGACGACAAGACCATCGTCTTCAAGTTCAAGGACCCGAAGCCGGACCTCCCGTACGCCCTGGCGATGCCGGGCTACTCGATGGTCTCCGAGGCGAAGGACACCCAGGAGAAGTACGACAAGGACCCGATGACGGCGGGCCCGTACAAGATCGAGTCCTTCAAGACCGGCAAGTCGATGACGCTGGTCAAGAACGAGCACTGGGACCCGGCGACCGACTCGACGCGCAACGCCTACCCGGACAAGTACGAGATCACGTTCAACATCCAGTTCGAGACCTCGGCCGAGCGGCTGATGGCGGACAAGGGTGTGAACAAGAACTCGATCAGCTTCACCAACAACGTGGACGCCGCCACGCTGCCGAAGCTGAACAAGGATGCCGAGGCCCAGAAGCGCTCGGTCAACGGCTACCAGCCGTACGTCGCCCAGATGGCCATCAACATGGACCGGGTCAAGAACAAGAAGGTCCGCGAGGCCATCGCGTACGCCCTGCCGATCCAGCCCTACCAGCAGGCCTTCGGCGGCCCGCAGGGCATGGAGCTGGCCGGCGGTCTGATCAGCCCGACCGTCTCCGGCTACGAGGAGGGCTTCGACCCCTTCGGCAAGCTGAAGAAGCCGCTGGGTGACCCGGCCGCGGCCAAGAAGATCCTGGAAGAGGCCGGCGAGACCGGTTACAAGCTCACCTGGGGCTACATCAACACCCCCGAGGGCCAGAACTACTCGCCCACGATGGAGAAGACCCTGGAGGAAGCGGGCTTCGACGTCCAGCGCAAGGAGATCGCGGCCGAGACGTACTACGACCAGATCGGTCTCGTCGACAACGAGTTCGACATGTACGTGAGCGCGTGGGGCGCCGACTGGCCGTCCGCCAGCACCGTGGTTCCGCCGCTGTACGACGGCCGGCAGATCCAGGACGGCTCGTCGAACTACTCGCACACCAACGACGAGCACGTCAACTCCGAGATCGACCGGATCCAGAAGATCTCGGACCCGGCCGAGGCGGCCAAGGAGTGGAACACGCTCTCGCAGTACGTGGTGGAGGACCTGATCTCCAACATCCCCATGACGTACTACAAGCAGATCCAGCTCTACGGCTCGAACATCGGCGGCGTGCAGTACGACGACGTCATCGGTGACATCGACCTGCGCAAGATCTACCTCAAGCAGTAGGCACCACCTCCGGTACGCGGGGGCCCGCCCGATCGGCGGGCCCCCGCGCACCACCCTTCAACCCACGTCGCCGCTTTGTCCTTCGAAAGCAGCCCACAGTCATGCTTCGTTTCCTGATTCGCCGGACAATCGGCGCATTGATCATCCTGCTGATCCTCAGCGCGGTCTGTTTCTTCCTGTTCTTCGCCATCCCGCGTGACCCCGCCCGCATCTCCTGCGGCGAGAAGTGCACTCCGGAGAACCTGGAGCTGATCCGCAGGGCCCTCGGCCTCGACGACCCCGTCCCCGTGCAGTACTGGAACTTCCTTTCCGGTATCTTCGCCGGCCGTTCCTTCCCGACGGGCGAATGCCCGGCACCCTGCCTGGGCCGCTCGTTCGTGCACGACGAGAACGTCCTCACCCTGATCCAGGACCGCTTCCCCACCACGCTGTCGCTCACCATCGGCGCAGCCATCGTCTTCCTCTTCTTCGGCGTCGGCGCCGGCATGGTCGCCGCCTGGCGCCGCGGCACGGTGCTCGACAAGTTCGTCAGCGGCAGCTCGCTGATCATCGGCTCGCTGCAGATCTACTTCATCGGCCCGCTCGTGCTGTGGGCGCTGGTGTACAGCACCGGACTCTTCGGCGACCCGGCGTACAACGAGTTCACCGAGAATCCATGGAAATGGGCGGTCGGACTGATCCTGCCCTGGGCGGTGCTCTCCACGATCTTCGCGTCGAACTACACCCGTATGGTGCGGTCCACGATGATCGAGCAATTGCAGGAAGAACACGTCAGAACGGCCAAGGCCAAGGGCATGTCGAGCGGTACGGTCTTCTTCCGCTACGCCTGGCGCGGCGCCCTGATCCCGGTCGTCACGATCTTCGGCATCGACCTCGGCTCGCTGCTGGGTGGCGCGATCATCACCGAGTTCACCTTCTCGCTGCCGGGTCTGGGCCAGCTCTCCATCGATTCCGTGTTCAAGGCGGACCTGCCGGTGCTCATGGGCATCCTGCTGTTCTCGTCCACCATGATCATCCTCATGAACGTCATCGTCGATGCGGCGTACGCCTTCATCGACCCGCGCATCCGTCTGTCCTAGGAGAAGAGCAGTGACCACCCTGACCAAGGAATCGGAAGGTTCCGCGCCGTCCGCGGGCGGTGCCTTCCTTTCGGTGCAGGACCTGCGCGTGCAGTTCACCACCGAGGACGGCGTCGTCAAGGCCGTCGACGGTCTCTCCTTCGACGTCGAGCGCGGCAAGACCCTGGGCATCGTCGGCGAGTCCGGCTCCGGCAAGTCGGTCACCAACCTGACCGTGCTGGGCCTGCACAACCAGATGTTCACCAACGTCGAGGGCTCCATCAGCCTCGACGGCGAGGAGCTGATCGGCGCGCCCGAGCGCAAGCTGGAGAAGCTGCGCGGCAACAAGATGGCGATGATCTTCCAGGATCCGCTGACCGCGCTCTCGCCGTTCTACACGGTCGGCCGGCAGATCGCCGAGCCGTACCGCAAGCACATGGGCGTCTCCAAGCGCGAGGCGCACCAGCGGGCCGTGGAGATGCTGGACAAGGTCGGCATCCCCAACGCCAAACTGCGCGCGGACGACTACCCGCACCAGTTCTCCGGCGGCATGCGGCAGCGCGCCATGATCGCGATGGCGCTCGTCTGCAACCCCGACCTGCTGATCGCCGACGAGCCGACCACCGCGCTCGACGTGACCGTGCAGGCGCAGATCCTCGACCTGATCAGGAACCTGCAGGACGAGTTCGGCTCCGCGATCGTCTTCATCACCCACGACCTCGGCGTCATCGCGAACGTCGCGGACGACATCCTGGTGATGTACGCGGGGCGCGCCGTGGAGCGGGGCACCACCCGCGAGGTGCTGCGCAAGCCGCAGCACCCGTACACCTGGGGCCTGCTGAGCAGCATGCCGCGGCTGTCGTCGGACGTGAACGTGCCGCTCACGCCGATCAAGGGCTCGCCGCCCAGCCTGCTGAGCCCGCCGCCGGGCTGCCCCTTCCACCCGCGGTGCGGCTTCACCGGCAACGTGGGCGGCACGGCCTGCCGTACGGACCGGCCGGCGCTGCCCGAGGGCCGCGGGGCCGCCTGCCATCTGAGCGCCGGGCAGAAGCAGGACATCTTCATCGAGCAGATCAAGCCCCGGCTGGGCTAGGGAGCGACTGACCACCATGAGCGAAGAACTCACCCTCCCCGGCCCCCGGGACGACACCCCGACAACGGTGGGCGAGGAGCTGCTCACCGTCGAAGGGCTCACGAAGCACTTCCCGATCATGGGCGGCTTCCCGATCAAGCGGCGGGTCGGCGCGGTCCAGGCGGTCGACGGTGTCGACCTGGAGGTACGCGCGGCCGAGAGCCTCGGCCTGGTCGGCGAGTCCGGCTGCGGCAAGTCGACGACCGGGCGGCTGCTCACGCGGCTGCTGGAGCCGACCGGCGGCAAGATCACGTACCGCGGCCAGGACATCACGTACGCCAAGCGCAGGCAGCTGGCGCCGATCAGGTCCGAGATCCAGATGATCTTCCAGGACCCGTACTCGTCGCTGAACCCGCGGCAGACCGTCGGCACCATCATCAACAGCCCGATGGAGGTCAACGGGATCAACCCGCCCGGCGGCCGGGAGAAGCGGGTCCGCGAGCTGCTGGAGACCGTCGGCCTCAACCCCGAGCACTACAACCGCTTCCCGCACGAGTTCTCCGGCGGCCAGCGGCAGCGCATCGGGGTCGCGCGGGCGCTGGCGCTGAAGCCGAAGCTGATCGTGGCGGACGAGCCGGTCTCGGCGCTGGACGTGTCGATCCAGGCACAGGTCGTCAACCTGCTGCAGGAACTGCAGCGCGAGATGGGCATCGCGTTCCTCTTCATCGCGCACGACCTGGCGGTCGTGCGGCACTTCTCGCAGCGCGTCGCGGTCATGTACCTGGGGAAGATCGTCGAGATCGGCGACCGGGACGACATCTACGCCCGGCCGCGGCACCCGTACACCCACGCCCTGCTCTCGGCCGTCCCGGAGGCGACCCTCTCGGAGGACGAGGAGGAGACGCCGCGGGAGCGCATCCGGCTGGCGGGCGACGTGCCGTCGCCGATCAACCCGCCCTCGGGGTGCCGGTTCCGCACCCGGTGCTGGAAGGCGCAGGACCTGTGCGCGGAGAAGGAGCCGCCGCTGGTGCAGATCGGCGGCAACAACGCGGGGCATCTGACCGCGTGCCACTTCCCCGAGGAGCCGACGGTGGAGCGCGAGGAAGTGGTCATCATGGACAAGGCGCTGGCCGCACTGGAGGACAGCCCGAGCGTGGATCCGGTGAAGGAGTAGCGCGTACGTCGCAGGGCGCGGGGCCCGTCAGTTGAGGCGGGCGCGGGCGGCGCGCGCCTCGCGGCGCAGGGTCTCGGCGGCCTGCGGCTCCATCGCGGCTATCACCGAGGCGTACTCCTCCAGCTCCGCCGCGCCGGTGGCGAAGTCGCCGCGGGCGATGAGGAGCTGGGCGCGCTCGTGGCGCAGCCGGGCCGGGTGGCTGGGGAGCAGCAGGGCGAGTTCGACGGCGGCGAGCTGCACGTCGGACTGCTCGGGGCGGCGGGCGGCCCAGGCGCGGATGTTGTTGAGTATGCGCAGCACGATGGCCAGCGGGTCGGCGGGTACGAGCATCGCGGGCGACAGCGGCTCGCCGCCCGTGGCCTCGGCGACGAGCCGCTCGGCATCGGCGGGGGAGAGGAGCCGGCCGCCGTCGAAGGGGTCGGCGAGAACGGGGTCGCCCGCGGCGGGGGTGCCGCGGCCGGTCGGCAGCGGTCCGGTGGGGGGCGGGCCGAAGCCGACGACGAAGTGCCCGGGGAGGGCCAGGCCGTACACCGGGGCACCGGCGCGGCGGGCGACCTCCATCCAGATCACGGAGAGCATGATCGGCAGCCCGCGGCGGCGCCGCAGTACCTCGTGGAGCTGGGACGACTCCAGCCGCCGGTAGTCGCCGGGCGTGCCGTGGAACCCGTACCGCTCCCCGAGCAGCTCCGCGGCGGCCTGCGCCCACGCGCGGGGGCCGCCGGGCGCGTACGGCAACTGCCCGGCCAGCCGGTCCAGCTCGATCTGCACGGCGTCGATGCCGCTCTCGTCGAGCCCGGGATCGGTCTCGGCCCCGACGAGCAGACAGAGCAGGGCAAGATCCGGCCGTGGCACGCGGGCCTCCTCCGCGAACCGGGCCCGGTGACCGACGCCGGACGTACTCATGTCCCCATTGTGCGACGCGACGGGGCGCACGTCCCGCGCAAAGGTGAGACCGGTGGGGAGAGAGTGAGCACTGAGGCACCCCCGGCCCGGCGCGGGCGGGGGCGCCTCCGCCGGCCGGGCGGCAGGCGGGCGGGACCGGTGCGGACATTCGCCCGGCGGGTCCGTGCGACCCGACCCGCCGGGCCCGCAGGGCCCCCGCCGCCCCTAGACCGTGGGGTGGTGGCGGTAGTGGTAGCTGTGGTGGGTGGTGAAGCCCAGGGTGGTGTAGAGCGCCAGGGCCGCGGCGTTGTCCGGTTCCACCTGGAGGTACGCCGCCGAGGCACCCTCCGCCAGGGCCCGGGTGGCCAGCGCCGCCATCACCGCCGTGGCCAGGCCCCGGCGGCGGTGGGCCGGGGCGACCTCGACCGCCGCGAAGCCCGCCCAGCGGCCGTCGACCACGCAGCGGCCGATCGCCGCCGGGGTGCCGTCCGGGGCCCGAACCGTCGCGAACCACACCGACGGGCCGCCCTCCAGCACCGTCCGCGCGCAAGGCGTCAGCTCCGCGGCCCGGTGGTAGAGCGAGAACCACGCCGCGGACGTCGTACGGGACAGCTCCACCCGCTCCGCGTCGCCGCGGTCCGCCACCGGCGCCAGCTCGCCGACCTGGAGCAGCGCCGCCCGGCGCACCGTCCAGCCCCGCGCGTCCAGCTCCGCCGCCAACGCCTCCGCCGTGCCCGCCGCGCCCGTGGCGACCTGCACCAGCGCCGGCAGCCCCCGCTCCCCGTACCACCGCGTCACCCGCGCCAGCGCCGCGTCCAGCGGCAGCCCGGGGTCGCCCAGCGGCAGCACCGAGTTGGCCCGGCTCGTGAAGCCGTCCGAGGCCCGCAGCGTCCAGTCGCCCAGCCGTTCGCTCACCACCGGCGGCCACCCCCGCGCCGCCACCCGGGTCAGTTCCGCCGCCGTCGCCGCCGGGCCGCGCCGCCGGGCCGGCGCGGCCGGTACGACCTTCGCCGCGACCACGGCGGCCTCCGGAATCCGGACGACCTGACCGTTCCGCCTGGTGAGACGCAGCTCGCCAGCGTCCCACGATGTGAGCACGCCGACCGCGTCCGTGAACCGCGCGTCCCCCTCGCAGGCATCTGTCAGTCGCCGTACCGAAACGCGTTTGCCCACGTCAGCATGGGTGATACGGATTTCGAGCCGCGCCCCAGTGGTGAATTCCACAGCTCTCCACGCCCCTCTTGTTCGCTCCGTGCCCGGGAACGGAGATACTAGGTGCGGGCATCGACACGCCGCGCTCCCGCGCCGCCAGCCTGATCGAGGAGGAACGACAGCGTGACCTACGTCATCGCAGAGCCTTGTGTGGACCTCAAGGACAAGGCCTGCATTGAGGAGTGCCCCGTCGACTGCATCTACGAGGGCCAGAGGTTCTTGTACATCCACCCGGACGAGTGCGTCGACTGCGGTGCTTGCGAGCCGGTCTGCCCCGTGGAGGCGATCTTCTATGAGGACGACACTCCGGAGGAGTGGAAGGACTACTACAAGGTGAACGTCGAGTTCTTCGACGACCTCGGTTCGCCCGGTGGTGCCTCGAAGCTCGGCCTCATCGAGCGGGACCACCCGATCGTCGCGGCCCTCCCGCCGCAGGAGCACGACGAGTAATACCCGGAACCACGGCGATGCGCAGTGCCCCCGCCCCGTCGGCCCCGGGCTGAGCGGCGGGGGCTGTTGCGTCGATTGAGGACAGTGAGAGTGCGACCCGTCACCGCCCGGCTGCCCGTTTTCCCCTGGGACCGGCTGGAGCCCTACAAGACCGCCGCCGCCGCCCACCCGGACGGCATCGTCGACCTGTCCGTCGGCACCCCCGTCGACCCCGTTCCCGAGGTCGTCAGAGCCGCGCTCGCGGACGCCGCCGACAGCCCCGGCTACCCGCTCGCCTGGGGCACCCCGGCGCTGCGCGAGGCCATCGCGGGCTGGTTCGGCCGGCGGCTCGGGGCGGGCGTCGGCCCGGACGCGGTGCTGCCGGCGATCGGCACCAAGGAGCTGGTCGGCTGGCTGCCGACGCTGCTGGGGCTGGAGCCGGGCGACCAGGTGGCGTATCCGCAGCTCGCGTATCCGACGTACGAGATCGGGGCGCTGACGGCGGGCGCCGGGCCCGTGACGTACGCCGATCCGGTCACGGACCTCGACCCGGCCCGGGTGAAGCTGCTCTGGCTCAACACCCCGTCGAACCCCACCGGACGCACCATGGACGCGGCCGAGCTGCGCCGCGCGGTGACGTGGGCGCGCACGCACGGGGTGCTGGTCGCCTCCGACGAGTGCTACGTGGAGCTGGGCTGGGAGACCGAGCCGGTATCCGTGCTGCACCCGTCGGTCAGCGAGGGCTCGTACGAGGGTCTGCTCGCCGTCCACTCGCTGTCGAAGCGCTCCAACCTGGCCGGCTACCGCGCCGGGTTCGCCGGCGGTGACGCGGCGGTGGTGCGCGAGCTGGTCGCGGTGCGCAAGCACACGGGGATGATGGTGCCGAAGCCGGTGCAGCAGGCGATGATCGCCGCACTGGGCGACGAGCGGCACGTGGCCGAGCAGCGTGAGCGCTACGCCCGCCGGCGGGCCGCGCTGCGCGAGGCGCTGACGCGGGCGGGCTTCCGGATCGAGCACAGCGAGGCGTCGCTGTATCTGTGGGCGACGCGGGACGAGCCGTGCTGGGACACCGTCGCCGAGCTGGCGAAGCTGGGGATCGCGGTGGCGCCCGGGGAGTTCTACGGGGCCGCGGGGGAGCGGTTCGTACGGGTGGCGTTCACCGCCACCGACGAGCGCGTGGCCGCCGCCGTGGAGCGGCTGGCGGCGCTGCCGGGCTGAGGGCGCCGTAGCGCCGCCGCGGGGCCCGGGAGCGCCGCCGCCCGACCCGCCGCGGTGCTGCCGGGCCCGGCGGGCCCGCGGAGGACGGCTCCGCGGGCCACCGGCGGCCTCGTGGATCAGCCGGTCGGGCTCAGACGAGGCCCAGGCCCGACGCGGGCAGGTCGGGGGTCAGGTTCCCGGCGGCGTCGCCGACCGCGGCCTGGCCCCGCTCGGCGGTCTTGCCGGTGGTGTCCTGGACCGTGCCGAGAGCCTTCTCGGCGGCCGGGGGGGCGTTCTCCCCGAGCTTGTTCGCGGCCTCGGCACCGGAGGTGAGCACCTCGCCGCCGGTCTGGGAGGCGGTCGCGGGCAGCGAGCTGGTGTCCAGCGCGCTGACCGGCTTCAGACCGTTCGTGCTGGGCAGCTCGACGGCGCTGGCGGCACCCGCGGCGCCGACGACCGGGGCGGCACCCGCAGCGACGACGAGTGCGACCCGGGCGAGGTGGCGCTTCAGGGGGTGGGACATGGTGCTCCTTCGGAGGGTTACTGATGGTCATGTCCGCCGGGCGGACGCTGTGACTACCGCGTGAGGCGCCGGAAGGTTGCGGCCGCCCTCCGTAAAGAGTTGGTAATGCGTCGCATTATCTGCCTCGCCGGAAACTCGGGCAAACCGGGTCGGTATGAGCATCGTTCGAGAAGCAAAGCCCGCGCTCACCGGGGATGTGTCGGATCGTGGAAAAGAACGGGAAACGGCGGCCGTGCGTCAGCCTGCGTTGACCGGGTTCGTCCGTACGAGGCGGCGTGCGCTACGGCTCGGTGACGATACGGACCGACGCCGCGCCCGCCTCCGCGTTCGCGCCCTCGACCTCCCGCCAGCCCGCGGACGACTCCCCGGCCCGCCACTCGCGGCCCGCGAAGGACACCTGCGCGACGCGCAGCCGCGGCGCCTGCGCCACCGCCCAGTGCGCCAGCTCCCAGCCGCGGCCCGCCGCGTCCGCGTCACCGTCCGTGCCGTCCCCGGCGACCGGCAGCACCAGCACCTGCCCGGCGTCGCCGCGGCTCGCGCCCCCGGACCCCTCGCCGGAGCCGCCCGCGTCCGATTCCGGCAGCACGCCGGCGCCGAACTCCCGCTTCAGCGCCTTGCGCAGGAGCGCGGGGTCGCCGGAGCGGGTGTCGCCCTTCGCCGTCGTACAGGTGAAGGCGCCGCCGTCGCGGCCCGTCAGCGCGGCGGACAGCCGGGCTGCGGCCGGCTCGTGCTTCGCGTACGCCTGCGGGAAGCCGCTGCGCTGCACGCGCTGCGCGGCCTCGGTGAGCGGCAGCCGGGAGTAGCCGGGGATCTGCGCCAGGTGCTCGTAGAACTTGCCGGTCGAGTACACCGGATCGAGGATCTCCTCCTCCGTGCCCCAGCCCTGGGAGGGGCGCTGCTGGAAGAGGCCGAGCGAATCGCGGTCGCCGTGCTCGATGTTGCGCAGCCCCGACTCCTGCATGGCCGTGGCGATCGCGATGGTCACCGCGCGCTCCGGCAGCCGGCGGGAGGACGCCACGGCGCTTATCGTCGCGGCGTTGGCGGCCTGTTCGGGATCCAGCTCGTACGGCTCGCCCTCGCCCTTGCCGCGCACCTCGCAGCGCGGCGCGGGACCGCCGCCCGTGTTGAGGTGGACCAGCAGGTACGCGCCCACGCCGCCGAGCACCGCGAGCGCGACGAACGCGCGGAGAAGGCGGCGGCGGAAGACGTCGGAGGCGGGCACGGGCCCACCGTAGCGTTCGCGGCGGACAACCGCGGAAGCCGGGAGCGCGGTGTGCTGCGTCCGCCGGCGCGGGTACGGCGCGCGTGCGCCGTACGGACGCCGCACGGGGCCCGGGGCGCCGGGTCGTAGGGTCGTCGCCATGGACTTGACACTCGATGCCGCACGGCTCACCGCCCAGCTCGTCGACACCGCCTCCGTCAGCGGCGAGGAGAAGCACCTCGCCGACACGGTCGAGACCGCGCTGAGGCGTCTTCGCCATCTGGAGGTGGACCGCGACGGCGACGCCGTCGTCGCCCGGACCCGGCTGGGCCGCGCCGAGCGGGTCGTGCTCGCCGGGCACCTCGACACCGTGCCCGTCGCCGGCAACCTGCCCTCGCGCCTCGACGGCACGTACGAGGACGGCGTCCTCTGGGGCTGCGGCACGTCCGACATGAAGGCCGGCGTCGCCGTCCAACTGCGCATCGCCGCCACCGTGCCCGCGCCCAACCGCGACCTCACCTTCGTCTTCTACGACAACGAGGAGGTCGACGCCTCCCGCAACGGCCTGCGCCGCCTCGCCGAGCACCACCCCGACTGGCTCGCGGGCGACTTCGCCGTGCTGCTGGAGCCGTCCGACGGCGAGATCGAGGGCGGCTGCCAGGGGACCCTGCGCGTCGTCCTCCGTACAGAGGGCGAACGCGCGCACTCCGCCCGGAGCTGGCTCGGCACCAACGCCGTCCACGCCGCCGCCCCCGCGCTGGCCCGGCTCGCGGCGTACCGGTCGCGGCACGCCGTCATCGACGGCCTGGAGTACCGCGAGGGCCTCAACGCCGTCCGCGTCTCCGGCGGCGTCGCGGGCAACGTCGTGCCGGACCTCTGCGAGATCACCGTCAACTTCCGCTACGCCCCGGACCGCTCCGAGGAGCAGGCGATCGCCTTCGTACGGGAGTACTTCGACGGCTGCGGCATCGCGGAGATCACCGTGGCGGACAGCTCTCCGGGCGCGCTGCCGGGCCTGGCCCACCCCGCGGCCGCCGCGTTCACCGCCGCCGTCGGCGGCACCCCGCGGCCGAAGTACGGCTGGACGGACGTCGCCCGCTTCACGGCCCTCGGCATCCCCGCGGTGAACTACGGACCCGGCGACCCGAACTACGCGCACAAGCGCGACGAGCACGTGCACACGGCCCGTATCCACCACTGCGAGGAGCGGCTGCGCGCCTGGCTCACCGCCTGAGCGCGGGCCGCGTCACCGGCTGTTCCGCCGTGGTTTCTGCCGGGGTTCACATGGCTTCGAGCCGCTTCGCCTAGCCTGGGCCCGGAGATCGTCGTACGGGGAGAGTCGTACGGGAACACGAGTCAGCACGAGGAAGGGAGCGCGCCCGTGGCGAACCGCGAGGAGTTCGAGGAGCAGCGGCTCGGGCCCGTCATCCGCCGCCGCAGCCGCATCCAGAGCGGGACGATGGACCAGCACCTGCTGGACTCCCGCGAGCGCGCCGCGGAGTACGTGCACGAGGACCCGTGGCGGGTGCTGCGGATGCAGGCGGAGTTCGTCGAGGGGTTCGGCGCGCTCGCCGAGGTGGGGCCCGCGATCAGCGTCTTCGGCTCGGCCCGCACGGCGCCGGACAGCGCGGAGTACGCGCGGGGCGTCGCGATCGGCAAGGGGCTGGTGGACGCCGGCTTCGGGGTGATCACCGGCGGCGGGCCCGGGGTGATGGAGGCGGCGAACAAGGGCGCGCTGGAGGCCGGCGGGCTCTCGGTGGGCCTCGGCATCGAGCTGCCCTTCGAGCAGGGGCTCAACAGGTATGTCGACCTCGGCGTGAACTTCCGCTACTTCTTCGTCCGCAAGACGTGTTTTGTGAAGTACTCCCAGGGCTTCGTGGTGCTGCCCGGCGGCTTCGGGACGATGGACGAGCTGTTCGAGGCGCTGACCCTGGTGCAGACGAAGAAGGTCACGCGGTTCCCGATCGTCCTCTTCGGCAGCGAGTACTGGGGCGGGCTCGTCGACTGGCTGCGCAAGACCGTCGTGGACGGCGGCAAGGCCGCGGAGCGGGACCTCGACCTGTTCCACATCACGGACGACGTCTCCGAGGCCGTGGGGCTGGTCACCAAGGAGACGCCGTAGCGCCGGCGGTGGACCGCTAGGCGAGCCCGCGGCGTGCGGCCGCGGGCGGGCGGTGGCCCGCGATGGCGGCCACCATGTCCAGCACCTGCCGGGTCTCGGCCACCTCGTGCACGCGGTACACCTGCGCCCCCAGCCAGGCCGAGACCGCCGTGGTGGCGAGCGTGCCGACCAGCCGCTCCTTGACCGGTTTGGCCAGCGTCTCGCCGACGAAGTCCTTGTTCGACAGCGAGACCAGCACCGGCCAGCCGGCCGCCGTCATCTCGCCGAGCCGGCGGGTGGCCTCCAGCGAGTGCCGGGTGTTCTTGCCGAAGTCGTGCCCGGGGTCGATCAGGATGCCGTCGCGGCGTACGCCCAGCTCCACGGCCCGCTCCGCGAGTCCCAGGGTGACCCGCAGGATGTCGGCCATCACGTCGTCGTACGCGACGCGGTGCGGCCGGGTGCGCGGCTGCACGCCGCCCGCGTGGGTGCACACGAGCCCCGCGCCGTGCCGGGCGGCGACCTCGGCGACCAGCGGGTCGACGCCGCCCCAGGCGTCGTTCAGCAGGTCCGCACCGGCCGCGCAGGCGGCCTCGGCGACCTCGTGCCGCCAGGTGTCGACGCTGATCACGACGTCCGGGTGGCGGCGGCGTACCTCGGCGATGAAGCCCGCCGTGCGGCGCACCTCCTCCGCCGCCGACACCTCCTCGCCGGGCCCGGCCTTCACCCCGCCGACGTCGATGATCGCCGCGCCCTCGGCGACGGCGTGCTCGACGCGGGCGAGCGCGGGCTCGTCGCGGAAGGTGGCGCCCTGGTCGTAGAAGGAGTCCGGGGTCCTGTTGACGATCGCCATGATCACCGGCTCGTGCGCGGCGAAAGTGCGCGACCCCAGTCGCAGCATGCTGCCTCCTCTGACGTCCTCCGGGACGGCGGCCCGGGCTCCTCCCGCGACCTTAGCCCGCGGGTGCGGCGGGGCGCGGCGCGGCGGCGCGGTGCCGGTACGGTCCGTGCGCCGGGCCGTGGGGCGCTGTCACAGGCCCCGGCTATGGTGGGGCGCAGCCACCCGGCGTACCGGGCGCGGCCATCCGGCGCCCCGGCTGTCCACGGGGAGACATCGTGTTCTGGTTCATGCTCATCGCCATGGTCGCGGTCGTCGCCGCGGTCACCGTCGTGCTGGCGGGGAACGGCGAGGAGGAGCTCACCGAGCCGCAGCCGGACCGGATCCACGACCCGCTGCCGCCGGACCGCCCGCTGGGCCGCGCCGACATCGACGCGCTGCGGCTGCCCGTCGCACTGCGCGGGTACCGCATGGACGACGTGGACGACGCGCTGGACCGCGTCGCCGCGGAGCTGGCGGAGCGGGACGCGCGCATCGCCGAGCTGGAGGCGGCGCTGGCGGGCGCGCACGCGGCGGCGTACCGCGGCGTGCCGCCGGGCGGACAGGGGTACGAGGACGCGCCGCCGGGGCCGGGCTTCGGGGTCGGGGGTGCGGACCCGGGCGGCCGGAGCAACGGCGGTACGGACCTGGGCACCTGGGACCTGTCCGGACGCGGCAACGGCGGTGCGGACCCGGGCGAGCGGGACCCGCTCGGCCGGAGCAACGGCGACACGGACCTGGACGGACGGGACTTCGGCGGCCGGGATCCGCGCGGCCCGGAGCCCGGCGGTACGGATCCGCACGGCAGCCCGGACGGCCGGGCATGAGCGCCGGCGGCGGGGCCGTGGCCGGGCCCGACGGGCTGCTGCGCTGCCCCTGGGGGCTGTCCGCCGAGGACTACGTCGCGTACCACGACGAGGAGTGGGGCCGGCCCGTACACGGTGACGACGCGCTCTTCGAGCGGCTGTCGCTGGAGGCGTTCCAGTCCGGGCTGTCGTGGCTGACGATCCTGCGCCGCCGCGAGGGCTTCCGGGCGGCCTTCGCCGGCTTCGAGATCGCGGCGGTGGCGGAGTTCGGGCCCGGGGACGAGCAGCGGCTCCTCGCCGACCCGGGCATCATCCGCAACCGGCTGAAGGTGCAGGCCACGCTCGCCAACGCCAAGACCCTCGCCGGCTGGACCCCCGGCGAGCTGGACGCCCTGATCTGGTCGTACGCCCCGGACCCCGCCGACCGCCCCGCGCCGCGCACGCTCGCGGACGTACCGGCCGTCACACCGGAGTCGACGGCGCTGGCCAAGGAGCTGAAGCGGCGCGGCGTGCGGTTCGTCGGCCCGACGACGGCGTACGCGCTGATGCAGGCGTGCGGCCTGGTCGACGACCACCTCGCGGACTGCCACGCGCGCTAGCGCGGGCGGCGCGCATCGGCCTGCATCGGCGCGTACCCGCCTCCGCCGGGCTCCGTGATCAGCGGCCCGTGAAGCGCGGTTCCTCCTTCGCCACGAAGGCCTCCACCGCGATCCCGTGGTCCTCCGACGCACCCGCGCGGGACTGCAGCTCCGCCTCCTTCGCCAGCGTCTCCGCGAGCCCGTGGCCCGCCCCGTACGCCAGCGACTCCTTGATCGCCGCGTACGCGCCCGTCGGCCCCGCCGCGAGCCGGCGGGCCACCGCCGCCGCCTCGGCGGCCAGGTCCGCCGCCGGTACGACGACGTTCGCGATCCCCAGCGCCAGCGCCTCCGCCGCGGAGATCCGGCGCGGGAAGAGCAGCAGGTCGGCGGCGCGACCGTGGCCGACGAGGCGCGGGAGGGTCCAGGAGACGCCGGAGTCCGCGGTCAGCGCGACGCCCGCGAAGGAGGTGTTGAACGACGCGCTGTCGGCCACCACCCGGTAGTCCGCTGCGAACGCGAACCCCGCGCCGGCGCCCGCGGCGACCCCGTTGACGCCCGCGACCACCGGCTTCGGCATCCCGGCGAGGGCGGCGGCGATGGGGTTGTAGTGCTCGGCGACGGTATCCATCGCGTGATCCGTACGCTGCGCGGCGCGGGCCGCGGCGAGGGTGCCGATGTGCTCCTTGAGGTCCTGTCCCACGCAGAACGCCCGCCCCGCGCCGGTGAGCAGCACGGCCCGTACGGCCTCGTCCTCCGCCGCCCGCCGCAGGGTGTCGCGCAGGGCGTTCTTGGTCTCGGTGTCGAGGGCGTTCATCGCGTCCGGGCGGTTGAGGGTGACGGTCGCGAGTCCGTCGGCGACCTCGTACAGCACGGTGTCCGCCATGTTCTTCCCTTCGCTACGCCCCGGGGTCACCGGGGCTGTGCCGCGTCTCGTCCGGTGCCGTCAGCATGGCGGAGATCCCCGCTCCGCGACATGTGACGTGCGTCAAATGGAAACCCGGCGCGCCCCGGGCGGGAAGGGCGCAGTATCGCATCCCTCTGGCGGGAATTGGGAGGTTTTGCGGTCGGACGTCGTCGAGAGTATGCGGACCGATGTTGGTCATCAGGACCGGCAATGCGGGATAATGGGCGAGAAGCACTGTGTTCGATGCCGGTGGCGACGAGCCTGTCCACGGGCCGTCGAAGCTTCTCAACGAAGAGCTGGTTTCAGGAAGGGGAACGAGCATGGCGGCCATGAAGCCGCGGACGGGCGACGGCCCGCTCGAGGTGACCAAGGAGGGGCGGGGCATCGTCATGCGCGTTCCGCTCGAAGGCGGCGGGCGGCTCGTCGTCGAGCTGACCCCCGATGAAGCCGACGCGCTCGGCGACGCCCTGAAGAAGGTCGTCAGCTAGTCGGACCGAGGTCCGGAAGAACCCTGTATGCGCCCCGGCCACGTGGTGGCCGGGGCGGATCGTCCTTCCGGGCCCGGATCCCCTCCCGCGGGGCACCGGCCGGGCGCCTTGCCGACCCGACCGTGACGTCTGTCACGTCCGTCGAGTCCGTCGCCTTCGTCACACCTCGCGCTTGACGGCGCACAACAGCCCGTCCCCCACCGGCAGCAGCGCGGGCATCAGCTCCCGGCTCTCCTTCACCGCGCGCAGCAGCTCGCGCACCTTCTGCACCTCGTCGGGCTGGGCCGCCGAGTCCACCGTGCGCCCGTCCGCGAAGACGCCGTCGAAGCACACGACGCCGCCGGGGCGCAGCAGGCGCAACGATTCGCCCAGATATTCCAGGCACTCCAGCGGATCGCCGTCGCAGAAGACCATGTCGTACGAGCCGTCCGCCAGCCGCGGCAGCACGTCCAGCGCCCGGCCGACGATGATCCGCGCCCGGTTCGCGGCGAACCCCGCGGCCCGGAACGCCTGGCGCGCGAACTGCTGCCGCTCCGGCTCCGGGTCCACGGTCGTCAGCACGCCGCCGGGGCGCATGCCCTGCAGCAGGTGGATGCCGGAGACCCCGGTGCCGGTGCCGATCTCGACGACCGCCTTGGCGCCCGCCGTCGCGGCCAGCAGCCGCAGCGCGGCCCCGGCACCCGCGGACACCTGGCGCAGCCCCGCCTCCAGGGCACGCTGCCGCGCCCAGTGCAGCGCGGCGGTCGCCGAGCCCTGCGCACGCGTCGCAGCCGCCGGGTCGCCCGGGGTCACCCCGGCCCGGCCGCTGTCGGCGTCCGCGGCACCGTCCGTGCCGTACGCCTCGGCGAACGACCAGCTCGCCAGCCGGTTGCCGGTAATCGCCTTCTCCTGTTCCCCGTTGGCACCTGCACCTGCATCCGTCGCAAGCGTGACTGTATCCGCTGCCCCTGGGAACCTGCTGGCCGGACCGTGCGTTGGGGGAGACGGAAGTGATACGGACGAGGTAAGGATGCCGGCGGGGATGCTTCCGCTGAATGCGGGAAAATACCGGTCGGAAGAGCTTATCCGGAGCTAACGGGCGAGGTGGATATGGTAGGGGGCCTACTGGACACCACCAGAGCCACCAGGGGAGGTGCGGCCGCGTCCGGCGAAGGGGGCACCCCCCGGCGATTCCGCCGAGGATCCCGGGCACCGGATGAGCCGAAATCCGTGACCGACAATGCTGACGACCACAGCCACACCACCGACACCGTGACCGTTGCCGGATTCTCCGCGTTCCCGGCCGACGACGCGTCGTCCAAGGGGTGGACTCCGCCTTCGTGGGAGGAGATCGTCAGCACCCACAGCGGTCGCGTCTATCGTCTCGCCTATCGCCTCACCGGGAACCGGCACGACGCCGAGGACCTCACGCAGGAGGTCTTCATCCGCGTCTTCCGGTCGCTGTCGACGTACACCCCGGGGACGTTCGAGGGCTGGCTGCACCGCATCACCACGAATCTCTTCCTCGACCAGGTGCGGCGCAAGCAGCGCATCCGGTTCGACGCGCTCGGCGACGACGCCGCCGAGCGGCTGCCGAGCCGTGAGCCGTCTCCGCAGCAGCACTTCAACGACACGCACTTCGACGCCGACGTCCAGCAGGCGCTGGACACCCTCGCGCCCGAGTTCCGGGCAGCGGTGGTGCTGTGCGACATCGAGGGCCTGTCGTACGAGGAGATCGCCGCCACTCTGGGCGTCAAGCTGGGCACGGTCCGCAGCCGGATCCACCGCGGCCGTTCCCACCTGCGCAAGGCGCTCAAGCACCGCTCCCCGGAGGCGAGGGCCGAGCAGCGCTCGCTCGCCGGGGCGGGGCAGGGCGCCTACGGCTCGGATGAGGAGGGCGGAACGCTGTGAGCAGCGTGGGCGGGCTGTCGCCCGCCGAGCAGCACCTGGGCGAGGCGCTGGCGGCGCTGGTCGACGGGGAACTGCCCCACGACTCGCGGGACCGCGTGCTGGCGCATCTGGCGACGTGTCCCCGGTGCAAGGCAGAGGCCGACGAACAGCGTCGGCTCAAGAGCGTGTTCTCCGCCGCCGCCCCGCCCGCGCCTTCGGACGGGTTGCTGGCCCGGCTGGAGAACCTGCCGGGCGTCGACCTCGACGACGACGCCCGCCGGTCGCCCTTCGCGGGCGGAGCCGGCGGCGCCGCGCGTACGGGCGGCAGGACCGGCGGCGCCCGCGCGGCCAGGACCGGCGGCTTCGGCGGCGGCGTCCTCGGCGGTGCCGTGCTCGACGGCGGCTCGGGGTTCCCGATACACGAGGTCGAGCGGCCCTCCGCCGCCCGCGGGCGGCGCTTCGCGTTCGCCGCCGCCGGCGCGGTCTCCTTCGCCGCCCTCGCCCTCGGCGGCGCGCTGCCCATCGAGTCGGCCGTCGACCCCTCCGGCGGCTCCCCGGCGGTCACCCCCGGTGACCGCGGCGAGCCCGCGCGCTACTCGTACGACCCCCAGCTCTCCACCTCCGGCGGTGCGCAGGACGCCGGCCCGGTCCAGCCGTACAGCACGCAGAGCGGCCCGCTGCAGATGGCCGCCTCCGCGACGGCGGCGACGACCGCGACGCCGCAGCCGCCGCTGCTGTCCGTCTTCGCGGTCACCGAGCCGGCGGCGTCCGCGCCGCAGACCGCACTGAGCGGGATGAATACCCCGTCGCCGCAGTGACGGCCCGCGGGGACGGCGAGGCGTCGGCCCCGGGGCGATGCGCCGGACCGCATGCACCTGATTGAATCGCTAGGGCCTGCCCGGCGGGTGAGCAACAACTGCGGGCCGCGACGGTCCGCGCCCAGTCGCATGCGGAACGTGTGGGGAGAACATGGACCAGGGGAAGCCGAGTTGGTGGAGGCAGGAGCCCGGCGAGCCTCCGCGCGAGGCCGAGTCGGACACCGCCGGACCGCCCACCGACTCCGACACCTCCGCGCCGTCGGCGGCCCCGCCGGCGGACGCGGGCCCACCCCCGGGGTACGACCCGGAGGTGGACCAGTTGCGCAGGGTCCGGGAGGCGCTGCGGGAGTGGCGCGACGGGGAGGACGAGTACCACAGGGACCGGAGCCGGTCCCCCGTGGGGAGCGCGGCGGACGGCGGTTCGGCGGACGCCTCGATGCCCCCGCCGGGGGGTGCGGAGAGCTCTCCGGCCGGGGGCGCGGCAACCCCCGAGGCAAGCGGGCCGGGTGACGGCAGCCGGGCACCGCTGCGGGACGCGGGTGCGGACAGCGCGGGGGAGCAGCGCGCAGGCGGACCGGACGTGACGACGAGCGGGCAGCCGGCCGTGCCGGCCCCGGAGGCCGGCACCTCGGCGGACGCAGGGGCCCACGCCGCGTCCGCGACGGAGCGGGCAGGGGTCGCCGACGTGCCCCCCTCCGCACCGGAAGCTGCCGGGACCCCGCAGAGCGCGGACCCTTCCACCGACTCGGTCACGGCCGCGGATCTTCCGGCGGACCTTCCCCCGACGCGCGCCGCGGAGACCGGCGGACCGGCCGCGGAGACGCAGGCGGGCACGCTCCCGACGCGCCCCCGGGCGGCGGAGCCGACGGGACCGGCGACAGCCGGGGACCGGACCGCGGAGACCGACGGGCCGGGCACGGACCCGGGTGCGCTCCCGGCCCGGCCCGGGATCGCCGATGCGGAACCGGCGGCGGAGCCCTCTTCGTCCGCCACGGGGCAGGGCCAGGCCGGTGGAGCGACGGACCCCGCCCCCGGCGCGGGTGCCGCCGCCGCGACGGGCACCGAGGGTGCGGAGGTACGGCCCTGGGAGGTCGGCGTACGGCCGTACCCGGGTGCCGCGGAGGCCGGTGCCGACGGCTCGACGGGCGGCAGGGGCATACCCGCCGCGCTGTCCGCCGTGGCGGGCGCCCGGGCCGGCCGTGCAGCCCTGCCGCAGCACGACGAACGGGACACCCCCGAGGAGACACCGGCGGAGCCCGCAGACGCCCCGCAGAACGCCGCGGAGCCCTCGCAGCCGGCTGCCCCCCCGGTCGGCGACCGCACGGCCGCCTCCGGCCCGGAGGACCCCGCGAAGACACCGGACGCCGCCGCGGCGGCGGGCCCCGCGGGGCGGTCCGGCGGCTCTGCCGCGTCGCGGACAGGCGCTCCCGAGCGGTCCGGCGACCCGAGCGGCTTCGGTCCCGCGCCGTCGGACGACGCCCACCGCGAGGTGGCCGACCGGCCGCCCGCCGCTGCCGGGCCCCGCGGGGGCGTGGAGGACGACGACACCACGCAGCTCGCCGTCATCTCCGACTCCGGCGCCGGACCCTCCGGGGACGTACCGGGCCCGCGGCGGCCCGCGGCCGGCGCGCCCGTGGCGCCCGCCGCAGCGGCGGGCGGGGGCGCCGAGGGCGACGTACCGCGTCAGCCCCCGCCCCCCGGCACCCGCCACCCCGCCCCGCAGGGCGGCCACCCCGGTGCGCCCGGCGGCCCCGGGCCGCATCCGCAGCCCCGGCCCCGTGCGCCGTACGGGCCCGGCGCCCAGCCCTCCGCACCCGGCGCGGCACCGCCCGGCGGCGTACCGCCGGGCGAGTACGGGCCCCAGGGTTCCGGCCGGCCCTCAGGCGCGCACCCGCCCACGGCATCCGGGACGCCCGGCCCCGGCACCCCCGGGTTCGACGGTCCCGGGCGGCCCCCCGGCGGCCCCGGCGCGACCGCGCCCTACGGCACCCACCCGCAGGGCGCCCCGCAGGGCCAGTGGCAGCGCTACGACCCCTGGGCGCCCGCGCACGCGGCGCACGCCCCCGAGCGCCGCAAGGGGCGCATGGCGACCCTCGTCGGGGCACTCGTCATCGCGCTCGTCGCCGGCGGCATCGGCGGTGCCCTCGGCAGCTACATCGAGCGCAACGGCACCCCCGGCCAGCTCGAACTGGACCAGTCCTCCGCCGCCGACGACGGCGGCAAGCGGCCCCCCGGCAGCGTCGCGGGGATCGCCAGGTCCGCGCTGCCCGGGGTCGTCACGCTGCGCGTCAGCGGGGCCGCCGAGCAGAGCACCGGCACCGGCTTCGTCCTCGACAAGCGCGGCCACATCCTGACCAACAACCACGTCGTGCAGCCCGCCGAGGAGGGCGGCGACATAACGGTGACGTTCAGCGGCGGCGAGTCCAAGTCCGCCGAGGTCGTCGGCGGCGACGCCGGCTACGACCTGGCCGTCGTACGCGTCAAGGGCGTTTCCGGGCTGAAGCCGCTGCCGCTCGGCAACTCACGCTCCGTCGCCGTCGGCGACCCCGTCGTCGCCATCGGCGCACCGTACGACCTGCCCAACACGGTCACCTCCGGGATCATCAGCGCCAAGGAGCGCCCCATCACCGCCGGCGGCGAGCAGGGCGACGGCAGCGACATCTCGTACGTCAACGCCCTGCAGACCGACGCCCCCATCAACCCCGGCAACTCCGGCGGTCCGCTCCTCGACCTCGAAGGCCGCGTCATCGGCATCAACAGTGCCATCCGCGCCGCCGACAACGGCAGCGGCGAGCCGCAGACCGAACAGGGCGGCAGCATCGGCCTCGGCTTCGCCATACCGGTCAACAAGGGCGCGGACGTCGCCGAGGAGTTGATCAACACCGGCAAGGCCACGCACCCGGTCATCGGCGTCACGCTCAACATGCAGTACACCGGCGACGGCGCCCAGGTCGGCACCTCCGCGGAGGAAGGCGGCACCGAGCCGGTCACCCCGGGCGGCCCCGCCGACAGCGCGGGCATCGAGCCGGGTGACGTGATCACCGGTGTCGACGGCGAAGCCGTGCACAACGGCGAGGAGTTGATCGTCAAGATCCGCAGCCGCAGCCCCGGCGACGACCTGAGCCTGACCGTCGAGCGCGACGGCGAGGAACTGAGCGTCGACGTCACCCTCGGCGAGGGCGACTCCACCGACTGACCCTGCCAAACAGCCCCAAACACCCGCATCGGCCGCGGTGGACCAGTCCACCGCGGCCGATGCGGTACTCCCGGGGAGGCCGGGTCGCCAGGTACCGTGAGAGTCGCCCGGACCTGCCGGCAGCGGGCCGACGGACAGGACAGCAAGGAGTGCCAGGTGTTCTTCGACATAGGACCCCTCGAGCTGATCGCTCTCATCATCCTGGCCACGATCGTCTTCGGCCCCGACAAGCTGCCCAAGGTCATCCAGGACACGATGCGGTTCATCCGCAAGGTCCGGGAGTTCTCCGACAGCGCCAAGGAGGACATCCGCAAGGAGCTGGGCCCGGAGTTCAAGGACTTCGAGTTCGAGGACCTGAACCCGAAGAACTTCGCCAAGAAGCACCTCCTCGACAACGACGACCTGGGTCTGAAGGAGATCCGTAACGGCTTCGACCTCAAGAAGGAGGTCGCCGAGGTCGGCGAGGCGGCGCGCACCGTGGGGGACATCGAGGACGACGGTGCCGCGGGCGGCAAGCGGCTGAGCCTGACGAAGGACAGCGGCGGCGGCAAGGATGCCAAGAGCGACGCCGCAGGTGAGGCCAAGGGCACGGCCACGGCCGAGCGCCCGCCGTACGACGCGGACGCCACCTGATCGGCTCACATATCAGACCACCTGCCTGTCCTAGCGTATGCAGGTGGATATCCTCCCGTGTGTCTGGGTGAGCGCCCGGCATGCGGTGTGCCAGGCGGGGCGTGCGCCCCGGCGGGGGGCGACCGCCGACTGACAGGTCCAGGCCACGAGGAGGCACCACGCTGATGGAGATGACGAGCGAGGCGGAGCCCGGGGGGACGGTTCAGGAGTCCGAGCCACGCCTGGTGGACAGCTTTCTGCGGGCGTCCTTCCCCTGGTACGGGCTGGACGACGCGTTCGACGGCCCGCGCTGGCTGCAGTCGACCGGGGGCGGCGACGGCGCGGTCGACCACGGCACGGTGGGCCACGGGGACATGCCCTCGTATCTCGCCGAGGCCGGCATGCGCGAGCACCGCTTCGCGGTGGTCGTGACCGTCGCGAGCCGTCCTGTGCGGCGCAGTGCGGACGGCACCGGGGTGCTGGAGGCGACGTCCGTGTCGTCCGCGGCCTGGCTGGCGGGCTCCGGGCTGCTGTCGTGCACCTGGCCGACGCAGATGGAGCGCCAGATCCGCGAGGAGTGGCTGGACCAGCAGACGTCGGTGGCCTGGGAGCTGGCCGACGACCTGGAGGGGTCCGGCTGGTCGGCGCTGTCGCTCCCGGTCGACGGCGAGGCGACGCAGTTCCACTACCGCGAGTCGGAGTTCGGCTGGGTGCTGGCGGGGACGACGCAGAACCAGGTGCACCTGGGCGCGTACGGCCGCGGCATGAGCGCCTACGGGCTCGGGTTCTCGGTGATCAAGGACATCACGGCGTACGAAGACCGCCGCGGGTAGCTTCCCGCGGCGGTCCGGGGCGCGGATCGCGTACGGGCCGCGCCCCCTGCTCCGTAGGGCCGGGGGCGTACGCCCCTGCCCGCGCCCGGCGGCCCGGGGCGTACCTCTCAGAACTTGTTGCGCGGCGTGACGCCCAGCGACATCCCCGCGAGCCCCCGCGGCCGCCCGCCGAGCTGCGCCGCGATGTCGCGCAGCGCCGCGCCCGCCGGGGACTCCGGGTCGGTGAGGACGACCGGCTTGCCCTCGTCGCCGCCGGCCCGCAGCGTCACGTCGATCGGGATGGCGCCGAGGACCGGCACCACCGCGCCCGTCGTGCGCGTCAGCCCCTCGGCGACCTGCTTGCCGCCGCCGGTGCCGAAGACGTCGACCATCTCGCCGCAGTGCGGGCACGGCAGGCCCGACATGTTCTCCACCACGCCGACGATCTTCTGGTGCGTCTGCACGGCGATCGCCCCGGCCCGCTCGGCGACCTCGGCCGCGGCCTGCTGCGGGGTGGTGACGACGAGGATCTCGGCGTTCGGCATCAACTGCGCGACGGAGATCGCGATGTCGCCGGTGCCCGGGGGCAGGTCGAGGAGCAGCACGTCGAGGTCGCCCCAGAAGACGTCCGCGAGGAACTGCTGCAGCGCGCGGTGCAGCATCGGGCCGCGCCAGACGACCGGCGTGTTGCCCGGCGTGAACATCCCGATGGAGATGACCTTCACGTCGTGTGCCGTCGGGGGCATGATCATGTCCTCGACCTGGGTGGGCACGGCGTCCGTGCCGAGCATGCGGGGCACGGAGTGGCCGTAGATGTCGGCGTCGACGACCCCCACCTTCAGCCCGTCCGCCGCCATCGCCGCCGCCAGGTTGACCGTCACCGACGACTTGCCGACGCCGCCCTTGCCGGACGCCACCGCGTACACCCGGGTCAGGGAGCCGGGCTGGGCGAAGGGGATCTCGCGCTCCGCCTTGCCGTCGCGCAGGGACGCGGCGAGCGCCTTGCGCTGCTCGTCGCTCATCACGTCCAACTCGACGGTGACGGACGTCACACCGGCGACCTTCTCGACCGCGTCGGTGACCCGTGAAGTGATCGTGTCCCGCATCGGACAGCCGGCGATGGTGAGGAAGACCCCGACGGCCACCGAGCCGTCTGTCCCGATCTCGACCGACTTGACCATGCCGAGGTCGGTGATCGGCCGGTGGATCTCCGGGTCGTTCACCGTCGCGAGCGCGGCGCGCACCGCCTCTTCTGTGACTGCCATGCCACCAGCGTACGGCCGAGTGCCACGGGCGGGGAAAGCCAGGTGCCCGGGGCCCGGTACGCTGCCGCACGTGATGAGGAGATCGGCGTTCCGGATGGTGCTGTTCGCTGTCTCCGCGACCGTTCTCGCGGGCTGTGGTGAGGACGGTCCGGAGGCGGGCGAGAACGGCGTCGGGAAGCTCTCTCCCGGGAGCATCAGGTCCAAGGCGGAGAAGGCGGCCGCGGGCGCGAGTTCGGTGCGGCTGGCGGGCACGCTGGTGAGCAACGGCCAGCCGGTCAAGCTCGACATGAGGCTGTCGGCGGCCGGCGGGGTCGGCGAAGTGTCCACCGGCGGCATGACGTTCTCGCTGCTGCGCGCCGAGGAGGACCTCTTCCTGAAGGCCGGCGACGAGTTCTGGCTGCACCAGGACGACGGCGGGGACGGCGACGCCGAGCCGTCGGACTCCGACGTGGCGGCGGCGCAGAAGCTCGACGGCAAGTACGTGAAGGTGCCGCCGGAGGACACCGCGTACAAGCAGCTCAGCGGCTTCACGGAGATGAAGGTGCTGCTCGACGGGCTGCTGAAGCTCGACGGCGAGCTGGCCACGGAGGCCAACGGCGAGGTCGACGGCTTCACCACGATCCGGGTGACGGCCGACGACGGCGCGGGCGGGGCCCTGGAGGTGGCCCTGGAGGGGCGGCCGTACCCGCTGCTGCTGGAGCGCGCGGGGGACGCCGGCGAGCTGCGACTCCTGGACTGGGACGAGGAGTTCGAGGTCAACGCGCCGCGCAAGGAAGAGGTCGTGGACTACGGGAAGCAGATCTCGGCGAGCTGAACCGGCCCCGCGTGCAGGCGGCTTGAGGCTGTCGTACGGGTCCCGCCGCCTGTCGGCCGCTCGTTCCGCACGTCCGTGCCGAACCGCCGTCCTGTAGTTACTGTCGTACGGACCCGTCGTGCCGTACGCGCCGCGCCCCCCTCAGCCGCGCCGCCGCCGGAACAGCAGCCGCGGCAGCGCCGCCGGCGCCGGCCGCCGCGTCGTCGCCGGGGTCGCCGGCGGCGGGGCGGCCAGCGAACCGGACGGCAGCCCGTCCCCGGCGACCGCCGCGCCGTCCCGCGTCAGCCGCAGCACCCGGCTCTCCCGGGCCCAGCGCCCGGCGACGTGGTCGGCGTCCACGGCGTTGAGCCGCTTGCCCTTCAGCTCCTCCACCGCCGCCCGCCACGCCTCGCTCTCCGGCGCCAGCTCGGCCACCCGCGCCGGCCACGCGACCAGCCGCCCGCCCTTGTCCTTGCTGCGCGCGTGCACGGTCACCACCGCCCCGTCGGCCAGCCCGAGCCCGTCGAGCGGCTGCTCGGCCGGCCCGTCGCCGACGAGGACGACGGCGCCGTCGTGCCAGATGTGCCACAGCGCGCGCCGGGCGCCCTCGGGGCCCTCGACCCACACGAGCCCGGACTTCCTGGCGGCCTCTTCTGCGAGGGCGGCGGCGATCGGCTCCATGGGGCACGAGCGTAGCCGCCGGGCCCCGGGTCCGTACCCCTACAGCCAGCCGTTGCGGCGGAAGCCGCGGTGCATGGCCAGGCAGATGCCGAGGATCAGGGTGAGCACCATGGGATAGCCGAACTCCCACTTGGTCTCCGGCATGTGGTCGAAGTTCATGCCGTAGACCCCGGCGATCATCGTGGGCACCGCGAAGATCGCCGCCCATGACGTGATCTTCCGCATGTCCTCGTTCTGCGCGACCGTGGCCTGGGCCAGATTGGCCTGGAGGATGGAGTTGAGCAGCTCGTCGAAGTTGACCACCTGCTCGTGCACGCGCGCCACGTGGTCCGCGACGTCCCGGAAGTACTTCTGGATCTCCGGGTCGACGAAGCGCATCGGCCGCTCCGACAGCAACTGCATCGGCCGCAGCAGCGGCGCGACGGCCCGCTTGAACTCCAGCACCTCGCGCTTGAGCTGGTACACCCGTCCGGCGTCGCTGCCGCGCCCGCTGCGGCCGTCGCTCGGCGAGAAGACGTCGATCTCGACCTCGTCGATGTCCTCCTGGACGGCGTCGGCGACGAGGATGTAACCGTCGACGATCTGGTCGGCGATGGCGTGCAGTACCGCGGACGGACCGGTCGCCAGCAGCTCCTGGTCCTGCTCCAGCCGGGCGCGCAGCGCGCGCAGCGAGCCCTGGCCGCCGTGCCGGACGGTGATGATGAAGTCCTGGCCGGTGAAGCACATCACCTCGCCGGTCTCCACCACCTCGCTGGTGGCGGTGAGTTCGGTGTGCTCCACGTAGTGGAGGGTCTTGAAGACGGTGAACAGCGAGTCCTCGTACGGCTCCAGCTTCGGCCGCTGGTGCGCGTCGATCGCGTCCTCCACGGCCAGCGGGTGCAGCCCGAACTCCTGGGCGATGCCGGCGAACTCGCGCTCCGTCGGCTCGTGCAGCCCGATCCAGGCGAAGCCGCCTCCGGCCCGTACCCGGCGCATCGCCTGGGCGGGGGAGAGCCGTTCGCTGATGCGCCGGCCGCCCCGGTAGACGGCGCAGTCGACGACGGCGCTGACGGTGGCCGGGTCGCGGGTGGGGTCGTAGCTGTGCGCGGACTGGCCGCGGCGCCTGCGGGCGGGACGGACGACGGCTCGCAGGTCACGGATCATCGACATGGGCGAACTCCTTCACGCTCCTGCCGGGCGCGGGCCAACGCTGCCGGGAATGGGGATCTACGCAGAGGTACACCCACAAAGCGGGCACCGCTGAGCGCGCCGGCGGCACGTCAGTGGATGATGACGGGATAACGCGTGCTCAGCCGCCGGGCGCCGAACGGCGCGGCCGGGAGTCGACCTGGACGTCCCCGCGTCGTTGCGAGGGGAGATCGGCGAAGGTCAGCGAGCGCCGGACCGGGCGGGAGAGCTGTCGGTACTGCAAGGTCGGCTGGGATCCACCGCAGTCCCCACCTCCTCCGGCCGGGCCCTGTCGAAGGGCGTGTGTGTCGTAGCCGTTCGCGTGCTGCTCATGTGCCTGTGTGTCGGAGCTGTGCCCGCGTCGTACGTACGATGCGCATCAAGCCGACACGCAAGGTTACCAGCCGCCGGTGAATCGGCCGTCCCGCGTTGACGGTTCCCCGGCGCCCTAGGCTGAGGCGCATGGCGGACGACGACGTGCTTGCACAGGTGGAACGGCGGCTGACCGGGGCGTTCGGCGACCCGGACGCGCGGGCCTCGGTGACCTTCATCGGCACGGACCGCATCGAGGTGGCGCGTTTCACCTCGGCCACCGCCGAGGGCGAGCCGCTGCTGCGCTACGCCACCCTCGGCATGTCCGCGCAGCCCATGACCGATCCCGCGCAGGCGCTGGCCGACCCGCTGCGCGGTCCGCGCGCCGAACTGCTGCTGACCGTACGGGCCGGGCGGGCCGACACGGACAAGGTGTTGCGCCCGCTCGCCGTGCTCGCCGCGTCGCCGCAGGTGGAGGGTGTCGTCGTGGCGCCGGGGGCGTCGCTGGAGGTGGGCGGACCGCTGTGGCCGGGGGCGCCGTTCCGCGCGGTGCTGGTCGCCGAGCCGGGCGGGCTCGTCGGCGATGTGGTGCTGCCGGAGCCGCGGGAGCCGGTGCGGTTCCTGCCGCTGCTGCCGATGACGCCGAACGAGGCCGCGTGGAAGCGGGTGCACGGCGCGGCGGCGCTGAGCGAGCGCTGGCTCGCCGCGGGCACGGACCTGCGCGACCCGCTGCGGCGCGGGGTGGAGCTGGGCGCGTAGCGCGGCCGCCCGGCGCACGGCGTACGGGCACGGGGCGGCCGCCGGTGCGTGCGCCGGGGCGCCCGGCCGGGCGGCCCCGGACGGGTGATCGTCCTTGACGACGCGGCGGCCGGGGAGGACCGTAAGTTCCTATGAGGGGCGAACCCAGTTGCCCGAAGTGCGGCGGGCGGGTCCGGGCGCCCGGTCTCTTCACCGACTCGTGGCAGTGTGAGCAGCACGGACCCGTGCAGCCGATGCAGCCCGTCATACCGCCCAGCGTCGAGGCGCTCGGGGTGGTGGTCCACCGGGCCCAGGTGCCGGTGTGGATGCCGTGGCCGCTGCCCCTGGGCTGGCTGTTCACCGGCGTCGCCAACGCGGGCGACGACCGCAGTGGCGGCCGGGCCACCGCCGTCGCCTGCTCAGGACCCGGGCCGCTGGGCGGCCCCGGCGAGCTGATCCTCGTCGCCGAGGAGCTGGGCGTCGGCCTCGGCGCGCGCTTCGCCGGCGTGCAGGGGCCCGACCCCGGGCCGGGGATGTGCACCGACAAGCCGCCGGACGCCAAGGTCATCGCCGCCGGCCGGCCCACCCCGCTGTGGCACGTCGGCGGCGTGCCCCCGGACCGGGCCGTCTTCGCCGGGGAGGCGCGCGGGCTGTGGCTGTGGGCGGTCGTCTGGCCGGAGCAGTCGGGACTGCTGCTCTACGACGAGCTGGTGCTCACCGACCTGCGGGACGCGGGCGCCGAGATCGAGCTGCTGCCCTGCGGGGCGCTGTCGCCGCGGCTGCTCTGACCGGGGCCGCGCGGCGGCCGTCCGCGAAGCCGCACCTTCTCGGTTGGACAGCCGCCCGGGACCGTAAGCTGGGTGCCCTCCAGCGACCCCGAGCCCGTGCGAGGTACCGTCCGTGCGCATCGACCTGCATACCCACTCCGCCGATTCGGACGGTACGGACACTCCGGCCGAGCTGGTGCGCAAGGCGGCGGCCGAGGGCCTGGACGTCGTCGCGCTCACCGACCACGACGGCGTCGGCGGCCACGCCGAGGCGATCGAGGCGCTGCCCGACGGGCTGACCCTCGTCCCCGGCATGGAGCTGTCGTGCGACCTCGACGGCATCAGCCTGCACATGCTTGCGTACCTCTTCGACCCCGAGGAGCCGGAGCTGACCCGCGAGCGCGACGCCGTGCGCAACGACCGGGTGCGCCGGGCGCGGCTGATGACCGAGCGGCTGATCGAGCTGGGCGTGCCGATCACCTGGCAGCGCGTCCAGGAGATCGCCGGCGAGGGCGCCATCGCCCGCCCGCACGTGGCCAGCGCGATGATCGAGGCCGGCGTCGTGGACTCGGTGCAGGACGCGTTCACCGACGAGTGGATCGGCTCCGGCGGCCGGGCCTACGTGGAGAAGCACGAGCTGGACCCGTTCGACGCCATCCGGCTGATCAAGGGCGCCGGCGGCGTCACGGTCTTCGCCCACCCGCTGGCGGTCAAGCGCGGGGTGTGCCTGCCGGAGAGCGCCGTCGCGGAGCTGGCCGCCGCCGGCCTCGACGGCATCGAGGTGGACCACATGGACCACGACGAGGAGACCCGCGCCAGGCTCCGCGGCACGGCCGCCGACCTGGGCCTGCTCGCCACCGGCTCCAGCGACTACCACGGCGCCCGCAAGACGTGCCGCCTGGGCGAGTTCACGACGGCCCCGGAGGTCTACGAGCAGATCGTGGACCGCGCCACGGGCGCGACCCCGGTCAAGCGCTAGCCGGGCGCCGGGCCGGAGGGGTACGACCGCTGCCCGCCGGGGCTCGATGCGCACGGGACGCCTTCAGCTCCTGGCGTGTTCGATCTCGCCCTCTTCGGCCCGGTCTTCGTCACGCTGTTCGTGATCATGGACCCGCCCGGCACCACACCGAGCTTTCTCGCGCTCACCTCGGGCCGCCCCTGAAGCTCCAGCGCACGATGGCGCTGCAGGCGGCGGCCGTCGCGTTCGGGGTGATCGCGGTGTTCGCCGTCGGCGGGCAGCAGATCCTCGACTACCTGCACGTCTCCGTACCGGCGCTGATGGTCGCGGGCGGGCTGCTGGTCCTGCTGATCTCCCTCGACCTGCTCACCGGCAAGGCCGAGGAGCCCACCCAGACCAAGGACGTCAACGCCGCCCTCGTACCGCTGGGCATGCCGCTGCTCGCCGGGCCCGGGGCGATCGTGACCGTCATCCTGGCGGTGCAGGACGCGGACGGGGTGCGCGAGGAACTGGCGGTGCGGGCGGCGATCGTCGCCATCCACCTCGTGCTGTGGGCGACGATGCGCTATTCGCTGCTGATCACCCGGGGTCATCAAGGAGGGCGGCGTGGTCCTGGTCAGGCCTGCTCACGCAGTGTTTTCTTCGCAGGTCAGGCAGTCATCGGCGGTTCGCGTAGGTTCAGCCTGGAACCGGTCTCACCAGCTTCGGTGCAGTAGATCGGCTTGTCGGTGCCCGGTTCGATGCCGGGGCCCGGTTGGAGCCGAATGCGGCTCCTGCGGTAGCCGTCATGTCAAACGATCAGTCTCGTGGCCGCTTCAAGGGCCAGGTGCCACGGGTATGCGTCCGGCCGGCCCTTGCCCGGTTCGTTGGGCACGAATCCGCCTTCGCCGTAGAGGACGTGTACGCCCATGGCGCGAAGAGTCTCGATGCTGCGCGTGAACTGGGTGTGCTGCACATAGGCTGCGTTCACGCACGGCATGGTCACCAAGGGGATGTTCTTGCCGATCCCCTCGGCCGCGAATCCGACGACGAACTTCTCAGTGATCCCCAGGGCCCACTGGTTGATGGTGTTGAAAGTGGCAGGGGCGATGACGCCGACATCGGCAGGCGGCCAGACGTCCGGCTCATGAGGCAGTTTGTACTGGCTGCGGACCGGATACCCGGTCAGCCCTTCCAGCCGGGGCCTTTGGTCGTCCAGCCACCGGGCGGCGGTGGGGGTGAGTCCGAGACACACGCTCCATCCCCCCGCCTGTGCGCGTTTGATGACGTCCTCGACGTCGAGCACGGGTGGAGCGGCGCTGCCCAGTAGGTAAAGCACGCGGTTCCTAGCCATTCGCGCAGTTCATCGTGTGGGGCCGGGGTGGCGCAACCGGGAAAAACCGTCTCAGACGACTCCCCGGCGGGTAGCTTCGGGGGAGGAGTGACGGAACGGAGCCCTATGCCCCTTCGCGGCGAAGATCACACAGGGGCGCGCATCGCGCACCATCGCAAGCGTGCGGGACTTACGCAGCGTGCCTTGGCCGACAAGATCCCGTACTCGTACAGCCTGCTCACTCAGGTCGAGAGCGGCCACAAGCCGGCGAGCCCCGACCTGGTGGCCACGGTGGCGCGTACGTTGGCCATCGACGTGACCGCCCTCACGGGTCAGCCGTACGTGACCGAACTCCAGCAGGACAGACTCGCCGGGCTGATCCGGCCGATCCGCGAAGCGCTCGATCTCTACGACCTGGGTGCCGACCCCGACATTGATCCGAGGCCGACCCTCCAACTCGTCGCCGCCGCGGAGAACCTGTGCCAGCAGGTGAGAGCCACGAAGCTCCATGACGCCGCGCTGGACCTTCCTGGGCTGATCGCCGAGATCACCACGGCTGCGCACCGCGCGCCGTCGTCGGAGCTGTGGGCCGCACTGTCCAGCACCTTCCGCACGGCCCACGACCTCTCGGTGAAGCTCGGTTTCTACGACCTGTCCACTGTGGCGCTGGATCGCATGGACTGGGCCGCCGCCCGCGCGGCGGATCCGCTCCTGGGGGCAGTGCGCCAGTACATGCGTGCGCTCGTGTACTTCCGCGAGGGTGAGTACACGATCGGCCGGCGGCTCGTCTCGTCCGGTCACGGGCTACTGAGCCAGGCCACCCCGTCGAGAGAGCGGGAGGTGGTTGCCGGACAGCTCCACCTGGGCGCCTGCATCATCGCGGCTCGTGCCCGCGACAGGAGCGCCGTAGAGACCCACCTCGCCGAGGCCCGTACGCATGCGCAGCGTGTCGGTGAGGCGACGGAGGTGCATTGGCTGTCCTTCGGACCGACCAACGTTGCGGCACATGCTGTGTCGGCCAACATCGAACTACGTGAGTACGGGGAGGCGTTGAAGGAAGCGTCCGGGGTGGTGATCCCGAGGGACTGGGCGGTCTCCCGCGCCGCGCACTTCTACGTGGACCAGGCTCGTGCGCAGATGGAAGCGGGGCGCAGCGAAGCCGCCCTGAAGTCGATCAAGCAGGCACGCCGGCTGGCGCCCCAACAGACCCGCTATCACTCGGGGGCACGCGAGACGATCAGAGGACTCGTCCACGTGGCCCGGCGTACCCCGGACACGTTGGATCACTTGGCAGCTTGGGTCGGTCTCTAGCAATCACACTCCGTAGCCCCCACTTTCACTCAACTGTGAAAGCTGGGGGCTCTTCGTGTCCTCAGGATGGATCACGGGCCGATCGAGCGACTGGGACCCGATGGGCGGCCCAAGACCAACGTTTTGAGGCGATGAGTGATGCCGAGGACAACGGGCGATCGGACCTCCGACCCATCGGTGATGACGTGGCAGTGGCGGCAGCATCCCCGGTGTGTGGCGCTGGCGCGCGCGCAGTTGCGTAAGGCGTTGGCCGGGTGGGGGCTGGCCGGGATCGAGGGATCGGCCGTGTTGGTGGTCTCGGAGTTGGTCACGAACGCGGTCGTGCATGCGGGTGTGTCGCCGGGGCGGGATGTCGCTACGCGGTTTGTCCGTCAGGACGGTGGGGTGCGTATCGAGGTGCATGACGCCTCGGATGTGTGGCCGGTGCCGCGTGTGCCCGGTGATGACGGGGGCTTCGGGTTGCACCTGGTTGATGAGTTTGCGGCTGCGTGGGGGGTCGAGGAGCGTGAGATCGGCAAGACGGTCTGGGCTGTGGTGCTCGATCCGGCTGCGGCGAACAGTGATGCTCCGGCAGATGGGGGCGATGCGTCGTGCGGCAACGACTGATGGTTGCGTTGTGGTTCGCGGCGTGCGCGGTGGTGTTCGTGTGGCTGGCGAACAAGGCCGACCCCTCCTGATGTTCGATAGCCCGGACCACCCCGGTACCCGTGATCGCCGGGTAAGCCCCCGCCCGTCCCTGCGCCGTAGCTCCCGCGCGGGAATCGGTCGGGCGGGGCGGGTCGTCGTTCTGTCGGCTCCGGCGGCTCGCCCCATCCACTCCTCCCCTCACCAAGGATCTGCATCACTTATGCCTCTGCTCGGCATCGCATCTTCGATCGGCACGTGTCCGCACCGCCGAGTCCACGTTCCGGGCCCGCTCACGGGCCGGTCGTGGGCCTGCACCGTGCGCGTCTACCTCACGGTCGCGGTGCTGTGGTTCGTCGTTACGGCCCCGTACGCATGGTCCGCGGGGGAGGAGTTCCTGAGCCTGTGCGGGGTGGATGTCAGCGCTCGTTGGAACGGGGCGGCGTTCGTGTCGTCGCTGTCGATTCTGTGCACCACTGCCGTGGTGGCCTGGCTGCACATCCTGACGCGGGGCAGGCCGAACACCGACCCGTCGACCGCTGTGCGAACGGTCTTAACCGGCGCCGCGCTGTTCGGCCTGTACCTGGCGCCGCTGCTCCTGGGCGGAAGCGCCGTTGCCGCCGTGGTCAGCAGGCTGGCGCACCTGGGGCTGCTGGTGTGGCTCGTCGTCAGCCTGTGCCGTCGTCACGGCCTGAGCCCGCAGTACTGGGGACTGTGGCCCCGGCCGGCACGTGACCTGTGGTCCGGCAAGAGCGCCAAAACGATGTCCCTCGCCCTGGAGGCGTGCGTTCTGGCCGCACCCCTGGCCCTACTGCTCTCCACGCTGCCCGGTCCGGTTCAGCAGGTCGACCAGACCACCGTCGAGGGCTACGGCCCCGGCCTGTTCTTCGGTCACATGCTGTGGTCCTCCGTGGTGGAAGAGGTGGTGACCACCGGCGCCGTCGCGGCGCTGCTGAGCACGGTGCGGCGGCCGGTGGGGGAGATCGCGCTCGTCATCGGCGTGATGCGTGCGATCCCGCATCTGTACTTCGGTCTCCCGGCCCTGGCGATGCTCGCACTCGGTGCCGCCTGCACCGTGCTCTACCTGCGTCACCGCCGTCCCCTGCCGCTGGCCGCAGGCCACTTCACCTACAACCTGCTCACCCTCCTCCCCTTCATCCTCGCAGCGGGACTCGCAGGTCTCGTCCTCGTCCTCCTCGGCCGGGTCGAGAAGCGCACCGCTCCGGGCGCAAAAGGCCCGGCAGGCACCGCAATGCGAACCCGGCCTGACGGACATGCCAGGGGACCGGCGTCGTGAGTCCATCCGCGCTACCGATGTCCCCCGGGCTCCGAGCCGAGAACTCCTGTGCGGTGCGTGGCCGGGTGGCTGTGGCGGGCTTTGGCCGGTGCCGGTGCGGGTGCACAGGCTCCACCGCCGGCGAGACCGGGCGGGGGTGCCGTGGACGTAAGGGGATCGGCGCTCTCGCCCTCACCAACTCCCCCGTCGTCCGGGAGCAACCAGAGAGCTGATGACCGGACCACCCCGAACCTCGGCGGGCAAGGGTGGCCCGGCTGGGAGTCGCGAGCGACCCCGGTGCCGAGGGTACCGGGGCGCTCGTCGTGCCTTGGCCCAACTCGGCAGATTGATAAGGGCGTTCGGCCACGACAGCAATCGAGGAGTGATCCGGCACATGGGTGACCCTGGGGACGCGGGGTTCGAAGAGGAGGAGGTGTTCGACCTGGACGCGGTGGTGTGGCTGCCGGGGGTGGACTACCTGAGCGGCTGGCGCGAGGCGCAGACGGCGGCGGACGAGTTGGCCGGGGCGCCGGCGACGATCGCGGTGCAGCAGATCGCCAACGGCGTCACGGAGTTCCTCCGGCAGGCGTGAGCGCGTACCGCGGCCTCACACCCCGAGGCCGCGCGCGCCCGGGCCGCGTTCGCCCAGCCGGTCGTCGGTGTTGGCCAGCGCGCACTTGTCGAGCGACAGGCAGCCGCAACCGATGCACTCGGTGAGGTTGTCGCGCAGCCGCTCCAGCCGGCGGATGTGGGTGTTGAGGTCCTTGCGCCAGCCCTCCGACAACTGCGCCCAGTCGGCGCGGGTGGGCGTACGGCCCTCGGGCAGCACCGCGAGCGCCTCGCGGATCGCCGCCAGCGGGATGCCCACGCGCTGCGAAGCGCGGATGAACGCGACCCTGCGCAGGGTGTCCCGGGAGAAGCGGCGCTGGTTGCCGGTGGTGCGGCGGCTGCTGATCAGGCCCTGGCGCTCGTAGAAGCGCAGTGCGGACTGGGGGACTCCGCTGCGGTCGGACAGCTCGCCGATGGAGGCTTCCCTGGCCCGCGGGGAGAGGTGGTGCGTCATGTCCGCCAGCGTAACTTGACCTCAACCACGGTTGAGGTTCTCTGCCCCTACCGCTCTGCCGACCAGAACGCGGCGAGCGCGGCGGCGGTCTCGGCGGGGCGGTCGACGTTGGGGGAGTGGTCGGCGCCGTCGACGACGGTGCGGTGGGCCTTGAGCCGGCGCGCCATGTCGTCCATCTCCGCCACCGGCCACACGTAGTCGGACGTGCCGGTGAGCACGTGCACGGGCAGCGGCAGGCCGGCCAGCTCCGCGGTCCTGTCGGGCTCCTCGCACAGTTGCCGGGCGGTGGCCATGAGCTGGGCGGGGCTGGTGCCGACCCAGCGGCGGTGCAGGAAGTCGTCCACGTCGGCGGGGGTGCCGGCGTCGGCGGCCTCGGGCGGGTCGAAGGCGCGCATGGCCTGCCAGACGGACTCCATGTCGTACGTCGCCAGGGCGTCGCCGAGGAGCTTCGCGCGGGACTGCTGTTCCTCGCAGACGATGCCGGGGCCGCAGCTCATCAGGGTCAGCGACGCGAAGGCGCCGGGTGCGCGGAGGACGGCGGCGCGGGCGATGTGCCCGCCGAGGGAGTGCCCGAGGAGGTGGAGCGGCGGGTCGTGGGGGGCGGCGAGCGCGGTGGCGAGGGCGAGGAGGTCCTGCGCGAGTTCGTCCTGCGCGTACGCGGCCTCGTCGGCGGGGCCCTCGGTCTCGTACTGCCCCCGGCCGTCGACGGCGATCACGCGGAAACCGGCGGCGGCGAGCGGTTCGAGGAGGGCGATGAAGTCCTCCTTGCTGCCGGTGAACCCGGGCAGCAGAAGCGCGGTCCCGTGTACGGGCCACCCGGCCCGCAGCGCGGCGAACGCCCCGCGCGGAGTCTCGATCCGCAGGGCCTCGGCCCCGCCCGGCAACGCGACGAACGGCGGCTTGCTCATCCCCCGACCCTAGCCGTGGCCGTACGCGCCCCGGCCACCACCCCGCTCCCCGGCGGGGGCGGACGGGGGCGGGGGAGCGGCACGAATGCGGCCGGGCCGTCGCCTCGTCCTCGGACTCGGGTGCTGCGGCTGTGCGGCCACCCGGCGGCACGGGCTTCGCGGCGCCGCCGGGTCGGAGCCCTGGGCGGTCGCGGCCGGGCCGGCGGTCGTTGGCGGGGGCCCGGCGGGCGCGCCGGGATTCCGGCGGGCGCGGCACCGGGCGCCTGCCGCTCCGGCGCATGGCTCCCGCGACCCCGCGAGCCGCGGCTCCGCTCGCGGACACACGGCGGACACACCTCGGGCCCGGGACGTACGTCGTGACGCACGTCCCGGGCCCGAAAGGGTTCTGCTGTTGCGCTACTCCGCGGCCGGCTGGCCCGCGTTGCCGCTGCGGGTGCGGCGACGGCGGCGGCGCGGCTTGCGGGCAGCGGCGTCCGCCGCGGCCGGGGCCGGCTCCGCCGCGGTCTCCCGCGGCTCGGCGGCACCCTCGGCGGCGTCCGCCGCCACCGGGAGGCCGCTGCGCGTGCGGCGGCGCTGCCGCGGCGTACGGGTCCGCTTCGGACGCTCCTCGGTGGCCGCCGTCCGGCGCGAGCCCGCGCCCCGGCGTCCGCCGCCCGTCTCGCCCAGGTCCTCCAGCTCCTCGGCGCCGAGTCCCGCGCGGGTGCGCTCGGCGCGCGGCAGCACGCCCTTCGTCCCCTCCGGGATGCGCAGCGCTTCGAAGAAGTGCGGGGAGGTGGAGTACGTCTCCTCGGGGTTCTCCAGGTCCAGCTCCAGCGCCTTGTTGATCAGGTGCCAGCGCGTGATCTCGTCCCAGTCGACGAACGTGACCGCCGTGCCGGACGCGCCCGCGCGGGCGGTGCGGCCGATGCGGTGCAGGTACGTTTTCTCGTCCTCCGGCGTCTGGTAGTTGATCACGTGCGTGATGCCGGCGACATCGATGCCGCGCGCCGCCACGTCCGTGCAGACCAGCACGTCGACCTTGCCGTTGCGGAACGCCCGCAGCGCCTGCTCGCGCGCGCCCTGGCCCAGGTCCCCGTGGACCGAGCCGGCGGCGAACCCGCGCCGGGTCAACTGCTCCGCGACGTCCGCGCACGTGCGCTTCGTACGGCAGAAGATCATGGTCAGCCCGCGGCCCTCGGCCTGCAGGATGCGCGCCAGCATCTCCGGCTTGTCCATCGAGTGCGCCCGGAACGCGTGCTGCTCGACGGCGGCGACGGTCGCGCCCTCGTCGTCAGGCGCGGTGGCGCGGATGTGGGTGGGCTGCGACATGTAGCGCCGGGCGAGGCCGATGACCTGCCCCGGCATGGTGGCCGAGAACAGCATCGTCTGCCGCTTGGCGGGCAGCTGCTGGATGATTTTCTCGACGTCCGGCAGGAAGCCGAGGTCCAGCATCTCGTCGGCCTCGTCGAGCACCAGCACCTTGATCTTCGACAGGTCCAGCTTGCGCTGCCCGGCGAGGTCGAGGAGGCGGCCGGGGGTGCCGACGACGACGTCGACGCCCTTCTTCAGCGCCTCAAGCTGGGGCTCGTACGCCCGGCCGCCGTAGATCGACAGCGCGCGGACGTTACGGACCTTGCCGGCGGTCAGCAGGTCGTTGGTGACCTGGACGCACAGCTCGCGGGTGGGGACGACGACGAGCGCCTGCGGGGCGTTCGTCAGGGCGCCGGTGTCGGCGCGACCGGACTCGACGTCGGCGGGGACGACGACCTTCTCCAGCAGGGGAAGGCCGAAGCCGAGCGTCTTACCGGTACCGGTCTTGGCCTGGCCGATCACGTCTGTGCCGGCGAGGGCCACGGGAAGGGTCATCTCCTGAATGGGGAAAGGAGTGGTGATTCCCACGGCCTCCAGGGCCTCAGCAGTCTCGGGGAGGATCCCGAGGTCTCGAAACGTGGACAGGATGCTTGCCTCTTCTGTCGGTCGCGGCGAGCGGCGGGGGACGGGGGTCGTACCGCACGGGTCGGCGCGGGACCACTTCTACCGTCACTCGCGCGCTCCAGCCGCGAGAATTCCCTCCGGCGGTGTGCGTACGGCGGGACAGGCCGCACGGGCTCCGCTGAGAGCGGTCGGGGTCGGAGCCGATCGGGCCACCGACCGGGCATCCTTCAATACAGGCTTCCCACGCGCCTCCGGGCTCACGCCCGGGGCATGGGGGACCCGCCGTGACCGACGGGCGCTATACCACTCTACCTAAAATCGTGCAGCCGTGTTGTGCGATGTCTCATAGTCCACGGGCTGACCAGGCTCTTCCCAGCTCCCTGCGGGCCGCTATATTCCGCTCCATGGACACTCCCTCTGCCGACGAGGCCGCACCCCAGGACACCGGCGAAACCGGCGACGCCGGGGACACCGCCGCCGCTTCCGGCGTAGCCGCCGAGGACTGGGCACAGGCCGCCGCCGACCCGCAGTACCGGGCCGCGGTCGTGGACCTGCTCGGCGCCCTCGCCTACGGTGAGCTGGCCGCCTTCGAGCGGCTGGCGGAGGACGCCAAGCTGGCGCCCGGGGTGGAGGACAAGGCGGAGCTGGCGGCGATGGCCGCGGCCGAGTTCCACCACTTCGAGCGGCTGCGGGACCGGTTGGCCGAGATCGACGAGGACCCGGCGCGGGCGATGGAGCCGTTCGCCACCGCACTGAACGAGTTCCACCGCCAGACGGCGCCGTCCGACTGGCTGGAGGGGCTGGTCAAGGCGTACGTCGGCGACTCGATCGCCAGCGACTTCTACCGCGAGGTCGCGGTCCGGCTGGACTCCGACACCCGCGGTCTGATGCTCGGTGTGCTGGACGACACCGGGCACGCGACGTTCGCCGTCGGGAAGGTCCGCAGCGCGATCGAGGCCGACCCGCGCGTGGGCGGCCGGCTGGCGCTGTGGGCACGGCGGCTGATGGGTGAGGCGCTGAGCCAGGCGCAGCGGGTGGTGGCGGAGCGGGACGCGCTGTCGATGATGCTCGTGGGCGGGGTCGCCGACGGGTTCGACCTGGCGGAGGTGGGCCGGATGTTCTCGCGTATCACCGAGGCGCACACCAAGCGGATGGCGGCGCTGGGTCTCTCCGCATAGCGCGGCGCCCCGGCCCGCGGCCCGGGCGCGCGTGCGTCGTCGCAGATTCAGGGTTCGTACGGGCCACGGGCCGCTCAGCGCACCGGGCGGCCCGCGAGGTACGCCGCCGCGGGGCGGCTCCGCTCCGGGTTCTTGACGAGCAGCGACAGCATCGCCGCCGCGAAGGCTCCGGCGACCGGCAGGACGATCGGCAGGTTCCCCGCGCCGAGCACCGTGTGGGCCAGGGCGGCGCCGAGCGCGGCGGCCCCGGGGCCGGTGGCCAGTGTCAGGTTCCGGTGCCGGAACCGACCGGGATAGCGGGAGAGTGCGGCCAGCGCAATCGCCAGGCCGATGACTGCGGAACACACGGCTGTCAGGATCATCATCTCGCGCCCGCCCTTCGTTGGGCCCCCACTGCTGGGGCGAATCGGACGCTCCGGATCTACCCGCATGGATCCGCGGGCAAACGACGGCCCCCCGGTGTCGGACACCGGGGGGCCGGACGAGCTGGGCGAGCGGGGGAATCCGCCCTCAGAGGGCGCCGAAACCCACCTTGCGCGCGGTGGGCGCGCCGATCTCGACGTAGGCGATGCGGCCCGCCGGCACGAGGATCTTCCGGCCGCGGTCGTCGACCAGGGTCAGCACCTCCGACTTGCCGCCGAGCGCGTCCGCCACCGCGCTCTCGATCTCTTCGGCGGTCTGCCCGCTCTCCAGGCTGATCTCTCGGGGGGCGTGCTGCACGCCGATCTTGACCTCCACGGCCTGATCCCTTTCGGTCAGTTGGATGTACGTGTGCACACTAACCCGGCGTGCACACCCCGCGGGACCGATGCCTGCACGCCCGCAGCGAACACCGCGGCGGACGTTTCTGCGGGGCCGGCCCTTACGGCTGGTCCGGGCCCCCGTGCATCGGGAAGCCGGCGATGCCGCGCCACGAGAGCGAGGCGATCAGGCGGGCGGCGTCGTCGCGCGGGATGGACCGGCCGGCGCCCAGCCAGTACCGCGCGGTGATCTGCGCCATGCCGCACAGTCCCACCGCGAGCAGCATCGCCTGCTCGACGGGCAGGTCGGTGTCCTCGGCGATGACCTCGCTGACCGCCTGCGCGCAGTCCAGGCTGACCTTGTCGACGCGCTCGCGCACCGCGGGCTCGTTGGTCAGGTCGGACTCGAAGACCAGGCGGAAGGCGCCGCCCTCGTCCTCGACGAAGGCGTAGTACGCGTCCATCGTGGCGGCGACGCGCTGCTTGTTGTCCGACGTGGACGCGAGGGCCGCGCGCACCGCCTTGAGCAGCGCGTCGCAGTGCTGGTCGAGCAGGGCGAGGTACAGCTCCAGCTTGCCGGGGAAGTGCTGGTAGAGCACGGGCTTGCTGACGCCGGCGCGGTCCGCGATGTCGTCCATGGCGGCGGAGTGGTACCCCTGGGCGACGAAGACCTCCTGGGCCGCACCGAGGAGCTGGTTGCGGCGCGCACGGCGGGGGAGCCTCGTACTGCGTGGACGCGTCTCGGCCTGCTCCATGGCTGTCACTGCGCCTCCTGGTTCCTGAGATGATCGCCCCCGGGACGCCGGGCCTGTCCGGCGGGCCGACCGCAGGTGCCATCGTACGTGCGGGTAATCGTCAGGCGCTCCGTCGCTGCGCGAAATTTCATCGGCCCTGACCCGGGCCGAACCGGGGCAATACAGAGCACGTCACCGGTATTCGTCCTCGCCTTCTTCGACGACGCGGGCCTGCTCGGCGGCGTCCGCGGGGTCCACGTCGTCGCCGTGCCGCTCGCCCGGCGTGACGTCCTCGTCGCCTTGCTCCACTTCGGCGCGCTGCTCCGCGGCGTCGGCCTCCGGGGTCTCGGCGTCCGGGCCCCGGGGGTCGTCCGCGGGCCCGGACGGGCCCTTACGGCGGGCGGGCTCGTCGAAGGTGTCCGAATCCTGCGGGTCGGCCGCCATGGCGTCGTCTCCTTCTCCGCGTCTTCGTCACCCGGACTTCGGGCACAGTTTCGGGCGATGCCCTCCACACGAGCGTAAGAGAGGGCGCTTTCGGCCGCGAGGCGGCTTGTGAGCGCGAACACATGAACCACTGCGTGACTGTCTCGTAACATTGCCCCATGCCGTCGACAGAGCCCTCTCTGGCGGGCGACGAAACAACCCCGGCGAACGGCTCGCCGGGGACCGTCCCGCCCCCTCCGCCCGAAGGCCGGGGCGGTGTCGCGCGACGGCAGGTGACGCTCCCCGGGCTCACCCTCGCCGTCCGTGACCACCCGCCGGCGTGCGCGGGACTGCCGCCCGCGGTGTACGTGCACGGGCTCGGCGGCTCCGCGCTGAACTGGGGCGGCCTCGGCCCCCTGCTCGCCGCCCGCGTCGACGGCGACGCCGTCGACCTCCCCGGCTTCGGCGACTCCCCGCCCCCCGACGACGGCGACTACTCCCTCTCCGGCCACGCCCGCGCCGTCATCCGCTACCTCGACGCGGGCGACCGCGGCCCCGTACACCTCTTCGGCAACTCGCTGGGCGGCACCATCGTCACCCGCGTCGCGGCCCTCCGCCCCGACCTGGTGCGCACCCTCACCCTCGTCTCCCCGGCGCTGCCCGAACTGCCCCCGCAGCGCACCGCGATGCCCACGGCGCTGCTCGCCGTGCCCGGCGTCACCGCGCTCTTCGCCCGGCTGACCCGGGACTGGACGGCGGAGCAGCGCACCCGCGCCGTGCTGGGCCTTTGCTACGGCGACCCGGGCCGGGTCAGCCCCGAGGGCTTCGCGGAGCACGCGCGCGAGTACGCCAGGCGCATGCGGCTGCCGTACCACTGGGACGCCATGGAGCGGTCGGCGCGCGGGGTCGTCGGCGCGTACACCCTGGGCGGGCAGCATTCGCTGTGGCGGCTCGCCGAGCGGGTGCTGGCCCCTACCCTGCTGATCTACGGCCGGCGCGACCAACTCGTATCGTTCAGGACGGCGCGGCGGGCGAAGACCGCATTCCGCAACTCGCGGTTGCTGGCCCTGCCGGCGGCCGGACACGTGGCCATGATGGAGTACCCGGAAGTGGTGGCCAGGGCGTTCACCGAGATGCTGGACGAGTACGAGACAGGGGCCGCCGACGCGAGCCCCGGTGGGAGCTGACACACAGGGTGGGCAGGCACAGCGCGTCCGGCAAGGGCAAGAAGCAGGCGCGGGACGGCGGCGGGACCCGGCCGGGGTCGGGGGCCGGGTCGGGACCGCGGCCGCCGCTGCCGCGGCGGGGCGACACCGGGCCGATCCCGCGGATCAGCGACACGGGCCCGATCCCGCGGGTGACGGACACGGGGCCGGTGCCGCGGATTTCCGACACCGGTCCGGTGCCGCGGGTGCCGGGGGACGGACGGACCGTCTCGGGCACGGGCGCAATGCCGCGGTTCGGCGATACGGGTCCGGTGCCGCGGGTCTCCGACACGGGGCCGATCCCGCGGCCCGGCGGGCCGGGGCCGATGCCGAGAGGCGCCGGGACCGGGCCGATGCCGCGGGTCTGCGATACGGGGCCCCTTCCGCGGGCCGGCGGCACCGGGCCGATTCCGCGGGTCTCCGGGACCGGGCCGATTCCGCGGGTCACCGACACCGGGCCGACGCCCCGGGTCACCGACACCGGGTCGGTGCGGCAGGTCGCCGGGCCCGGCGGGCCGCCGCCCGCGCACGGGATGCCGCGCGCGCGCCGTACGGCTCCCACGGACGACACCGGCGAGCGCCCCCTCGGGCACCCCGAGCACCGGGAGCCCGGCGGCGGGTGGGGCTCGCCGCCGTACGAGCAGCCCGGGCGCGGGCTCGGCGCCGCCACCGTCGCGGCCACGCCCACGCCCGTACGACAGGACTACCTCGACGCCTTCGACGGGCCCGGACCCGGCCGCACCGCCGGTCCCGCCGTGCGCTCCCGCGACGTGCCCGGGCCGTCCCCCGCCGACGACGACCGCGGCCGGCCGCCGCCCGGCGACGACGACGGACCGCCCGACGACTCCGCCGCCCTGCAGTCCATCGGCGGCAGCCACCGCCGCCCCCGGCAGCGCACGACCAACCGCGGCCGCGTCGCCACCGGCGTCGCCGCCGCCGTCGTGACCTGCGCGCTCGCCGCCGCCATCGCCGGCCAGGTCTCCGACGGCCGCGCCAAGCGGGCCGACGCCGCGGCGTCCGACGCGCGCAAGCAGCGTGCCGGCGCCGACGACGCCGCCTCCCGCTCCGGCGACCGCGACGACCCTGCGGGCTCCGACGACTCGGACGACGCCGACGACTCGGGCGACGCCGACCGGGACGCGCGGGCCGTGCCCGCCACGTACACCGAGAAGATGGCGGCCACGTACCCCCTCAGCCGCAATCTCACCGCCTCCGGCAAGCTCACCGCCGTCCCCGGCGGCGACAAGGCGCCCGGCCGCGGCGAGGTCGTCAGGTACCGGGTGGACGTCGAGGAGGGACTGCCCCTCGACGGCGAGCTGTTCGCGGCCGCCGTGCACAAGACGCTCAACGACGAGCGCAGTTGGGGCGGCCGGGGCGATCGCACCTTCGAGCGCGTGGGCCCGGACGAGGAGTCCCGGTTCGTCATCACCCTGGCGAGCCCCGGGACCACGGACGAGTGGTGCGCCAAGTCGGGTCTCGACACCAGCGACGAGGACGTGTCCTGCGACTCCGCCGCCACCGAGCGCGTGATGATCAACGCCTTCCGGTGGGCGCAGGGTTCGGAGACCTACGGCGACGACATCCACGCCTACCGGCAGATGCTCATCAACCACGAGGTCGGCCACCGGCTCGGGAACGGGCACGTCGGCTGCGCGCAGGACGGCGCGCTGGCGCCGGTGATGATGCAGCAGACGAAGTACCTGTCGACGGACGGCGCCACCTGCAAGCCCAACCCCTGGCCGTTCCCCCGCGACTGACTCCGGCGGAGTGACGGGAGCGGGCAAAACGCCCCACACCCCGAATAGTCACGGGTATTCACCCCTTCCGGTGGTGCGACGGACAACCGTCCGTCGCGCTGCCCCGCGGCGTGCGTACGGTCCTCCCACTGGACGGAGCCACAGCAGGTTCGGGGGTGTTCTCGTTGCGCATCGGCCTTCTCGCGGAGGGCGGGTTCCCGTTTGCCGCGGGCGAGTCGCCGGGGTGGTGCGACCGGCTCGTACGCGGGCTTGCGCACCACGAGTTCGACGTTTTCGCGTTTGCGGTCGATGCGGCGCAGGAGGCGTCGGGGCTCGTGCCGCTGCCGCCGCAGGTGCGGGCGGTGCATGTCGCGCCGCTGTGGCGCCCGGCGCCGGGTGAACGCCGCTACGGGCGCGCGGAGCGGCGCCGGTTCGCCGAGCACTTCACGGAGTTGGCGGGCGCGCTGGCGGCAGGGGGCGCCGGGGAGGAGCCCGGGCGGGAGTCCGGGCAGGACCGTTTCGCTTCCGGGCTGTACGGGCTGGCGGAGCTGGCCAGGGACGCGGGCGGGCCGGGACGCGCGCTGCGTGCGGAGCAGGCGGTGCGGATCCTGGAGCGGGCCTGCCGGGCGCCGGGTGCACATCCGGTGGTGCAGGGGGCGCGCGTCGCGGAGCTGCTGGCGGTGGCGGGGCATCTGGACCGGGCACTGCGGCCGTTGGGAGCCGAGTGGTACGGGGACGGCGGGACCGGGCTGGCGGACGCCGACCTGTGCCACGCGCTGTCCGGCGGCCCCGCTGCGCTCCCGGGGCTGCTGGCGCGGCGGTTCTTCGGCACGCCGCTGCTGGTGACGGAGTACGGGGTGCGGCTGCGGCGGCACTACCTGGAGAGCGGTCGGGGGGCGTACGCCGGCGGGACGGTGACCGTACGGGCACTGGTGACGGCCTTCCACCGCCGGCTGGCGGCCGAGGCGTACGACAAGGCCGCGCTCGTGACCCCGGGCAACGCGCACGCGCGGCGCTGGGCGCTGCGCCTGGGCGCGGAGGGGCACAGGCTGCGGACGGTGTACCCGGGCATGGACGCGGCGCGGTTCGCCGACGTGGACGACTCGCCGGTGTCCGGCGACGACAGGACCCTGGTCTGGGCCGGCCGGATAGAGCCCGCCGGGGATCTCGTCGGGCTGCTGCACGCGTTCGCGGAGATCCGCAGGGAGAAGCCGGCAGCCCGCCTCGTCGTGGCGGAGACGGGTCCTCCGGCCGCCGCCCACGCGGGCTACCGCGACCACTGCCGCGCGCTGGCCGCCCACCTCTTCCCCGACGAGGGCGCCGACGCGCACGCGGTCGGCGCCGGCCCGGTGTCGTTCGAGGAGATCGGCGACCCCGTGCTGCCGGACCGGGCGGCGGCGTACACGACGGGCGGGGTGGCGGTGCTCTCCAGCATCGTGGCGGGCTTCCCGGTGGGCCTGGTCGAGGCGATGCTCTGCGGCCGGGCGACGGTGTCGACGGACGTCGGCGCGGTACGGGAGGTCATCGGCGGTACGGGCCTCGTGGTCCCGCCGCGGAACCCGCGGGCGCTGGCGGACGCCTGCCTGGCGCTGCTCCGCGACCCGGCGCGCCGCGCGCGGCTGGGCGCGGCGGCGCGGGCACGGGCGGTGGAGCTGTTCACGGCGGAGCAGAACGTGGGCGCGTTCGGCGGCATCTACCTGGAGCTGGCCTCCCACGGCCCGGCCCGCACCGCGGCCCGCGCCACCCCGCACCCCTTCGCGCACCCTCCGGAGGCGTATCTGGCGGGCGCACCGGCGCCGGACCCGGGCCCGGTGCTCAAGGAGGCCGGCCGATGACGGACGGCCCGAGAGCGGCCTCGGAGCCGCAGACGCGGGAGCCGTCGCCGCCCACACCGGCGGAAGACCTGGCGGAAGCCCTGGAGGAAGCTTTCGGCCCGGCCCCCACACCCCCCGCCGTCACGTCCCTCCACTCCGGCACCCCCGGCGCCCCCGCCCCGCCGCCCCCCGCCGGAGGCGGGCCGGGGGAGCCCGCCGCCGCGACGCAGCGTGCGGCACCGGCACCGGCACCGTCCGCCGCGAGCAGGGCTGCTTCCCGTGCCGGGGCCCCGGCCGACCCCGCGGCGCCGGCAGTCCGGCCGCGGCGCGGGTCCGCCGATCCCGTGCGGGGGCTCATGTACCGGCATCGGGAGCTGTGCCGCCGGGCCGTCGATCCGCTGGAGATCGCCGCCGGGCTGGAGGCCCACGGCGTGACCGATCGGACCGCCGTGCGGTACCGGCACCGGGACGTGTTCTCCCTCGCCGAGGAGATGTACGTACGGTCCCGGCGGCCCGGCGCCGAACCGCCGTCGCCGGGCGGCCCCGAGCCCCGTGCCCCCCTCGCCCCTCTCGCCCATCTCCTGCCGCTCGGCGGCGGGTTGCTCGTGCTCGGCGCTGCCGGGTTGCACGGCCGGGCGCAGGTGGCCCTGACCGCCGCCGGCGTCGCCTGGGTCGTGGTCGCGCTGGTGCTCGGGTTGCAGCGGGGGCCGCTCAGGGTCGGGCCCGGCCTGCCGCCCGCGGCCGGCCTGGCCGTGGGGTGGTTGCTGGCGTACGCGGTCTACGGGGACTGGTTCCTCGGCGAACTGCTCGGCGGCGCCACCGGCGTCACCCGCGCGCCCGTCGTTCCGTACGCCACCGCCGCCGCCCTCGCCGCGCTCACCGCCGCCGTGCTGCCCGCCGCGACCGTGGCCCGGTGGTTCGCCGCCCGGGCCCGCGGCAGCCTGCGGGACAGCCGCGATCTGGCCGAGTTCCGTGCCCGGGTCCGCCCGCTGCCGGCCGCCGCCGTGGCCGCGGTGGTGGCCGTCCTCGCGGCGCTGCAGCTCGCCGCCGCGGCCGCCGCACCCCTCTTCGGCGGGACCACCCGCCGGCCCGCCGTCGCCGTCGCCGTCTGCGCCCTCGGCGCGCTGCTCTTCCTCGCCCGGCTGCTCGCCGTGCACGGCTTCCCCCGGGCCGCCGCGTACGGTCTCGCCGCCGCCTGCGCCGCGCAGGTCACGGCGCTGCTGCTGGTCCTGGCCGCCCGGGTTCCCGGGCTGGCCCTGCTCGGCCGCCCGGTCGAGCTGCTGGTCGCCGGCTCCGCAGGCTTCCGTATGGCCGCCGTGCCTGCGGTCGCCTGCGGCGTCGCCGCGCTCGCGCTGCTGGCGTACGCCGGCCGCGCACTCACCCGAGCCTCCGCTCATCGCAAGGAGCACAACGAGATGACCGCACCACCACTGGCCACGCCCTCCTCGAACGACGGGGGTGCGCGATGAGGGTGTTGCTCATCGGCGGCACCGGCTTCGTCGGCCGCTACGTCGCCGACCGCCTGCTGGCGGACCCCGCCGTGCAGCTCACCGCGCTCGGCCGCGGCGACGACGCCGACGTGCGGTTCGACCTGTCGTCCGGCAGCCCCGGCGCGCTGACCCGGTTCCTCGACGCCGTGCACCCGGGCGTCGTCGTCAACTGCGCCGGCACCACCCGCGGCAGCGCCCGCGACCTGACCCGGCACAACACCGTCGCCGTCGCCACCCTCTGCGAGGCCATGCGGCGCAGCAGTTGCTCGGCGCGGCTGGTGCACGTGGGCTGTGCCTCGGAGTACGGGCCCTCGCCGGCCGGCTCGTCGACGGCCGAGGACGCGCTGCCGCGCCCCGGCGGCCCGTACGGCGTGAGCAAGCTGGCCGCGACCGAGCTGGTGCTCGGCTCAGGGCTGGACGCCATCGTGCTGCGGGTGTTCTCGCCCGCGGGCCCCGGCACCCCGGCGGGCTCCCCGCTCGGCCGGCTGGCGGAGGCGCTGCGCCGGGTGATGCAGCAGGGCGACGGCGAGCTGAAGCTCGGCGGGCTCGGCGCGCAGCGGGACTTCGTGGACGTACGGGACGTGGCGCGGGCGGTGCACGCCGCGTCGCTGTCGGCGGCGCAGGGGGTGGTGAACATCGGCGGCGGGCGCGCGGTGCGGCTGCGGGACGCGGCGGCGGCGCTGGCGCGGATCGCGGGGTACGGCGGCCAGTTGCACGAGTACGACACGACGCTGACCGGCCGGATCCCGCAGCCCGCGGGCGCCGGCCACGGCCTCGGGCACGGCCTCGGGCACGGCGGCCACGGCCCGGGGCACGGCGTGAGCCACGCCCTGGGCCACGGCCACGGACCCGCTCACGGACCCGGCCACGGCACGAACGGAGGCCCCGGCGCGGAACCGGCGGCGGTCGCCGCGGCGTATCCGTACCCGGACGGGTGCGGCGCCTGGCAGCAGGCGGACATCCGGACGGCGCGGGACCGCCTCGGCTGGCGGCCCCGGATCGGAATCGAGGAGAGCCTTGCGGATATCTGGATGGAGGCGGCATGCCGCATCTGAGACCTGACGGGCCGGGCACACCGGCCGGCCCGGCCGCGGCGCTACGGGACCTGCCGGGCACCCCGCCCGCGCCCGAGGGCCGGTGGCAGCTCCCGCCGCAGCCGGCCGAGACCCCCCTCCGCCTCGCCGTCCCCGGCTACGCGCACCCCCTCGTCGCCCCCGTCGAGTGGGGCGAGCTGACCCGGCCCGCCGCCGCGGGAGCCGTCCACTGGGCGGTGCTCGACGTCGCCGGCGGGCCCGGCGCCCGCCCCGACCCGCACTGCCTGGACGCCGCGGGCCGGCTGAAGTCGGCGCGGGTGCGCACCCTCGGCCGGCTCGACCTGCGCCACGGCCGGCGCCCCTTCGGCGAGTTGATCAGCGACGCGCACCGGTTCCTGGAGTGGTACCGCGTCGACGGCTTCTACCTCGGCCGCTGCCCCGCCGACCGCGACCGGCTGCCGGAGGTCCGGCGGCTGGCGACGACGCTCGGCGCGCTGGCTCCGCGCACCCACGTCGTCCTCGGCATCGGCACCCACCCGTACCCCGGCTACGCCGAGGCCGCCGACCAGCTCGTCACCTTCGCGGGCCCGTGGGCGGACTACCGCTGGTCGCAGGTCGCCGAGTGGACCGCGGAGCACCCCGCCGAGCGGTTCTGCCACCTGGTCCACGGCGTACCGCCGACGCATCTGGACGAGGCGATGCGGGTCGCCCGCTGGCAGGGCGCTGCCTCGGTGTTCTTCACGGACCGGCCGGGGTGGGAGGCGTTGCCCGGCTACTGGGACGACCTCGTCTCGCGTCTCGGACAGGGTGTCTCGGAATGAGGAGGCGCGTGGCAGTGTTACCGGAAGACCCACTGTGCTCTCACACGCTTACGGAGTCCCCGTGTCGCTGCCACCGCTGGTCGAGCCCGCCCCCGAGCTCTCCGTCGACGAGGTCCGCAGGTACTCGCGCCACCTGATCATCCCGGACGTCGGGATGGCCGGCCAGAAGCGGCTGAAGAACGCAAAGGTGCTCTGTGTGGGCGCCGGCGGCCTCGGCTCGCCCGCGCTGATGTACATGGCGGCGGCGGGTGTGGGCACGCTCGGGATCGTCGAGTTCGACGAGGTCGACGAGTCGAACCTGCAGCGGCAGGTCATCCACAGCCAGGCGGACATCGGCCGCCCCAAGGCCGAGTCCGCGCGCGACACGGTGCTGGGCATCAACCCGTACGTGACGGTGCGGCTCCACCAGGAGCGGCTGGACTCCTCGAACGTCATGGAGATGTTCGCGGAGTACGACCTGATCGTCGACGGCACGGACAACTTCGCCACCCGCTACCTGGTCAACGACGCGTGCGTGCTGCTCGGCAAGCCCTACGTGTGGGGCTCCATCTACCGCTTCGACGGCCAGGCGTCGGTCTTCTGGGCCGAGCACGGCCCGTGCTACCGCTGCCTGTACCCCGAGCCCCCGCCGCCCGGCATGGTGCCGAGCTGCGCCGAGGGCGGCGTGCTGGGCGTGCTGTGCGCGTCGATCGGCTCGATCCAGGTCAACGAGGCCATCAAGCTGCTCGCCGGCATCGGCGACCCGCTGGTCGGCCGGCTGGTGATCTACGACGCCCTGGAGATGCAGTACCGCCAGGTCAAGGTCCGCAAGGACCCGGACTGCGCGGTCTGCGGCGAGAACCCGACGGTCACCGAGCTGATCGACTACGAGGCGTTCTGCGGCGTCGTCTCCGACGAGGCGCAGGAGGCCGCGGCCGGCTCCACGATCACTCCGAAGCAGCTCAAGGAGTGGATCGACGACGGCGAGAACATCGACATCATCGACGTCCGGGAGCCCAACGAGTACGAGATCGTCTCGATCCCCGGCGCCCGGCTGGTCCCGAAGGACGAGTTCCTCATGGGCAGCGCCCTGGAGGGGCTGCCGCAGGACAAGAAGATCGTCTTGCACTGCAAGACGGGTGTCCGGTCCGCGGAGGTCCTGGCGGTGCTGAAGTCGGCGGGCTTCGCCGACGCGGTGCACGTGGGCGGCGGCGTGGTCGGCTGGGTGAACCAGATCGAGCCGGAGAAGCCCATCTACTGACGTACGACGCATGACGCACGGGTGCCGCCGCCAAAAGCCTTCCGGCGGCGGCACCCGTGCGTGCGGGGGCTACTTCCGGCAGGTCGTGTCGTTCTGCGGGGCCCGGCCGTCGAGCAGGTAGGTGTTGACGGCCTCCTGCGTGCACTGGTTGCCGCTGCCGTACGCCCCGTGCCCCTCGCCGACGCGGGTGAGCTTCACCGCCACGTCGCCGCCGAGCGCCTCGACCATCCGCTCCGTGCCCTCGAACGGCGTCGCCGGGTCGCCGGTGCTGCCGACGACCAGCATCTTGGCCGCGCCCTTCGCGCTCACCTGCGGCGTCGAGCGCTTGCCCGTCACCGGCCAGCCGTCGCACGACGCCAGGCCCCAGGCCATGAAGTCGCCGAAGACCGGCGACGCCTTGCGGAACTCAGGCAGCCGGCCGCGGATGTCCTCCGTCGAGTAGCGGTCCTTGGTGTCCGCGCAGTCGATCGCGAGGAAGGACGACTGGAGCGTGGAGTAGTGCCCGTCGGGCTCGCGCCCGTTGAGCGCGTCGGCCAGGAGCAGCAGGGTCGCGCCGTCGTCGTCCCCGGCCTGTTCCAGGCCCTGCGTCAGCAGCGGCCAGAGCTGCTTGGAGTACAGGGACTGCGCGATGCCCCCGGTCGCCAGCGACTCCGTCAGATCGCGGCCCGAGGTGCCCGGGATCGGGTTGCCGTCGAGCCGCTGCAGCAGGTCCGCGACGTCTTCGGTGGCGACGGCCCCCTCGCCGGCGGCGGCGTCGCCGAGGGGGCACTTCCTGCCCTGCCGCGCGCAGTTCTCGGCGTAGTTCTCCAGCGCCCGCTGGAAGCCCTTCGCCTGCGCCAGCGAGCGCTGCTCGCTGTTCTGCGTCGGGTCCACGGGGCTGTCGAGCACGGCCCGGCCGATCCGCTCGGGGAAGAGGTGGGCGTAGACGGCGCCCAGTTCGGTGCCGTAGGAGATGCCGAAGTAGTGCATCTTGTCGTCGCCGAGCGCGGCGCGCATGAGGTCCATGTCGCGGGCGGCGTTCTCGGTGCCGACGAAGGGCAGCACCTTGCCCGACTTCTCCTCGCAGGCGGCGGCGAAGTCGTGGATCCGGTCGAGGTACGCCTTCTCCTCCGTCTTGTCGTCGGGGGTGTTGTCGGCGGCGAAGTACTTGTCGAGCGCGCGGTCGCCGAGGCAGCGCACGCCCTCGCTGCGGCCGACGCCGCGCGGGTCGAAGCTGACGATGTCGTAGCGCTTGTGCAGGGTCTTGTACTGGGTGGCCAGGCCCGGGAGGGTGTCGATGCCGGAGCCGCCGGGGCCGCCGAAGTTGAAGAGCAGCGAGCCGATGCGCTCCGACTGCGGCCCGGTGGCCTTGGCGCGGATCATGGCGATGCCGATCTTCTCGCCGTCCGGCTTGTCGTAGTCGAGCGGTACGTCGAGCGTGCCGCACTGCCAGTCGGTGTCCGAGGCCGGCGTCCCCGGCGCGGGTGCGGGGAGGTTCTTGCACGCCCCCCAGTGGATGCCGGCGGCCGCCGCGCCGTCCTCCAGGCCGCCGTCGCGCTCGGACGACGACGCGATGCCGCAACTGCCCGCGGCCAGGGCGGCCAGCAGGACGGCGGTGGCGGTGACGGCGGTGGTCGGCTTGGTGACCCGCACGGCGGCTCCCCGGTCTCGGCGGTGGCGGACTGCCATCGTCCGGCGGGGCGCGGGCGGGCGCGCGCTGCGCGGGGCGTACGGGTGAGTACGGTGGTCCCGTACCGTTCACCCCCGCCACCAGGGAGGCCGCGTGTCCTACTACGTCCTCGACTACTCCTACGTCGACGACTACCTGGAGCGGCGGGACGCCTACCGCGAGGCCCACCTCGACCTCATCCGCGAGTGCCACCGGCGCGGCGACCTCTTCATGGCCGGCGCCATGACGGAGGCCCCGCCGCGCGGCCTGCTCGTCTGGCGGACCGACGGCCCGGGGCCCGCCGAGGAGTTCGTCAGGAAGGACCCGTACGTGGCGAACGGGCTGGTGGACGAGTGGAGCATCCGCCCCTGGAACGTCGTCGGCCTCTGACGCGCCCTTCCCGGCGACCGCCCCGGCTCCGCATCCGGTAGCCGTCCCCGGAGGGCTGCCGCCGCGTGGCTACAGCGCGCCCTTGCGGGTCAGGTGCGTGAACGACAGCCACCCCGGCAGCACCGGCATCCAGAACGTCAGCAGCCGGAACAGCAGTACCGCCGACAGCGCCGTGTCGCTGGGCATCCCCGCCGCCGTCAGACCCGCCGTGAGCGCCAGCTCCACCGCGCCCACGCCGCCCGGCGTCGGGGCCGCCGAGCCCAGCGCGTTGCCGGCGAGGAAGACGACCGCGACGCTCGCGAAGCTGAGGTCGCCGCCGAAGGCCCGTACCGAGGCGTCCAGACAGAGCACGAACGACAGCGTCATCAGCACCATGCCGCCGATGCCCGCCGCGAGCTTCTGCGGGCGCTGCAGCACGTCCAGCATGCGCGGCACCACGCCCGCGAAGAGCGACCGGATCCGCGACGAGACGGCCTTTCGCAGGAACGGTACGGCCGTGACGATCAGGATCAGCACCGCCGCCGCGAGCAGTCCGGCGATGACCGTACGGGACGGGGACAGCGACGGCGTCCGCTCGGTCCCCGTCAGATAGCCGAAGGTCAGCAGCAGCAGGATGTGGCTGCCCAGCCCGAAGAGCTGCGAGGCGCCGACGCTCGCGACCGCCAGGCCCGGCCGCACGCCCGACTTCTGCAGGAAGCGGGTGTTGAGCGCGACCCCGCCGACCGCCGCAGGGGCGACCAGCTTGACGAACGAGGCGGCGACCTGCGCCAGCACCGTGCGCCCGTACGGCACCCGCTCGGGGACGAAGCCCAGCAGCGACAGCGCGGCGGCGAGGTACGTGGCGGAGGAGAAGACCGCGGCCAGCGCCGCCCAGCGCCAGTTCGCCTGCGACAGCACGTCGTCGACCTTGACGTGGGTGAGCTGCGTCAGCAGGAAGTACGCGGCGAAGACGCCCGCGATGATGCTGACGAGCGTGCGCGGCCGGATCCGCTCGATCCGTACCGGCTCCACCGGCGCCTGCGGCCGGATCAGCAGCACGTGCTGGCGGATCTGCGTCAGCACGTCCTCCTCGCGGGCCTCGTCGAGGGCGCCCTCGATCGCCCGCTTCTCGGCCTGCTTGGCGGCCCGCATGCTCTTGCGGTCCCCGGCCGCCTGGTGCTTGCGCGACCGCGACGCCTCAATGACCGCCTCCCGCTCGCGCGCCGCCCGCTCGCGGGAGAGCCGGCGCAGCTCCGCGCGGGTGTCCCGGGTCAGCGCGATCGGCTGGAGCAGCGGCAGCGCGTCGGCGATCGCGTCCGGGCCGAGGACCTCCACCGCCGCCCCGACGGCCCGCTCGGCGCCGACGCGCAGCGCGAACGTGGTGAGCAACTGGGCGATGTCCATGCGCAGCACGACGTCGCCCGCGGCGATGTCGCCGTTGCTGAGGTCGGTGAGGATCACCTTGCCCGAGCGCGTCACCAGCACGGCGTCCGCGTCCAGCCGGCGGTGCGCGATGCGGCGTGACTGGAGCGCCTTGACCTGCCGCCAGCTCTCGCGCATCAGCAGGTCGGTGAGGGTCGCGTCGGCGACGGTGGCCAGCGGCCGGCCGCCGGTGTGCTCGTAGACGAGGATGACCGCGTCGGGGCCGAGGTCGGAGGTGGCGATGAGCTTGGGGGCGTTGGCGCCGGCGGCGATCGCGGCGTAGGAGAGCAGCGCCTCCTGCTCCAGCGCCTGCCGCAGCGACTGCATGCTGCGCCGCTGGTAGACGCCGCGCAGCGACAGGCGGCGCCAGGCGCGGTAGAAGAAGCCCTGGGCCTGCTGCTCGCGGTCGACGACGGTGACGTCCAGCGGCGGGCCGTCCTCCAGCGTGACGACGAAGCGCCGCCCGCGGCCGTCGCCCTCCAGGTCCGGCTGCTCCTCGGGCACCAGCGCGCTGACGGGGCGGAAGCCGACGCGGCGCAGTCCGGCGAGGAGGTTGCGGCCGGTGGGGCGGACGTTGGGGGAGCCGACCGCGTACATCGTGCCGTAGGCGACGGTCCAGCCGATGAGGACGGTGAGCACGATGGCGAACGGGGTGGTGTAGCCGCCGACGAGCACCGCGAGGCCGTCGAGCACCAGGACCGTCCACATCAGCACGCGCCAGCGGGCGTGCCTGGCCATGCCGACGGCGGTCATGTACGCGATGACGGGGGCGAGATAGCCGTGGACAGGGTCGGTGCGCTCGCCGCCGCGGGCGATCTGTGTCAGCGCCCCCTGCACGGAGCCGGGGGCGGCCTCGGAGACCCAGAGCGAGACGGCGAGCCCGGCGCCGTGCGCGAGCACGGCGGCGAGCACGCCGTCGGCGATGCGCAGGCCGTCGCGCTTGACGAGGCGTTCGACGGCGAAGGCGACCGGGACGATGAGGACGGCGATGCTGGAGGTCAGGCCGCCGAGGGTGACGACGAACGAGGGCGTGTACTCGGCGCCCTTGGTGATGTCCTCCTCCAGGCCCTCGGTGGTGGCGTGCGCGACGGCGGCCAGGCCGAGGACGGCGGCGATGCCGAGGACGCCGAGGAGCAGCCGCATGAGGTCGGAGGGGCGGTGCACGCGGGCGGGGAGGAGGGGGTCGTCGCCCTCGATGGGGCCGGGGGCGGCGCGGCGGCGGGAGTCGTTGCGGGTGGCGGCGGGGGAGTGGGGGCGGGGGGTGTCGTAGAGGCCGCGGGGACGGTCGGGGGAGCCGGGCGCGTCGTCGGTGTCCGGCTCGTCGTACGGGCCCTGCCCGCCGCGCCCGTCGTGCTCGTCCGGTTCGTCCTGCCCGTCCCGCTCGTCGCGCGCGCCCCCCGCCTCGTACGCGTCCACCGCTGCGTACGGGCCCTGCTGCACGTGCGGAACCCGGCCGCGGCGCGCGACCCCTTCGTCGCTCTCGTCACCGTCCGGGCGGGCAGGGCTCTGCGCCTCCGTGGCCGGCTCTGCCGGCGGAGGCTCGGCCGCGGAGTCGCGCCGCATGCCCTGAGTTGTCCCGTCTTCGTCTCGTATCACCAGTCACCGCCCGCACGATGGTGGCACGAGCATGTCTCCGATGGTCGCATCCGGGTGTGCTTTACGGCGGTGTGCCCGCTGCCGGTCGCCACGCCGGACTGTCGGCGGTCTGCGGCAGGATGGGGCGGATGGACGACGCGACGCCCTCCGCCGGCGCCCCAGGCCCCGACGCGGCTCTTCTCGACGAGTATGCGGACCGGGTGCTCTCCGTGGCGGAGGGCATCCCGCCGGGCCGCGTGATGACGTACGGGGATGTGGCGGAGTTCATAGACCGCGGCGGGCCGCGCCAGGTGGGCCGGGTGATGGCGCTCTACGGGAGCGCCGTGCCCTGGTGGCGCGTGGTGCGCGCGGACGGCCGACCGCTGCCGGGCCACGAGCGCGAGGCCCTGGAGCACTACCGGGTGGAGGGCACGCCCCTGCGTGCCACCACCGCGGGTGACCAGCGCATCGACATCCGCCGCGCCCGCTGGGACGGCAGCGGCGACGGTGTCGAGGGTCATATCTGACAGCTTCCGACACCGGGCACCAAACGGCCCGGGCCGCCGCCCGTACGGAGTACGGTTCGGCAACCGGCACCTGAATCCCGTCCCCTGTCACCGGCGATACATGTGAGCACTTTGTCCGTCTCCTCCCCGGCTTACCGGCTCGTCCGCACCGCGCCCGTGCGGCCGGTCCCCCCTGTGCCGGACGCAGCGCAGCGCGCGGTGGTTCATCACGGGAACGGACCGCTTCTCGTGCTCGCCGGGCCGGGGACGGGCAAGACGACGACTCTGGTGGAGGCCGTCACCGAGCGCATCAGGCGCGGGGCGGACCCCGAGCGGATCCTCGTGCTGACGTTCAGCCGCAAGGCTGCGGTGGAGTTGCGCGACCGGATGGCGGCCCGGCTGGACGGCGCGCCGGCGCCGCAGGCGAGCACGTTCCACTCGTACTGCTACGCGCTGGTGCGGGCGCACCAGGACGCCGAGATGTTCGTCGAGCCGCTGCGGCTGCTGTCCGGTCCCGAACAGGACGTCGTCGTACGCGAACTGCTCACCGGCCACGACGCGGACGGCCCCCGCGCGCGGGTGTCCTGGCCGGCGGAGCTGCGGGCCTGCCTGACGACACGCGGGTTCGCCGACGAGGTACGGGCGGTGCTGGCGCGCAGCCGGGAGCTGGGACTGGGGGCGGCGGCGCTGGACCGGTTCGCGGCGTCGGCGGGGCGGCCGGACTGGGGCGCGGCGGGGGAGTTCCTGGCGGAGTACCTGGACGTGCTCGACATGCAGGGGGTGCTGGACTACGCGGAGCTGGTGCACCGGGCGGTGCTGCTGGCCGAGTCGGAGCGGGTGGCGGCGGACCTGGCGGGGCGGTACGACGCGGTGTTCGTCGACGAGTACCAGGACACGGACGCGGCGCAGGTGCGGCTGCTGCGCGCGCTGGCGGGCGGCGGCCGGACGCTGGTCGCCTTCGGCGACCCGGACCAGTCGATCTACGCGTTCCGGGGGGCGGACGTCGGGGGGATCCTGACGTTCCCGGAGGTCTTCCCGCGGCGGGACGGCACTCCCGCGCCGGTCGCGGTCCTGGGCACGTCGCGGCGCTCGGCCGCGAAGCTGCTGGCGGCGACGCGGCTGCTCACCCGGCGGATGCCGCTGCCGCGGCTGCCGTCGGCGGCGGTACGGGCACACCGGGGGCTGGCGCCGGTGCGCGACGGGGGGCGGGTGGAGGCGTACACGTACCCGACGGCGAGCGGCGAGCTGGACAACGTCGCGGACATCCTGCGCCGGGCGCACCTCGAAGAGGGCGTCCCCTGGCGTGAGATGGCGGTCCTGGTCCGCGCGGGGGCCCGCACGATCCCGTCGGTCCGCCGCGCCCTGACGTCGGCGGGAGTCCCCCTGCACATAGCGGGCGACGACCTCGCCCTGCGCCGCGAACCGGCGGTCCAGCCGTTGCTGACGGCCCTGCGAACGACGGCCGGCGCCGCGGCACCGCCTGCGGCGGGGCAGGCGGGACGAACGGAGGAGGGGGGCCCGGACGCCGGCGCGGCGCCCGGCCGGATGCCGGTAAGGCGTGGGCGGGTCGAAGACCCGGCGCCGGAGGCGCAGCCGGCCGGCGGAACGGGAGACGCGGCACCTGACGGGGGGACGAACCCCACGGGGCGGGACGGCGGGGGCGCCGACGCCGCGGAGCCCGGCACCGGCTCGGTGCCACCGCGTATGCCGGTCACGGGTGAGCGGGTGGGAGACCCCCCGCCGGAGGCGCCGTCGACCGGCGCGACGGAAGATGCGGCACCCGACCCGGGGACGAACCCCGACGAGCGCCGCCCCGACCCCGCACCCGCAGCCACCCCCGCACCCGCGGCCGAGCCGCACCGTGAACCGGAATCCTGGATCCCCCCCGACGTCGCCATCACCCTGCTCTCCTCCCCCCTCGGCGGCATGGACGCCGCCGACCTGCGCCGCCTCGGCCGCGCCCTCCGCGAGGAGGAGCGGGCCGCCGGGCGGTCCGTACCGCGGCCCTCCGACGTCCTTCTCGCCGAGGCCCTCGCAGAGCCCCGGCGCCTCGTCGTCCACGACCGCGCCTACGCCGGCAACGCCCTGCGCCTCGGCCTCCTCCTGGCCAAGGCCCGCGACCTCCTCACCCGCGGCGGCACCGCGGAAGCCGCGCTGTGGGAGCTGTGGGACGGCACCCCCTGGCCCGCACGGCTGCAGCGCGCCGCCGCCCGCGGCGGTCCCGCCGGGCGCAACGCCGACCGCGACCTCGACGCCGTCTGCGCCCTCTTCGAGACCGCCGCCCGCGCCGAGGACCGCACCGGCGGCCGCGGCGCCCTCAACTTCCTCGAAGAGCTGGAAGCCCAGGACATCGCCGCCGACGTCCTCACCCGCCGCACCGACGACTCCGCCGGCCCCGACGCCGTACGCCTCATGACGGCCCACCGCGCCAAGGGGCTGGAGTGGCGGCTCGTCGTCGTCGCCCAGGTCCAGGAGGGGCTCTGGCCCGATCTGCGCCGCCGCGGCTCCCTGCTGGAGGCGGACCGCATCGGCCGCGACGGCCTCGCCGAGCCGCTGCCGCCCGGCGCGATCCTCGCCGAGGAGCGCCGGCTGTTCTACGTCGCCGCCACCCGCGCCCGCGAACGGCTCGTCGTCACCGCCGTGAAGGCGCCCGCGGAGGACGGCGATCAGCCGTCGCGGTTCCTCGCGGAACTGGGCGTCGACCCCAAGGACGTCACCGGCCGCCCCCGCCGCCCCCTGTCGGTCGCCGCGATGGTCGCCGAGCTGCGCGCGACGACCGTCGACCCCGAGGCGTCCGACGCCCTGCGCGCCGCCGCCGCCGAGCGGCTGGCCCGCCTGGCGGCCCCGGCCGACGACGGCCGTCCGCTGGTGCCCGCCGCGCACCCGGACCGCTGGTGGGGCCTGGAGGAGCCGACCGAGAACGCGGTGCCGCTGCGCGACCGCGACCTGCCCGTCGCGCTCTCCGGCAGCGCCGTGGGGCAGTTGGCCGACATCTGCGCGCTGCAGTGGTTCCTCGGCCGCGAGGTACGCGCCGACACCCCGGCGTCCGCCGCCCAGGGCTTCGGCCTCGTCGTCCACGCCCTCGCCGACGAGGTCGCCTCCGGCCGTACCCCCGCCGACCTCGACGCGCTCATGGAGCGCCTCGACGGCGTGTGGGACGGCCTCGCCTTCGACGCCCCGTGGAAGTCCGCGCAGGAGAAGGGGAACGCCCGCGCCGCCCTGGAGCGCTTTCTGCGCTGGCACGTGCTGGAGCGGGGCCGCCGCCCGGTGGCCAGCGAGCGGGATTTCGACGTCACGCTCAAGGCCGGTACGTACGAGGTGCAGATCAAGGGCACCATGGACCGGATCGAGGAGGACGCCGAAGGCCGCGCGTACGTCGTCGACTTCAAGACCGGCAAGTCGCGGCCGACCGGCCCCGAAGTCGCCGAGCACGCCCAGCTCGCCGTGTACCAGGCCGCCGTCGCGGAGGGCGCGGCCGGCGCGGACCGTACCGTGTCCGGCGGCGCCGAACTGGTCCACCTGCGGATCGGGGCGCCGGTCCGGGAGGGCGGCGACGCGCTGCCGAAGGTGCAGCAGCAGCCGCCGCCGGAGGGCGACTGGGTGCCCCGGCTGCTCGCGACCGCCGCCGCCCGGGTGCTCGACGAGCGCTTCGGGCCGACGCCCGGCGACCACTGCGCACAGTGCGCTTTCCGCAGCTCGTGCAGCGCCCGTCCGGAGGGGCGGCACGTCGTGGAGTGAAGACCACAGTGTGAGACCCGGTGTGACACCGCGGCCTTCTATGTGGTCGTATGACCAATCGGTCAGACGTAAGCAACGAGTAAGGATTTACTGTGCGGAAGAGCGTGGTGGCGGCGGCGCTGGTCTCGGCCCTGGGTGTGACGGCCCTCTCGGCGTGCGGCAGCGAGGACAGCGGTCTCGCGAGCAAGTCGGCCGAGGAGATCAAGGACGAGACGGCGACGGCCATGCGCTCCGCCAAGTCCATGACCCTGGACTTCCAGCAGACCGGGGCGGCGGCGACGGCGATGAAGCTGTCGGTGACCAAGGGCGGCGAGTGCGCCGGCACCGTCACCACGCAGGGTGCCACCGCGGAGATCCGCCGCGTCGACGGCACGTCGTACATGAAGCCGGACACGAAGTTCTGGGAGCAGAACGCCGGCAGCCCGGAGCAGGCGCAGCTCATCGAGGCGACGGTGGGCGACCGCTGGGTGGAGATGGGCGCCGGCCAGGACGACTTCGCGTCCTTCTGCGACCTCGACACCGTCCTCAAGGACATGGACGACGAGGACAAGGGCGACAAGAAGGACAACACCGAGAAGGGTGACGAGGGCGAGGTGCGCGGCACCCCGACCATCACGCTGATCGCGAAGGAGGACGGCGAGACCACGCGGGTCCACATCGCCACCGAGGGCGAGCCGTACATCCTCAAGATGGAGATGGAGGGCGGGGACGAGCCGGGCACGGCGGAGTTCTCGGAGTTCAACGAGAAGGTGGACGTCACGGCGCCCGCCGACGCGGTCAGCCTGGACGAGCTGGGCGGCTGAGCCCGTAGCGGATCCCGGGGCCGCGGCCCGGCCGGGCGCCGAACTCCGGCCGGAGTTGGGCGCGTACGCCCCGTAGCGCATCCCGCGTCCCTCGCGCCCGTCGGCAGCCGTACGACCCCGGCTGTCGGCGGGCGCCGCTACGCTCGCTGGAATGCCGGCTCGTATCACCCACCCCGACCAGCTCAAGGAGCTCCTCGGGATCCCCTTCACCGCGGAGCAGACGGCGTGCATCACCGCACCGCCCGCCCCCCAGGTCATCGTGGCGGGCGCGGGGTCCGGCAAGACGACGGTGATGGCGGCCCGGGTGGTGTGGCTGGTAGGTACGGGTCAGGTGGCGCCGGAGCAGGTGCTGGGGCTGACGTTCACGAACAAGGCGGCGGCGGAGCTGGCGGAGCGGGTGCGCCGGGCGCTGGCGCAGGCGGGGGTCACGCCGGCGGACGGGGCGGACGGGGCAGGGGTGTTCGGCGACGGGGCGTTCGGCGACGGGGCGCCGGGCGACGGCTCCGCGGAGCCCGGCGAGCCGCGGATCTCCACCTACCACGCCTTCGCCGGCCAGCTGCTCAAGGACCACGGCCTGCGCATCGGCCTCGAACCCGGCGCCCGCCTCCTCGCCGACGCCACCCGCTACCAGCTCGCCGCCCACGTCCTGCGCACCGCCCCCGGCCCGTACCCCGCGCTGACGAAGTCCCTGCCCACCCTCGTCAGCGAACTCCTCGCGCTCGACGCCGAGCTGGCGGAACACCTCGTGGAGCCCGACGCGCTGGCGGACTTCGGCGCCGCGCAGCTCGACGGCCTCGACCGGATCCGGCTCACCAACGACGAGCTGCGCAAGGCCCCCAGGGCCGCGCAGGCCCGGCTGGAGCTGCTGCATCTCGTACGGGCCTACCGGCGCGAGAAGCGCCGCCGCGATCTGCTCGACTTCGGTGACCAGATCGCCCACTCCGCGCTGCTCGCCGAGGACCACCCGGCCGTCGGGCGGCTGCTGCGCGAGGAGTGCCGGGTGGTGCTGCTGGACGAGTACCAGGACACCTCCGTCGCCCAGCGGCGGCTGCTGGCCGGGCTGTTCGGCGGCGGTACGGGACACGCGGTGACCGCCGTCGGCGACCCCTGCCAGGCGATCTACGGCTGGCGCGGCGCGTCCGTCGCCAACCTGGACGACTTCCCCGCCCACTTCCCGTACGCCGACGGCACCCCCGCGCGCCGCCAGGCGCTCAGTGAGAACCGCCGCAGCGGCGGCCGCCTGCTCGAACTCGCCAACGGCCTCGCCGCCCCCCTGCGCGAACGCCACGTCGGCGTCGAGGCGCTGCGCCCCGCCGCGGGCGCGGAGCGGCACGGCACGGTGCGCTGCGCGCTGCTGCCGACGTACGGGGCGGAGCTGGAGTGGCTGGCGGACTCGGTGGCGCATCTGGTGCGTACGGGCACGGCCCCCGGCGACGTCGCCGTCCTGTGCCGCACCGCGGGCGACTTCGGCGACATCCAGGCGGCGCTGGTCGCCCGGGACGTTCCCGTGGAGGTCGTGGGTCTCGCCGGGCTGCTGGATCTGCCGGAGGTCGCGGACCTGGTGGCGATGTGCGAGGTGCTCCAGGACCCGACCGCCAACGCCGCGCTCGTGCGCCTGCTGACCGGTCCGCGGTGGCGCATCGGCGCCCGCGACCTGGCGCTGCTGGGGCGCCGCGCGCGGCTGCTGGTGGCCACGGCGCGTACGGAGGGCGAACCGGACGCCGACGAGCGGCTGGCGCAGGCCGTCGAGGGCGTCGACCCGGCGGAGGTGGCGTCCCTCGCCGACGCACTGGACACGTTCCTGGAGGCGCGGCAGCCCGACGACGGGCTGCCGTTCGGTGCGGCGGCGCGCAAGCGGTTCGGCCGGCTGGCGACGGAGCTGCGGGACCTGCGGCGGTCGCTGGCGGACCCGCTGATGGACGTGCTGCACCGGGTGCTCGGGGTGACGGGCCTGGAGGTCGAGCTGTCCGCGTCGCCGCACGCGCTGGCGGCGCGGCGGCGCGAGACGCTGTCGCGCTTCCTCGACGTGGCCGCCGACTACGCCTCGTCGGCCGCCCTCGACGGCGAGGCGACGCTGCTGGCGTTCCTGGGCTTCCTGCGGACGGCGGCGCAGTACGAGAAGGGGCTCGACAGTTCGCTGCCGGGCGACGGGCGGGACACGGTCAAGGTGCTCACGGCGCACAAGGCGAAGGGCCTGGAGTGGGACGTCGTGGTGGTGCCGGGGCTGGTGGAGAAGCACTTCCCGAGCCGGCAGCCGCGCGAGTCGTGGGTCACGCAGGGCAAGGTGCTGCCGCACGCGCTGCGGGGCGACGCGGAGACGCTGCCGGACGTGGCGGAGTGGACGGCGCGCGGGCTGAAGGACTTCAGGGCAGCGATGCGGGAGCACCAGGAGGTGGAGGAGCTGCGCCTCGGGTACGTCACGGTGACGCGCCCCCGGTCGCTGCTCCTGGGCTCGGGGCACTGGTGGGGGCCGACGCAGAAGGAGGCGCGGGGCCCGTCTGCGTTCCTGCACGCGCTGCGGGAACACTGCGAAAGCGGTGGCGGAGAGGTCGAGGAGTGGGCCCCGGAACCCCCGAAGGAGGCGGAGAACCCGGCCCTGGCGGAGCACGCCGCGGAACGCGCGTGGCCCCTCCCGCTGGCCCCGGCCGCGACGGCCCGCCGCCGGGAGGCGGCGGCGGCGGTGGAGGCGGCACTGACCCGCCGGGCGGCGGCGGACGAGCACTCCCCGGGCACCGACCCCGACGGCGCTCGGCCCCACCCCCTCGGGCCCGCCGACGTGCGGACCGTCGAGTCCTGGGACCGGGACATCGACGCCCTCGAAGCCGAACTGCTCGCCGCCCGGCAGCCCGTCCGGGACGTCACCCTGCCCGCCTCCCTCACCGCTTCGCAGCTTTTGCGGCTCGCCGCCGACGCCGAGGCGTTCACACAGGAGCTGGCCCGGCCCATGCCCCGCCCGCCGATGCCCGCCGCGCGGCGCGGGACGCGGTTCCACGCGTGGGTCGAGTCGCGGTTCGAGGCGCTGCCGCTGCCCATGCTCGGCCCCGACGAGCTGCCCGGCGGCGAGGAGGACGCGCCGGAGATCGCCGACGAACGCGAGCTGGCCGCCCTCAAGGAGTCCTTCGAGCGGTCCCCGTACGCCCGGCGCACCCCCTACCGGCTGGAAGCCCCCTTCCAGCTCAGCCTCGCCGGCCGCCTCGTCCGCGGCCGCATCGACGCCGTCTACCGCGGCCCCGGCGGCGGCTACGAGATCGTCGACTGGAAGACCGGCCGCAGCGGCAGCGCGGACCCCCTCCAGCTCGCCGTCTACCGGCTCGCCTGGGCCGAGCAGGAGCGGCTGCCGCTCGCCGACGTCACCGCCGCCTTCCTGTACGTACGCACCGGGGAGATCGTGCGTCCGGCCACACTGCCGGGCAGAGCGGAGCTTGAGGCCCTGCTGTCCGGCCGGACGGATTAGGCTCGGGGGCATGAGCACCACCCCCGGCAGCGTCGCCGACCCTTCCGCGTACCTGCGGGACGAGCGCGCGGGGGCCGTGTGCGGCGCGGCGGAAGGGGAGCAGCAGTGACCACGGGCATCGACCGGGCGGCCTTTCGGCCGGTCTCCTTCACGGCGGACAGCGGCGTCGACCGCGCCGCCCACCACCGCATCGACGAGGCGTGGCTGGCCGCGGCCTGGAGCCATCCGACGACCCGTGTCTTCGTGGTCTGCGAAGGCCAGGTGCTCATCGACGACACCGCCGACGGCGGCACGGAGCTGGTCACCACGCCGGCCTTCGAGGCCCCGCCGACCGAGCAGCACCGCTACTTCCTGGGCACCGACTCCGGCGGCGTGCGCTACTTCGCGTTGCAGAAGGACTCGCTGCCCGGCCGCATGGACGACACCGCGCGCGCCGCGGGGCTGCGCGAGGCGGGGCTGCTGCTGTCGGAGCAGGACGCCGGGCTGATGGTGCACGCCGTCGCGCTGGAGAACTGGCAGCGGCTGCACCGCTTCTGCTCGCGCTGCGGCGAGCGTACGGTCATCGCCGCCGCGGGCCACATCCGCCGCTGCCCGGCGTGCGGCGCGGAGCACTATCCGCGGACGGACCCCGCCGTGATCATGGCCGTGACGGACCCGGAGGACCGGATCCTGCTGGGCCGCCAGGTGCACTGGCCGGAGGGGCGCTTCTCGACGCTCGCGGGCTTCGTCGAGCCCGGCGAGTCGCTGGAGCACGCGGTGCGCCGGGAGGTCTTCGAGGAGGCGGGGGTCGTGGTCGGCGACGTGGAGTACGTGGCCAGCCAGCCGTGGCCGTTCCCGTCGAGCCTCATGGTGGGCTTCCTCGCACGTGCGGCGGACGCCAAGGGCGCGGAGATCCGGGTGGACGGCGAGGAGCTGCACGAGGCGCGCTGGTTCTCCCGCGAGGAGCTGGGCGCGGCGTACGAGACGGGCGAGGTGCTGCCGCCGTACGGCATCTCGATCGCCGGGCGGCTGATCGAGCTGTGGTACGGCTCGGATCTGCCGCGGCGGCCGGGCTGACGGCCGCCGCGGGCCCGCCGGCAGCGGCCTGCGGGCTGATGCCGGGCGCCGGCCCGCGGGCCGGGCCGGCGCCTGTGGTCAGGCGCCGAGGGCGGCCTTGACCTGGGCCAGCGAGGGGTTCGGCATGGCGACGGACTCGCCGCCCTGCCGCGGAACCACGACGACGGTGGGCACGAGCTGGTTGCCGTTGTTCACGCTCTCGACGTAGGCGGCGGAGTCCGGGTCCTGCTCGATGTTGATCTCCTCGAACGCGATGCCCTCGCGGTCCATCTGGCTCTTCAGCCGACGGCAGTAGCCGCACCAGGTGGTGCTGTACATCGTGACGGTGCCCGCCATGTCGCTGCGCTCCTTTGGGGGTCGGCCGGGTCGCGGCGTGATCTGTCCGGAGGGTGAACGTACCCGGGGACGCCGCCATTCCCGTAGTCCCGCCCGGCATCTGTGGATAACAGGCCCCGCACGCGGGGCCTGTGGACAACCGGCACACCCCTCCCGGGAGACCTGGCAGCATGGCGGGGTGACAGCAGCACCGCAGCCCCCGTCGTCCTCGCAGCCCTCCCTGTCCACGGAGCCCACTGAGTTCCCCGCCGTCCCGGGCTCGGCGGACGCGGTGCTGGCCGGGCTCGACCCGGAGCAGCGCGAGGTGGCCACGGCGCTGCGCGGCCCGGTGTGCGTGCTGGCCGGCGCCGGCACGGGCAAGACCCGCGCGATCACCCACCGCATCGCGTACGGGGTGCGGGCCGGCGTGCTGCAGCCGGGAAGTGTGCTGGCCGTCACGTTCACGAACCGGGCGGCCGGCGAGATGCGCGGCCGGCTGCGGCAACTCGGCGCCCCGGGCGTGCAGGCGCGGACGTTCCACTCCGCCGCGCTGCGGCAGTTGCAGTATTTCTGGCCGCGGGCCGTCGGCGGAGAGCTGCCGCGGCTGCTGGAGCGCAAGGTCCAGTTGGTCGCGGAGGCGGCGGCACGCGCCCGCGTCCGGCTCGATCGCAACGAGCTGCGGGACGTCACCGGCGAGCTGGAGTGGGCGAAGGTCACCCAGACCGCCCCCGAGGACTACGCCGCGGCGCTCGCCAAGACCGGCCGCGACGCCCCGCGCGACCCCGCCGAGATCGCCGGGATCTACCGGGGATACGAGCAGTTGAAGCGCGACCGCGGCGTCATCGACTTCGAGGACGTCCTGCTGCTCACCGTGGGCGTGCTCCAGGACCGCCCGGACATCGCCGAGCAGGTGCACCGGCAGTATCAGCACTTCGTCGTCGACGAGTACCAGGACGTCAGCCCCCTCCAGCAGCGCCTGCTCGAACTGTGGCTCGGCGGCCGGGACAGCCTGTGCGTCGTCGGCGACGCCAGCCAGACGATCTACTCCTTCACCGGCGCCACCCCCGACCACCTGCTCGACTTCCGCACCCGGCACCCGGACGCCACGGTCGTCAAGCTGGTCCGGGACTACCGCTCCACACCCCAGGTCGTCCACCTGGCCAACGGCGTCCTGGCCCAGGCCACCGGCCGGGCCGCCGCCGCCCGGCTGGAGCTGGTCGCGCAGCGCGACGCGGGTCCGGAGCCGGCCTTCGCGGAGTACGCGGACGAGCCCGCCGAGGCCGAGGGCACCGCCCGGCACATCCGCCGGCTCATCGACGCGGGCGTGGCGCCCAGCTCCATCGCCGTGCTCTACCGGATCAACGCCCAGTCGGAGGTCTACGAGCAGGCGCTCGCCGACCGCTCCGTGCCGTACCAGATGCGCGGTGCCGAGCGGTTCTTCGAGCGCCCCGAGGTGCGCGAGGCGGGGGTCAAGCTGCGCGGGGCGGCGGTGGCCGGCAAGAACGACGCGATGCTGGACGAGGCCGGCCGGGACGGCGACCTGGCCGCGCAGGTGCGGGCCGTGCTGGGGACGATGGGCTGGTCCGCGGAGGCGCCGGCCGGCAGGGGCGCGGCGCGGGACCGCTGGGAGTCCCTGGCCGCGCTGATGCGGCTGGCCGAGGACTTCGCGCGGGCCCGGCCGGGTGCGGCGCTCGGGGATCTGGTCGAGGAGCTGGCGGAGCGCGCGGCGGCGCAGCACGCGCCGACGGTCGAGGGTGTGACGCTCGCCTCACTGCACGCCGCGAAGGGCCTGGAGTGGGACGCGGTGTTCCTGGTGGGGCTCACGGAGGGCATGCTGCCGATCACGTACGCCAAGACGCCCGAGCAGATCGAGGAGGAGCGCCGGCTGCTCTACGTCGGCATCACCCGGGCGCGCGTGCACCTGTCGCTGTCCTGGGCGCTGTCCCGCTCGCCCGGCGGGCGGGCCTCACGGCGCCCGAGCCGCTTCCTGACCGGCCTGCGGCCGGGCTCCGGGCGCGGGGGCGGCGCCGGGGTGGTGTCGCAGGGCGGGGTGGAGCGCGGTGGCGCGGAGCGGGGCGGGGCCGCCCGGCGGCGGCGCCGCGGACCGGTGCGCTGCCGGGTCTGCGGGCGGACGCTGACGGACGCCGGCGAGCTCAAGCTGATGCGCTGCGAGGACTGCCCGTCGGACATGGACGAGGGGCTCTACGAGCGGCTGCGCGACTGGCGCGCGGTCCAGGCACAGCAGCTCGGACAGCCCGCGTACTGCGTCTTCACCGACAAGACGCTGATCGCCATCGCCGAGGCCGCGCCGGACAACGAGCAGGAACTGTCGGTCATTTCGGGTGTGGGCAAGCGCAAGCTCGACCGATATGGCGCCGATGTCCTGGATCTCTGCGCGGGCCGGGAGCCCGCCGGCGAGCCCGCCGAGGAGTCCTGACGGGACCCGGAAAAAAAGTTCTCGGAAAATGGTTTGCGATCGCCGGGAGTTGCCTCATAGCCTTCCGGCACGGAAGAACAGCTCTTCACGGAGCCGGTGATTCCGTGTTGTACTAGGAGACCTTGGACCGGCTCGCCGGTCCGACGAGACCAGAGAGGAGGAGAAAACCCATGATCAGCATCACGAAACTTGACGGTCGTGCTGCCGACGGTCGCGAGGTCGTCTCCTCCTGCCTGCTCGCCCTCTCCAAGCTCCAGGTCCCCGCCACCGGTGTGTCCGGTGTCCGTGGCGGTCTGGGTGCCGACATCCGTGACGAGCGACCGACCAAGGCACTCCTGGTAGCAGCGGCGCAGGCTCCGGCCTATGCGGCGGCGGCAGCGGGTGCCGACCTCCAGCAGGAGTGGGTCAATGGCGCCTTCGCAGGCGGCATTGCGGCCACGACGCACATGCGGGCCTTCCGCGGGCCTGATCCCTGGAAAGAACCATCTTGATCGAATCGATCGAGACGGCACCTTCCAGGGCCGCGGAACCCGAACCGGGATCCGCGGCCCTTTTGATTTGCCCAACGCAGAAGTTGATCAACACGACGAGCAAGGACGGAACCGTGTCCCTCCCCGTGCACACCCCGCACAGGCCCACGCCCGACCCCGTGCCCGGCACCACCGACCTGGAGGTCCCCTTGACTCAGCTGACCGCTCTCACCGAGCTCGACGAGCGAATCGACGCGCTCGGCGACCTCGTGCCCTGCCGGAGCTACGACCCCGAAGTGTTCTTCGCGGAGACTCCGGCGGACGTCGAGTACGCCAAGTCCCTCTGCCAGACCTGTCCCGTCCGTGAGGCCTGCCTCGCGGGGGCGAAGGAGCGCCGCGAGCCCTGGGGTGTCTGGGGCGGCGAGCTGTTCGTCCAGGGTGTGGTGGTGCCGCGCAAGCGGCCGCGTGGGCGCCCGCGGAAGAACCCGGTCGTGGCATGAACGCCCACGGCACGATCGACCGTCCACGCGCACACGCACCGGCAGAGCAGGAAACGACGATGAGCCCGTCCACCGACTACCCCGCAGCACGCCACGAAGCAGGCGCCTACGACGAGCGCCAGAACAGGAACCTTCAGATGCAACTCATGCCAGAAGCCCTTGCCCGGGCCCAGTATCGGGACCGAGTGGAGGCCGCCGAGCAGGAACGCAGGGCCATGCGCCTGATCGCCGCCCGGCGGATGCAGCGACGGGCCGAGCGCGCGCACATGCGCGCCCGGCGCGCGCTGGCCATGGCCGTCATGCAGTAACGGCACCGGCGCTCGCGCGCCGGCCGCCGGCGGCCGGCCCGGTCAGGCGGTCGCCGTCGCCGGGTCCTCCGTCGCCGAACCCTCGTGGGGGTCGTCCTCCGGACGGCCCCCTTCGGCGTACTCGGCGAAGCCCGGCAGCCACTCCGTCAGCTCCTCGCGCATCCGCACCTGCGCACCGAGCTGGCAGAGCACCCCGATGGTGCTGAGCGTCACCCGGTGTATCAGCAGATACGACGGCGGCAGGTTGAGCTGCCGGCCCAACTGGTGTGCGGGGTTGCGGGGGTCGGCGATCCGGGCCGCCTGCGTACGCATCCACTCGCGGCTGAAGGCGAACTCCTCCACCCCGGCCGGCTCGATGATCGGCACCAGATAGTCGATCACCGCCTCCGGGTCCAGCTCGACGTCCGGCTTGACGAACCCCTGCTCGCGCAGCAGCTCGTAGACCTCGTCCGCCTGGCCTTCGAGCGACATCCCGAGCGCGATGCCGATCTCCTCCGGCAGCCCGCCCGGCAGCCGGTCCACCGTGCCGAAGTCCATCACCCCGAGCCGCCACTCCTCCGGCTCGCCTTCCTTCACCAGCCGGAAGTTGCCCGGGTGCGGATCGGCGTGCAGCAGTCCCGTGCGCGCCGTGCCGGCGAAGAGGAACCGCGCCAGCAACTGGCCCACCCGGTCCCGCTCCGCCCGCGAGCCGCTCGCTATCAGCTCCGAGACCGGCACGCCGTCCAGCCACTCGGTGACCAGCACCTGGTCCGCCTGGTGCACCACGTCCGGCACCAGTACGTCCGGGTCGTCCGCGAACTCCTGCGCGTACGCGCTCTGGGCCCGGGCCTCCAGCCCGTAGTCCAGCTCCTCCGCCACCCGGTCCCGCAGCTCCTGGATCAGCGGCTTGATGTCCAGCCCCGGTACCAGCGGGCCCAACAGCCGTGCGAGGCGGCCCAACTGCGCCAGGTCGGACAGCAGCGCCTTGCCGGCACCCGGGTACTGCACCTTGACCGCGACCTCGCGGCCGTCGTGCCACACCGCCCGGTGCACCTGCCCGATCGACGCCGCCGCCGCGGGCGTGTCCTCGAACTCCAGGAAGAGATCGCGCCAGTCCGGGCCCAGCCGCTCCGCCAGGGCACCGTGCACCGTGCGCACCGGCATCGGCGGCGCCGCCTCCTGCAGCTTGGTCAGGGCTGCGCGGTAGGGCCCCGCTATCTCCTCCGGCAGCGCGGACTCGAAGACGGACAGCGCCTGCCCGAACTTCATCGCCCCGCCCTTCAGCTCGCCCAGCGTCTTGAACAACTGCTCGGCGGTGCGCTGCTGGAGCTCCCGGGCCACCAGCTCCGCCGGCCGGCCGCCGAGCCGCTTGCCGAGCCCCCAGGTGGCGCGTCCGGCGAAGCCCACCGGCAGCGAGGCCAGCCTGGCCGTACGCGTGATCGCCTTGCGCGGAAGGTCAGACATGGGCCACTCCCGTATCCCGGTCAGCGGCTGCCGCCGCACCGCACCCGCACCTCGGGTGTGGATCGAGCTCCGTCAACTCCCAGGCCAGGCCCGGCAGCGCGAACTCCAGCCGGGCCCCCGTACACACCGGCAGCCGCCCGTCGAGAAAAGTCAGCGCGTGGGCGGCCGTCAGCCCTGCCACTATTGTCGCCAACGCCACATCGCACGCGGCGACCCCCTCCCGATCACCTCCGGCCCGCCACTGGGCGAGCATCCGCGGCCACTCCGGCTCCCGCTCCGTCCGGGCGGCCGTGAGGCAGCCCGCACACGCCGAACCACCCGGCAGCACGAGCGGTCCCACCACCCCCGTGCCCTCCAGCACCCCCGCGTACACGTGCGGAATGCCCGCTTCGCGGTAGCGCCGGGCGACCTCCGGATCCGGTGCGTACGCGGCCAGCCCGTCCCGCGGCGCCAGCACCACGAGCGACACCGCTCCGCCCGGACGCCCGCCCCGCGCCGCCGGCCACGGCCCCGCCCGCCGCACGGCGCCCAGGGCCGCGTCACTACGCCGCCGGCCGACGTCCCCCGCACCCACACCGCCGGGCGCCACGTCCCACGGCTCGACGCAGCCGCCGTCGACGACCTCCACCCCGCCGACGCCCGCCGCGGAGAGCAGCGCCGCCACCGAAGCTCCCACCCGCCCGGCGCCGCGCACCACCACCCGCAGCCCTCGCCGGGCCTCCAGCCGCGCCACCGCGGCGCCGGGCTCGGGGTGCACGACGGACAGCGAAGCCCGGTCGCCCCGCAGCCGCGCCGGTATCGCCCCGCCCCGCCCCCGGCCCCCGGACATCGACGGCCGGTCCGTCGACGGAGCGGCCGTCGATGAGCCGGACGAGAGCGAGTCAGACCGTCGCGGGGCAGCCGGTGGGCCGGACGGCAGCGGGCCGGTCGGGGGCGGATCGGTCGGAGGCGGATCGGTCGGAGGCAGAGGAGGTCGTGCCGCGTCGGCCGGTGGTGCGTGTGCTGCCGGGGGACCGGCGTGCGGGGAACGGTGGATGCGGCGTGGACGGTCCGTGGAGGCCGGGTGGTCATCCCGGGGAGTTCCGGTGCCCTTCGGCGGGGGCGGCCCGTCGTCGATCAGCCCGGCCCGTGTCAATCGGGCGACCAGTGTGTCCACCGACCGGGGCGAGAGGCCGAACCTGTGCCCCTCGCGGCGCAGCGCCTCCAGCCCGCGCGTGCCGTCCAGCCTGCGCAGGAACAGCCCCGTCGCCGAGTCCACCGGATGGATCGACACCGCATGTGCCCTGGTCACGCCGATCTGCATGGTGTGCCTGCCGCGCCAGCTCCGCCGCAGCGCCGGCTTGATCATCGGATGCATCGCGCCCCCCTCGTGCCTCCGCCACTCTGCCAGCCTGCCGCCCCACTGGATCACGAGTTATCCACAGGTGCCGGAAAAAGTATTACGAATTGACCGCGACCTCGGCAACGGTCTCGCACACCTGCTCCTGGCCGGGACTTTCTTCACCCTGACCAGGTAACGTCATGCCGTGCCCGCTGACCCAGAGCACAGCCCAGGACGGCCGAAACCGTCGAGAGCGGTCGAGGTCAGACGCAGCGCGCGCAGGCGCAGGACCGTTTCCGCATATCGCGAGGGCGACCGCACCGTCGTGCTGATCCCCGCCCGCATGAGCGAGGCGGAGGAGCAGCGCTGGGTGACGGTCATGCTCGACAAGCTCCAGGCCCAGGAGAACCGGCGGATGCCCGGCGACGGCGAGCTGGCCGACCGGGCCCAGCGGCTGTCCGCGCAGTACCTCGACGGCCGGGCCCGGCCCACCAGCGTGCGCTGGGTCACCAACCAGAACACCCGCTGGGGCTCCTGCACCCCCGCCGAGGGCACGATCCGCCTCTCGCACCGGCTGAAGGGCATGCCGGAGTACGTCATCGACTACGTGCTGATCCACGAGCTGGCCCACCTGCTCGTGCCGGGTCACGGCCCCCGCTTCTGGGACCTCGTCGCCGCCTACCCCCGCACCGAGCGGGCCCGCGGCTACCTGGAGGGCGTCGTGGCGGGGGAGAGCCTGCCCTTCATCCCGCGCCCCGCGCCGACCGGCCCGCCACCGGCCGCCGACTAGGGGATCGAGGGGCGGGGCTGCGGACACGCTGTCGACGCGGGCCGTGGATGGGGGGCGGGCGTCCGCCAGGTTCGGCCGGGGTCAGTCCCAGCGGTCCTGGTTGATGAACCGGGCGTAGCCGCGCCAGGAGTTGGGGCCCATGACCCCGTCGATCGGGCCGGTGTAGCCGTGCGCGGCGGCCAGCCGTTGCACGGCGGCCCAGGTGTGGGTACCGGGTACCCCGTCGATCGGGCCGGTGTAACCCCAGCCCCGCATGGCCCGCTGCAACGCCGCATAGGTGTTCGGACCCGGCACCCCGTCGATCGGACCGGTATACCCCTGCTCGATCCGCAGCCAGTTCTGCGTCCGCTGCCACATCACCGGCCCCGGCACCCCGTCCTGCTCCGTCGACGTCTTCGGCAGTCCCCCGCCGCCACCGAGGTAGCCGAGCGGGTTGACGCGCACGCCACCGGGGGTGATGAGGTGCCAGTGGACGTGCGGACCGGTCGAGTTGCCGGAGCCGGGGGCGCCCGCGGCGCCGCCGGAGCGGCCGACGATGCCGCCCTTGCCGACCCAGGCGCCATTACCGAGCAGGAACGCGGACAGGTGCATGTACTGCGTCCGGTAGCCGTCGCTGTGGGTGATGGTGACGGTGTGGCCGCCGGTCCCGTTGTCGGGGATGTTGGTGACGGTGCCGGCGCCGGATGCCGGCAGGTTGGTGCCGACGCCCATGGCGTAGTCGATCCCGCCGAGTGAACCCCGGTTCAGGTGGTCCTGCCAGCCGCTGGTGAGCGGGTAAGCGGTGAACGGGTTGTACAGGTCGGCGGCGCGCGCCGGCGAGGCCGTCAGGAGGCTCCCGCCGGTGACCAGTCCGAGCGTGGTGACGGAGCCGCGCAGCAGGGTCCGCCGGCTGACCCGCGCCCTGACCGGGCCCTCCGGAGCCCGTTCCCGGTCCAGTTCTTCGTGATGCTCACACATGGCAACTCCCTTGGGATGAATGACCACTTGGGATCGCGGGCAAGCTCCACGACACGGTAACCTACGCGCGTAGTTTTGATAAGGACATGACATTCTCCTGTTCGGAGGGACCGTGCACAGAAGGACTGTCGTACGCGCAGGACTGGTCGCGGCGCTCACTCCGGCCGGACTGCTCGCGGCCACCACCGCCACCCGCGCCGCCGGCCGGGGCACCGCGGCCGCCGCCGCCGACCTGCCCGGCATCGATGTCTCCACCTACCAGACCGGCATCGACTTCGCCCGGGCCGCCGCCGAGGGACAGCGGTTCGCCATCGCCAAGGCCGGCGGCTGCCAGCTCCGCGAGGGGCCCTACGTGACCTCCTCCTACCCCGGTCACATCGACGCAGCCCGCTCCGCGGGGCTGCGGGTGGGCCACTACTTCCTCTCCGGCGACTTCCTCACCCCCGTGGCCGCCGCCGACTACTTCGCCGCGAACCTGCACGACTACCGGCCCGGCGACGTACTCGCGCTGGACGTGGAGATCCTCGACGACTCGACCCGGCTGTGGAACGACACGGACGTGTCGGCCTGGTTCCTCCGGGTGCGGGAACACGTCGGCGCCTACGCGCCGTGGTTCTACATCAGCGCCGGAGCGCTGCGGGCCGGGTCCTGGCAGCGGACCATCGCCGCCGGCGCCCGTCTGTGGGTCGCCTCCTGGGGGCCGAACAACGGCTCGTATCCCGGCGCCCCGGACCTCGGCGGACGGTACCCGGACTGGGGGGCACACCAGTACTCCTCAGTGGGGTCGGCCGGCGGCGTGGCACCCGTCGACCTCAACCTGGCCCGTCCCTGGGCGTTCGACCCGACCGAGCCGACCGACCCGCCGCCGACCGGCGAGGACCCCTTGCCGAAGACGTCGACGGAGCAGGACGGGGTGCCGGGGCCGGTGATGTGGCAGCGGACGCAGAACTGGCTGCGGATCGAGCAGGGGTATACCGGTCCGATCGACGGGGTGCCGGGTCCGAACACCTATGCGGCGTTGCAGCGGGCCATGCGGGGCTGGGGTTACACCGGCCCGATCGACGGGGTACCCGGTACCCACACCTGGGCCGCCGTGCAACGGCTGGCCGCCGCGCACGGCTACACCGGCCCGATCGACGGGGTCATGGGCCCCAACTCCTGGCGCGGCTACGCCCGGTTCATCAACCAGGACCGCTGGGACTAGCGGTTTCGTCCGCAACTCGCCGCGGAGGTCCCGCCGTCGCCGTGTGACGGCGCGGTCCTCAGGCCAGCCGCGCCCGGGTGCGCTCCATCAGCAGCGCCACGGACGGGTCGGCGACGCCGGCCACCTCGTCGTACCCGTACCAGCGCAGATCCAGTGACTCGTCGCTGATCGCCGGCACCGCTCCCTCGGGGGCCAGCGCCGCGTACTGCACGTCCAGGTGCCAGGCGCACGGTGTGTGGTGCCGGTCGAGGCCCACCGGCCCGCCGGGCAGCAGTGTGAGGCCCGCCATACCCGACTCCTCGTGGGCCTCCCGCAGCGCCGCCGCTGCCAGCGTCGCGTCCTCCGGCTCGCAGTGCCCGCCCGTCTGCAGCCACATATTCAGCTTGCGGTGGAGGGTCAGCAGTACCCGCTCACCCGCCGTGTCGACGATCAGCGCGCTGGCCGTCACATGCCCGTCCGCGCACGGCTTCCACATCCCGTCGGGATGCGCCGCCAGGTACTCCAGATACGTGAGGCGGAGCGCCTCCTGACCGCTGTCAGGCGCGCTCCACTCCTTCAGTACGCGCTCGGCGTCGTCCTGCAGCGTCACTTGTCCGCGTCGCCCTTGCCGCCGTCGGGGCCGTCCGGGCCGTCCTTCTCGTCCGGCCCGCCGGCGTCGGCGGAACCACCGGAATCACCGGAACCGCCGGACTCGACGCCGCCACCCGAGCCCAGCAGCTTCTCCAGCTCCGAGAAGTCCGCCTGCTCGCTGTGCACGAACCCGTCCGGGTCGTCCAGGTCGCCCGCCGTCGGCAGCATGTCGGGGTGCGCCCACAGCGCGTCCCGCCCGTCGACCCCGCGCGCGTCCGCCAGCGACGCCCACAGCCGCGAGGCGTCCCGCAGCCGCCGCGGCCGCAGCTCCAGCCCGATCAGCGTCGCGAACGTCTGCTCCGCGGGACCGCCCGTGGCGCGCCTGCGGCGCAGCGCCTCGCGCAGCGAGTTCAGCGACGGGGCGTCCAGGTGCGGCTCCGCGGCCGCGTGCACGACCGCGTCCACCCAGCCCTCGACCAGCGCGAGCGCCGTCTCCAGCCGGGCCAGCGCGGCCTTCTGCTCCGGGGTGTCCTCCGGCTGGAACATGCCCTGCTGGAGCGCCTCCTGCAACTGCTCGGGACGCTCGATGTCGACCTGGCCGACCAGGTCCTCCAGCTTGGAGGTGTCCACCTTGATGCCGCGCGCGTAGCCCTCGACGGCGCCGAACAGGTGCGAGCGCAGCCACGGTACGTGCGCGAAGAGCCGCTGGTGCGCCGCCTCGCGCAGCGCCAGATACAGCCGGACCTCGTCCTGCGGTACGCCCAGGCCCTCGCTGAACCTCTTGATGTTCACCGGCAGCAGCGCCGCCTTGCCCGCGGGTCCGAGCGGCAGCCCGATGTCGGTGGAACCGACGACCTCGCCGGCCAGCACCCCCACCGCGTGCCCGATCTGGGTGCCGAACATGGCCCCGCCCATCGAGCGCATCATGCCGATGAGCGGGCCGGCCATGGCCTGCATCTCCTCCGGCAGCACCCCGCCCATGGCGGCGCCCACGCGCTCGGCGACCGGGTCGACCAGCTCCTTCCACACCGGAAGCGTCGCCTCGACCCACTCCGCGCGGCTCCAGGCCAGCGCCACGCCCGAGCCGGAGGGCAGCGACGTCACGCCGTCCAGCCACAGGTCGGCCAGCCGCACGGACTCCTCGACCGCCTTGCGCTCGGCGTCCCCGACGCTGGCGTCCTTCGACTCGTCGGCCGCGCCCTGGGCGACGGTCTGCCGGGCGATGTCCTTGGCCATGTCCCAGTTGACCGGCCCGCCCTCGTAGCTCAGCATCTGGCCGAGCTGCTGGAAGGCCGCGCCCAGGTCCTGCGGGCCCATGGCGCCGCCCTGGCCGCCGAGGGAGCCGAAGATGGCCGCGAACGGGTTTTGCGGGTCGCCTCCGGCGCCCCCGAAGCCGAACGGGTCCCGGCTGCTCCGGTCGCCGTCCCCCTTGCGGGCGCCCTTGTCGTCGCCCTCGCCGTCGTCGTCCGGCTCCTTCGGGGGGCCGAATCCGAATGGGGTGTCACTCACGGTTTCCTCGGCTCGTCGGGCCGCCTGCACAGGGCCGGCGGCGTACGCCCTCCACTACCTCCACCCTATGCCGCTTCGTATGCCTGCACGATGTCCTGGCGCCCGCCGCCACCGCTACGGGTGCGGCTGGGGCAGGATGGATGGAACTACTGCACACAACAGCTGGAGCCGCCCGGTGAGTTCCCCGGAACCGAACGTTCGCGCAGCGCGAAAGGCCGCCGATGGGGCCGGGGCCGACGAGCCCGCCCCGGGCACGTGGCGCCCCGTCGTCGCCGTCACCGGGGCGGCGGCCGGCATCGGCGCCCTGGTCACGGAGCGGCTGGCGGCCTCCGACGAGGTCAAGCAGGTCGTCGCCATCGACGAGCGCCGCGGCGAGCTGCCCGAGGCCCACTGGCACGTGCTGGACGTGCGGGACCCGGCCATCGCCGACAAACTGCGCGGCACGGACGTCGTCGTGCACCTCGCCCTCGACCTTGACCTGGAGACCGACGCCACGGCCCGAACGGCGTACAACGTACGTGGTACGCAGACGGTGCTCACCGCCGCCGCCGCGGCCGGCGTGCGCCGGGTCGTCCTGTGCACCTCCGCCATGGTCTACGGGGCGCTGCCCGACAACCCCGTCCCGCTCGCCGAGGACGCCGAGCTGCGCGCCACCGAGGAGGCCACCGGCGTCGGCGACCTGCTGGAGATGGAGCGCCTGGGCCGCCGTGCGCCCCGCGCGCACCCCGGCCTGAACGTCACCGTCGTGCGCCCCGCGGCCGTCGTCGGCGGCGTGGACACCCCGCTGACCCGGTACTTCGAGTCGCCCCGGCTGCTGGTCGTCAAGGGCACCCGGCCGTGCTGGCAGTTCTGCCACATCGACGACCTGGCCGCCGCCCTGGAGTTCGCGGCGCTGGAGAAGGCCGAGGGGGAGCTGGCGGTCGGCTGCGACGGCTGGCTGGAGCAGGAGGAGGTCGAGGAGCTGACCGGCATCCGGCGCATGGAGCTGCCGTCGGCCGTGGCGCTCGGCGCCGCCTCCCGGCTGCACCGCCTCGGGCTCACTCCGTCGCCGGCCGGTGACCTGGCGTACACGATGTACCCGTGGGTCGTCAGCGGCAGCCGGCTGCACGACGCGGGCTGGCGTCCGCAGCACACCAACGAGGAAGTGCTCGCCGAGCTGCTGGCGGAGGTCTCCGGCCGGCACACCGTCGCGGGCCGCCGGCTGGGCCGCAAGGACGCCGCCGCCGCGGGCGCCGCGGGCGCGGCCGGGGCGACGGTCGCGCTGCTGGGCACGGCCGCGGTGGTACGCCGGGTGCGCAAGGCGCGACGCGGCAAGATCTGAGCCGCCGCGGCGGAGCGTCGCGTACGGACCGCGTCCGGGCCCGTACGCGCGGGCCCCGCCGCCCGCCGCGCGGGGGCGCGCTGTCGGCCCCGTGCGGCAGGATGGACGCATGGCAGACACCCCGCAGCACCCGGGCGAGCAGGCCGCCGCGGACCCCGTGCGGCTCGTCGCCGTCCGCGAGGAGCCGCTGTCGCTCGACGAGGTCTTCGCCGCCGTCGGCGACCCCGCCGCGGGCGGCACGGCGCTCTTCGTCGGCACGGTCCGCGACCACGACCGGCAGGCGGCGTCCGAGCGCGTCCAGGACGTGACCGCGCTGGGGTACTCGTCCCATCCCACCGCCGAGGCCGAGATGCGCCGTATCGCGGAGAAGGTCGCGGCCGACTATCCGGTACGGGCCCTGGCCGCCGTCCACCGCGTGGGGGAACTGGCCGTGGGGGATCTCGCCGTCGTCGTCGCCGTCTCCTGCCCGCACCGCGCCGAGGCGTTCGACGCCTGCCGCCGCCTGGTCGACACCCTCAAGCGCGAAGTTCCCATCTGGAAACACCAGAAGTTCACGGACGGGACGGAGGAATGGGTAGGCGCTGGCTGAGGTTGTCGAGTTGCGTAACTTCCGGGCCCGCGTGAGCGTTGGCTTATCGGAAAGACCTCACGTCAGCTAGGAGCACGGGATGGCAGCGATAGCCTGGTTGGTCATACCCCTCGCGTCAGCCGGGGGAGCCGCGATATGGGCAAGCTGGGCGACACGCACCCGCAAGGTGGGCGACAGCACGGAGCTCGCGGGGTACGCCCGTTTCCGGGAAGCCATGGAGCGTAGCCACTCGCGTTCCGGGGCTGCCTGAGCGTCCCGTACTGTCGTTCTATGCCACGCCGCACGGCGACGCTGCTCGCCTCCACCGTGACGCTGCTCGCCATCCTCGTCGCCGGGGTCTTCATCCCCGTGCCGTACGCAGAGATGTCGCCCGGGCCCACGGTGAACACCCTCGGGGATCACGACGGTGAGCCCGTCCTGCAGATAGAGGACCGCAAGACGTACCCGACGAGCGGCAACCTCAACATGACGACGGTCCGCGTCACCGGCGCCGACTACAAGATGAACCTCGTCGAGGCCGTCTACGGCTGGCTCTCCCCCGACGACGCGGTGGTGCCGCACGAGTCGCTGTACCCGGACGACAGCACCGCCGAGGAAGTCGACCAGCAGAACGCCGAACAGTTCACCGCGTCGCAGGAGAGCGCCAAGGTCGCCGCGCTCGACGAGTTGGGCATCCCCTTCACCACCCGCGTGATCGTGGCCTCCGTGGTCGCCGGCGGCGCCGCGCAGGGCACGCTGCACGCCGGTGACGTGATCAAGGCAGTCGACGGCAAGCCCGTCGACGGGCCGGGCGACGTGGTCGAATTGGTCACCAGCCGCAAGCCGGGGGAGAAGGTCACGTTCCGGATCGTCCCCGCGGACAAGGCGGAGAAGGCAGAGAAGAACGGCGAGGACCCGCGCAAGCTGCCGGGCGAGGAGATCACCGTCACCACCCGGGAGTCCGACCAGGAGCCCGGCAAGGCCATGGTGGGCATCACGGCGGGCACCGCGCACACCTTCCCGTTCGAGATCGACATCAAGCTCGCCGACGTCGGCGGCCCCAGCGCGGGGCTGATGTTCGCGCTCGGCATCGTGGACAAGCTCACCAAGGGCGACCTCACGGGCGGCGAGTTCGTCGCCGGCACCGGCACGATCAACACCGAGAGCCAGGTCGGGCCGATCGGCGGCATCCACATGAAGACCGTCGGCGCCCGCGACCAGGGCGCGAAGTTCTTCCTTACGCCCGCAGCGAACTGCGCCACGGCCGCCCGGGACGTACCCGACGGGCTCACGCTCATCGAGATCCGGACGATGTCCGACGCGATGGACGCACTTGAGGACATCCGCGACGGCAACCTCGACCAGCTCGACGAGTGCAAAGGGTAGTTGGGCGCACACGGAGCGCGCGGGGACGTGCAACGGCCGGCCACCCCGGAGGAGGCGGCCGGCCGTTACGGCGGGGTCAGTCGAACGTCGCCGCCAGCGCCCGGGCGAGCCCCGGCACCAGATCCGGCCCCGTGAGCACCTCGGTGGGCGCGTCCTTGGACCGCAGCCGCACCGCGGCCTCCCGGCTGCCGTCGCGCAGCACGCCGACGGTCATCCGGACCTCCTCGCGCCGCGGATGCCCGGCGACCCAGGCCGCGAGTCCCGCCTCGTCGAGGTCGTCGGGCACTTCGGCCTCCGCCGCGGGCGGGAGCATCAGACGCTCGACCGTGAGCGCGCAGCCACCGACCGTGTCGGGCCAGGCGATGGTCCCGAGAAACTCGTCGAGCGGCTGCTCATCGGGCAGTTCCTGCTGCTCGATCGGCGTGTAGGAAACCTGCGCGGCCGGCCCCGCCGCGAGCCCGGCACCGGAGCCTTCGCCGGCGCCGTGACCTGCGTCGAGGCCCAGTCGCCTGGCGAGGTCCGGCTCCTGCGCGCGCAGCCGCGCGGTGTCGACGAGGGCGAAGAGCCGGGCCGGCCGGTCCCAGCCGAAACCGGCCGCGTACTCGTCAAGCTCCAGGACCGCGCGAGTCAGCGGGTCGGCTGCCAGGGGTGGACCGCCGGTGGGAGAGTTGGACATGCTCGCAATCCTGCCTCATCGCTCTCTGCCACCCCCCGGCGGGAACTGAGTAAAGCTTTAGTAAGTTGCCACATTGGGCCCCTGTGCCGCGGGGGCCGTATGACATGACGTTCACGTCTCGATCGAGGTGCCACCTTGGCTTTCCAGATGCCGGACCGCGGCGGGGGCCCCACCGGGCCACGGATCAGTGTGGGCAGGCCGTCCCGGCGAGTACGAACACTGCTGATGACCCTGGGTGTGCTCGCCATCCTGGGCATCATCTTCGTCATGTTCGCCGGCTTCTGGACGGACTGGCTCTGGTATCGCTCCGTCGGTTATTCGTCGGTCTTCACCACCCGGTTGTGGACCAAGGTGGGGCTGTTCTTCGTCTTCGGCCTGCTGATGGCGTTCGCCGTGGGCTTCAACATCTGGCTGGCCCACCGGCTCCGGCCGCCGCTCAGCGCGATGTCGCTGGAGCAGGAGAACCTCGACCGTTACCGGATGAACCTGGCGCCGTACAAGAAGTGGGTGCTGCTCGGCATCGCCACGCTGGTGGGCCTGATCGCCGGCGCCTCCGCGACCGGGCAGTGGCGCACGTGGCTGCTGTGGGTCAACGGCCAGTCGTTCGGCGAGAAGGATCCCCAGTTCCACAAGGACATCTCCTTCTTCGCGTTCGATCTGCCGTGGTACCGCTTCCTGCTCGGCTTCGGCTTCGCCGCGATCGTGCTGTGCACGATCGCCGCCGCGCTCACGCACTACCTGTACGGCGGCCTGCGTATCTCCAGCCCCGGCGCGCGGGCCACGTCCGCGGCCACCGGTCATCTCGCCGTGCTGCTGGGCACCTTCGTGGCGCTCAAGGCGGTGGCGTACTGGTTCGACCGCTACAGCCTGGCGACCAAGACCAGCGGCCTGAAGACCACCGACGGCTGGACCGGCCTGCGCTACGTCGACGCGAACGCCTATCTGCCGGCGAAAACGATCCTCTTCGTCATCGCGATCATCTGCGCGCTGCTGTTCTTCGCCACCCTGTGGCGGCGTACGTGGCAGCTCCCGCTCATCGGCCTCGGCCTCATGGTCCTCTCGGCGATCCTGATCGGCGGGCTGTACCCGGCGATCGTGCAGAAGTTCCAGGTGCAGCCGAACGAGCAGGCCAAGGAGACACCGTTCATCAAGAAGAACATCGATGCGACGCGCAAGGCGTACGACATCGACGCTTCCCAGGTGACGGAGTACTCGGGCCAGGCGCCCAAGGACACCACCAACGAGCAGCTGCGCAGCGCCATCGACAGCACGGCGAGCGTCCGGCTGCTCGACCCGAGCGTGGTCTCGCCGACGTACCAGCAGCAACAGCAGGTCCGTGGCTACTACCAGTTCCCCGGCACGCTGGACGTCGACCGGTACGAGGACGAGGAAGGCGACTCGCAGGACACCGTCGTCGGCCTGCGTGAGATCAACGTGAACGGCATTCCGGAGAAGGGCTGGATCAACAGCCACTTCCGGTACACGCACGGTTACGGTGTGGTCGCAGCCAAGGGCACCGAGGTCACCGAGGACGGCGACCCGGCGTACACGGAGAAGAACCTGCCGCCCGAAGGCGAGCTCGGCGACTACGAGCCGCGCATCTACTACGGCGAGCAGACCCGCGACTACTCGATCGTGGGCGGCCCGCAGGACGAGGTCGACTACGCCGACGACTCCGGCGAGAAGACGTACCGCTACAAGGGCGACAGCGGCGTCGATCTGTCCAACCCGATCAACAGGGCCGCGTACGCGCTGACGTTCAGCGAGCCGCAGATCATGTACTCCGGTGCGATCGGCGACGGCTCGCAGATCATCTACAACCGCACCCCCAAGGAGCGGGTGGAGGCCGTCGCGCCCTGGCTGACGATCGACGGCGACCCGTATCCGGCGGTGGTCGACGGCCGGATCACCTGGATCGTCGACGCCTACACCACCAGCAACGGCTATCCGTACTCGACCAGGACCACCCTGGGCGACACGACGGCCGACTCGCTGACGGACGACCAGCGTTCGGTGATCGCGCAGCAGAACCAGGTCAACTACATCCGCAACTCGGTGAAGGCCACCGTCGACGCCTACGACGGCAGCGTGGACCTCTACGAGTGGGACACCGAGGACCCCGTCCTCAAGACCTGGATGAAGGCGTTCCCCGACACGGTCAAGCCGCGTGCGGAGATCAGCGACGCGCTGATGGACCACCTGCGCTACCCGCAGGACCTGTTCAAGGTCCAGCGCGAGCTGCTGACGCAGTACCACGTCACCAGCCCCAAGCAGTTCTACTCCGGCAGTGAGCAGTGGGAGATCCCGGACGACCCGACCACCAAGGTCGAGAGTTCGGTGCCGCCCTACTACCTCAGTATGAAGATGCCGGATCAGGACTCGCGGACCTTCTCGCTGACCACCACGTTCACGCCACGCAACCGCAACAACCTGGGCGCGTACATGGCCGTGGGCGCGGACGCGCGCACCGACGACTTCGGGCAGATCAGAATCCTGAAGCTGCCACCCAACAGTCCCGTTCCGGGACCGAAGCTCGTGCAGTCCAGATTCAACTCCAACGCCGCGATCGCCGACCAGATCAACATCCTGCAGAGAGGCGATTCGGAAGTCATCTACGGCAACCTGCTGACGGTGCCGTTGGAGGGCGGACTGATCTACATCGAGCCGGTGTACGTGCAAGGCACCGGCACCGGCTACCCGTTGCTGCGCAAGGTGCTGGTCACGTACGGCGATCAGACGGCCTTCGAGGACACGTTGCCCAAGGCGTTGAACGTCGTCTTCGGGGTGGAGGAAGCGACACCACCCGAGGACACGGGCGAGGAGCCACCACCGGAGGAGGAACCGCCGGCCGGTGGCAGCCTCCAGGACGCCGTGGAGGACGCCCAGCAGGCCTACGAGGACGGTCAGCAGGCGCTCCAGGACCAGGACTGGGAGGCGTACGGCAAGGCCCAGGACGACCTGGAGGAGGCGCTCCAGCGGATCGAGGACGCCGAGCAGCAGGCCGGCGCGAACGGCGACGGAGCCGGTGAAGGAGCCGGTGACGCCGGAGCCGACGGCGGCGACGGCGGAGGCGGCAGTGATGCCGGTGATGCCGGTGACGGCGGCGGCAGCGGGGCCTAGAGCGGCCGTGGCCCGCCGGACGTGAGTCCGGCGGGCCACGGGCCGCGAGGACCGGCGGCGTTGGGGCCCTCCGCACCGTGATAGCCTTACGGCACACGACGCGGGGTGGAGCAGCTCGGTAGCTCGCTGGGCTCATAACCCAGAGGTCGCAGGTTCAAATCCTGTCCCCGCTACGCGAGATCGAGGCCCGGAGTCCATCGGACTCCGGGCCTCGACGTGTGTCTGCCGCGTGATCCGTGGGCGCCGTGGGGGCGGCGCGGCCGGAGAGACGAATGTGTCGCGTGTGTGTTCCTGAGGTCATTGTTTTGGGGGTTGTCGGCGTGACAAGGTTTGATCAGTCGTTGTGTCGGGAAGTCGACAAACCGCTGAAGTGACCTTCCTGGCTGCGGTATACCAGGTGTACGCGGGTTGCAGGTGGTGCGACGATGGACCTCATGGGGGACGAGGCAAGGGTGTTGGACGCCCGTAAGACAGGGGGCGCCGGTGGGCAGGAGCGTGAGGCTCCCGCCACCGGTGAGTCGAGTGCTGCGCGGGGCCGGGACCCGGCCGTGGCGCAGCTCAGCGCGCGGGGTGCCGCCCTGCTGCGCAAGGGGGATCTGGACGGCGCGGAGCCGGTGCTGCGCGCGGCGACCGCCGAGGGCGACCGGGCGGCGGCGAACAACCTGGGCGTGCTGCTGTACCAGCGCGGCCAGGTGCACGAGGCCGCCGGCTGGTGGCGTATCGCCGCGGTCGGCGGCTCGCCCGCCGCCGCGCACGCGCTGGGACGCTACTACCGGGAGAACGGCGACGAGCCCGGCGCCGAGTACTGGCTGCGCCAGTCCGCCGAGGCCGGGCACGCGCTCGGCGCGTACGCGCTCGCCGACCTGCTGGAGCACCGCAGCGACGTGGGCGCGGAGCGCTGGTTCCGGATCGCCGCGGACAAGGGCCACCGCGAGGCGGCGTACCGCCTCGCACGCGTCCTGGACACCCGCACGCGGGCGCGGTCCGGCAGCGGCGTCGACACCGGTACGCGGCTGACGCCCCCGGCGGCGCCGGGCACGGTGAGCCTGGTCCGCGATGTGCCCGGGGCCGGCGACGACCCGGTCGCCGAGGCCGAGCAGTGGTACCGGCAGGCCGCCGCGCGCGGCCACGTGCGCGCCGCGCTGCACCTCGGCACGCTCCTGGAGGAGCGCGGCGAGTCGCAGGAGGCCGGCCGGTGGTACGTGATCTCCGCGCGGGGCGGTGAGCCGCGCGCGGCCTGCGCGCTGGGCTTCCTGCTGCGCGACGCCGGCGACGACGCCAGCGCGGCCGTGTGGTGGCGCCAGGCGGCCAAGGACGGCGACGGCAACGCGGCGAACGCGCTCGGCGCGCTCTATGCGGACCGCGGCGAGCCGCAGGAGGCGGAGCGGTGGTACCGGGCGGCGCTCGGCGCGGGCGACGTCAACGGTGCGTACAACCTGGCGCTGCTGTGCGCCGGGGAGAACCGGGTCGAGCAGGCCGAGCAGTGGTACCGGCAGGCCGCGTACACCGGGCACTGCGAGGCGGCCAACGCGCTGGCCGTGCTGCTGCTGCAGCGCGGCGACGCCGCGGGCGCCGAGCCGTGGTTCTCGAAGGCCGCGGAGGCGGGCAGCGTCGACGCGGCGTTCAACCTCGGGATCATCCACGCGGGCCGGGACGACGAGACGGGCGCGCGGCAGTGGTACGAGCGCGCCGCGTCGGCCGGTCACGTGGAGGCCGCGCTGCAGGTCGGCATCGCGCTGCTGCGCGACGGCGAGGAGAAGGACGCCGAGCACCGGCTGCGGACGGCCGCCGAGGGCGGCAGCCCCGAGGGGGCGTTCCGGCTGGCGGCGCTGCTGGACGACCGGCGGCCCGGGCCTTCTGCGAGGCCGGAGGCCGCGGGCGCGCGCAGTGCGCGGGCGTGGGGCGGCGCGGGTACGGCCGGCGACCCGGGCGGCTCGGATGCCGACGCCGCCGAGTGCGAGCGGTGGTACGAGCAGGCCGCGCGGCACGGGCACCGGCGTGCCCAGGTGCGGCTGGGCATGCGCGCGGCCGCCCGGGGCGACACGGAGGCCGCGGGCCGGTGGTACCGGGCCGCCGCGGAGGCCGGCAGCCGCAACGGCGCGTTCAACCTGGGCCTGCTGCTGGCCCGGGAGGGCAGCGTGCCGGAGGCGGCGATCTGGTGGCGCCGGGCGGCGGAGCACGGCCACGGCCGTGCGGCGCTGCGGCTCGCGCTGCTGGCGGCCCGGCGGGGGGACCTGCCGGAGAGCCAGCACTGGTCGTCGCGGGCGGTGGAGCTGGGCCCGGCGGAGGTCGCCGAGCGCGCCGCCCGGCTGCGGGACGCGCTCGCGCAGGAGCTGACCGCCTGAGAAGGCGGCCCGAGGGTTCCTGACCGTCGCTGAACGGCGCCAGGACGGCCTTGTACGGTCCGCAAGCGGGCCGTACAAG